>CANQDW010000044.1 GCA_947593975.1 uncultured Lachnospiraceae bacterium
ACAATATATCATACAAAGGTGAATCCTTGTATTTTATTTTCTATGTTACCTATCTATTGTATCCCAACATTTTTTTAATTATGGAATATTATTTTATAATCCTATAAATTGTAATAAATATATTTATTGCGAAACATAAAAAGTTATTGACATTCTATAAAATACTTTGTATAATAATAGATGTCAAAATTATCAACTATCTATCTTAATAAATTAAAATCATGTAATTTTAAGAAAGGATGGATGTTGATGAAAAAGGAATATTCTATTCCGATGATTTCCATAGTAATGTTTGATAATGAAGATATTATTACCAGCAGTGGCATTGACTTTGACAATCTTTTGAATTTTACAGTAGGAGATGGCAATGATTTACTATGGGAAGAACTTTTTGGATAAACAAACAAAATATATTTTATAGTTAATAACATAAAAAAGTCTGAGCTTCTTCACAATATGTGCGGAAGCTCTTTTCATTTTCTATAAATAATTTTAAGGGCAGAACCGATTCTAATTAGCTCTGCCCTTAAATGCCTTTATATAGGTTTTTATTTCAGCTTCATTTTCCCTGTTATCCCCTTATTGCTCAACAATTTTCTATATGCTTTCTTCTTCTTAGCCGGGATTTTAATTACAGCCTTTTTATATATACCCTGAAATGCCTGTGCTCCAATAGATTTATTTTTTAATTTTTTGGTTTTAATCGTTATGGACTTTAATTTCCTGCATCCGTAAAATGCCTGTTTGCCAATTGCAATAACATTTTTACCAATCGTAACTGATTTTAATTTTCTGCAGCCGGCAAATGCATTTAGAGAAACTGCTGTCACCTTGTACGAAACCCCTTCCACTGTCACCTTTGCCGGAATAACTACTTTATCTGTTTCACGCATTGGTTTACAAAATGTTGCCGTTTCTTCCTGTTCAAAAATCTGGTATAATGCTCCGTTCACAACTATTTCTTTAGAATTATTTGCATTATAGTCGGATGGAACTGACTGCGACAGTTCCGGGCTTTTCGCCGGCGGTGCTGTTGGGGTCGCTGTCGGTGTTGCCGTCGGTGTTGCCGTTGGGGTCGCTGTCGGTGTTGCTGTCGGTGCCTCTGTCGGCGTTTCCGTTGGCGCCTTTGTTGGGGTCGCTGTCGGTGCCTCTGTTGGTGTTGCCGTTGGCGCCTTTGTCGGCGTTGCTGTCGGGGTCGCTGTCGGTGTTGCTGTCGGTGCCTCTTCGTATTCTCCATCTGATCTTATCCTGCCCGCATAGCTCCATACCGGATTTGACAGATTAATATGAACCACCGGACGTATTGATAATTCATCCTCTACATAAGAATGATATAGCTCACCCCGGCTTATTACCGTGGACGCTTCATAAGATTTTTGACCCGGTGATCTAAGCCACCAAACACCATTTCCAAACCCATCTGCCAGAGCATTATTTTCAGTAATAGCATTATTATTTACTTTCACATAATCCGTATTCTTTGCATATCGTGCTTTATAATTATCACCAAATGTATAAAACCCATACAGCTCATTTTTTACCTCAGTCCCGGATAACAGATATACTTTATCTATCGTATCATTTCCACCATCCACATAATATTCCATGTCGTAACCATTCACTACATTAGTATCAAATATAGCTTTCTTCTCCTCTTCATCAAAGGCTTCATCATAAAAATCATTATTGAGCCACTTTCTTAGCGAACATGTTTCCCATGTGGTATCCCCCGCCTCTTCATTATATGGCTTATAATCAAGATTCCTGTCTGCAAGCAAAAACGCATCGTCACCATCTACCGACAGAACACGCCATTCAATATCCTGCTTTTTAAATACTGCCGTCTGCTTATACTTTCCAAAATATACACAATCCCATGTAGTAATACCGTCCTTTATTCTGGGCGGATTGATTTCATCCGACAAATTGGTAACATTGCCATAAGAGTCTACTTCACCTGCACTTTTTACTTTAGAAGACGAAATATCAACATGAATGACAGGTCTTACCGCTGTCCCGCCATTATGCACATCAACTCCATAATAATCATCTTCTCCAAGGCTATTGACATGGGCTGCACTATCCTGCATATCGCCGGGAGACCTTAACAACCAGTCACCATTATCATAACCGTTGTAAGCATTTGTTACTGCGCCCTTTGTTTTTGTATAATCCGTATTCTGTACGTATCTTGTTTTTGATTTTTCTAACATTTCCGTTTCAAATCCATACGACGCATCACATGCCTCTTCTATAGACAGAAGATATACTTTATCTTTTGTATCGTTTCCTCCCTCTGTACTAAATATCGGATTACCATTATTAATAACAGTCGTTTCAAATACAGCTTTCTTTTCTTCTTCATCAAACGCTTCATTATAAAAATCTTCATTAAGCCATTTTCTTAAACTGCATGTTTCCCATGTAACATCTGCCCATTCCTCATTATAAGGAACTTGGTCAAGATTCCTGTCTGCAAGAAGAAAAGCATCATTGCCGTTTACCGACAACACGCGCCACTTAATAGGCTCTGGAGTAAATTCCGCATCCTGATAATAACTTCCAAACTTTATTTTATCCCATGTTGCAACTCTCTCGGGAGGTACAGCATCCATATTTATTGTGGGATTGTTTATACCATAGCCATTTATCATTGCTGATGCCTTGTTTTCCTGTGGCAATATCCCCCCTGTTATCACCAATACGGCTGCCATTACTATAGCAAGATATTTTTTCAATTTATTGTCCATACCATTTCCCCCTCGTATTTATGTAATGTTATCTTGACTTATAATTAATATAATTTATTGTAAAATTTTTTTAAATTATGTCAATGATCTTTCCCTAATACTGTCCATGATCATTTAAAATACGCTGCATAGCAATAGCTTTTATATGTGATCTTAAAATGAAATTACAAGACTTTTAGAAAACCAGAACAAACTAAGATATCACGCATTTATGATTTCACATTTATTTTCTCTGTTTTTGATTTTTAATTTATATATTTTTATTTGATTAATAATTATTATCTTGTTTCGCACAATATCAGCCTCCTTTTTTTGAATCAGCAGTTCTGCCTATCAAATATACGTGTCTGACGGAATTTTAATTATAATACCGGATTTTCCTTAAAATAAATATTCAGATTTGTATGTCTTTGCAAGGAATGTAAATTCTCTCGTATGTATCTCCACGATGCTGGAAAACTTTCCGGGGCTCCATTAACAACTTCCATATCAAGAAACTTTATGAATAATGTTTCTTTTCCCATGAATTGTTCATAAAACGCCTGGGAGTATTGTAATTTCAGATCATCGCTCAGATTAAGCTGATTATATAGCGCATGGTCTAAATTGCTGGATAAATAATAGCATCTGTATGGTATTCCTTTAATCTTATCACACCCAAGAAGATAATCCATAATTTCCCTTTTATGTTTATTTCTATCTATTACCTTTTGCATATTTCTACAGGAAATATTTTCTGTTGAATATACTATATTTTCGTCCGAAGTAATATCCCCATAGGTAAACTCAAAATGGATATCCTTATATTTATATATCTTTTTGAATATATTTTCCAAAGCCCTTTTATCCGTGGCTCCTTCAACAATAAAAATTACTGCTTTATCCATGCTTGAAACATCATCTCCCCTGAACAACTCCCAGCTTACCGACTATCGTTTAACAATTTCATAAATTCCGCAGAGAACGGAATATGAATATCCGCTTTTTCCATATTTCCGGCTTTTCTAAACGCATAATCCATATCCTGAAGATCCGTATCATCATAAAGCTTCTCTTTCTGACCGCCTAAAACTATTGTTCTTATATAAAAATCTCTGCGGTTATGAGTCTTTTCTATTCCTTTAAGAGAAATATATCTATTTTCCGGATTGATAGTCGAACAAATAATATTCTTTTTATCCAATTTCTCCAACACACGTAAATTATGCGAAGTAAATATTAACTGCCCTTTAGCCTCTTCTGCCAAAACCCCTATCAATTCTCCCAACAAATATTCAAATATTCCGGCGTCGAGCTCATCAACAACAAGACATACTCCGGAATTATTATACAGAGAAATCAAATAATTTAATAACGAAATAATTCGTTTAATGCCTTCCGATTCATATCTGGTCAAAAATCTTTTTCCATCTCTGTTAGAATATACTTCTGCCTGCACAACATTGATCCCATCTTTATTCTTTTCCTCGTTTGTTTTAACAATCTCAATTGATAAATTCGGTATGATAGCCTTCAGTGCTATATTTATGGCAGCAACAATATTCTCAAGTTTATTAAAAATCTCTTCCGAAAACTCACCCCGTCCATTAATAAATAATGGGATACAGCCTTGCATAATCTCATTTTCAGATTCAGTATGGACATTTACGGGAATAAAAGTATTAGAATAATTAACGCCTAACTGATTTACCTTTACAACCTGAAACCTCATTCTAGCAAAATCAAACAGGGCTTTTACCACATCTGAAAATGCTGTTTCTTCTTCATTTTGGTTTTCTTCCTGTAATGATTTATTTATTACGTCATTAAAATACAGCGACACATTTTTCTGCGCACAAAATACCGCAAGATTCTGTATTGAACCAAAGAAACGTATTTTAGACAATGCTCTCTCATCTTTCGATGCAATATGTGTTGATACATTTTCCATAATAGACTGCGTATCATAATAAGGATTACAGAAAAATGCGCTTCTTTCTTTTTTCCACAAACTCCCTCTTTGCCAATATATTATATTTTCTGAATAAATTTGTATCTTCTTATCTTCTTTGCATTTTTTTAGCAGCAACTCATATCTGGCTTTATATTTCTTCTCTCCGCGTTCAACATAGAATACCGTAGAAACTTTCATCATCTTATTATCACTAAACATACCTTCATATTCAGCAAAAGGAATAGTATTTCCGCTCATAATATGCTGCAAAATATCAAAAGCTTCTATAACGGCTGTCTTACCTGAGCCATTTTGCCCATATATACCGTTAATATCCGCTTCTTTCAATTCTGCTCGATATTCGGCATTTGAATAATTTACAAATTTTATGTCGCCATAATTCACATTTTTGAAATTTTCCAATTCTATTTCCACTATTCTTACCAAACTTTTTTCCTGCATAGCAAACACTCCATTTTAAATAATCACATTCTTTATCTGTTTCTGCCTACAAATTTCACTCTATACACCAAATATTTTACTCTCATTCCGATAAAATGTCCAGTTTTATTTATTTTTTCTTTGAATTATTTATATACATTATTATATACTTCCTCTATATTAAAAATACATTTATCCTGTCAAAGCCGCATAAAAAACCGGCGTCGGCATTCCTCAGCCATAAAGACTGTCCCGAAATACCGACGCCGGCTTATCTGATCACTAAATATCTCTTTATTTCTTTATCTTAACCGTAATCGTTCCTTTAACCTTTCCAACCTTAGCGGTAACTTTAACCTTTCCGGCTTTGATCGCTTTAAGTTTTACCGTGTTCTTCTTAGCATTCGTAAGTTTTGCAAGTTTCTTCTTATTAACGCTCCATTTAACCTTGCCCGTAACATTCGTAAGCTTTGCTGTAAGTTTAACCGACTTGCCTGCTTTAACCGTCTTTTTGCCTTTTATCTTTACGGACTGTTTCTTTACAGGCTCCGGCGTCTTATCCGCAACAGGCGGCGTATCGGTAACTACTTTGTTATCCGTAACGTCCTGCGTATTATTATTATCCGCAACAGGCGGCTTTTCTTTCTTTGTAAAGTTCCATGTATCAAGGTTGAACAGCTTGGCATTTTCTTCTCCCCTTGCTATAAAATACACGTCATGTATGCCTTTTATCTGCTCGTTTATGTCTATATGGAAATCTTTATAAGTATTGGTGCTTCCGGTATCTGTAATATTTACCGTGCCTATCAGCTTTTCATTTTCACTGCCATAATCAAGCCATATCTCAAGGTCGCCCGATACCGTATCGTTTTCCGGATTGAATATCTCTATTCCATTGTTGTCAATTATCGGGTTCTCTGCAGGAGTTCCCGCTCCGGCAGCTGCCGATACATTAAAGCCCGTCACTTCTTCGTCACCAAAATCAACATTGCCGACTTTGATATAATCCTCGTTATCAATATCGCATACGGCTACTCCGTAACGCGCTGCCGACTGCCAGAAAGCTTCTTTTCCCGTTACAGGGTCTGTTTCCGTATATGCTTCTTTTGCTTTGGTCTTAACCCCGCGTCCCGTGCCGTTGAAACCGCCTTCTGCTCCTCCGATATTGGATGTCCAGCATATCGTCTCGGCTTCGTTTACCTCATACGGATTGAGCGTTCCGATCGGGGTTACGCTAAAGAACGGAGTTCCTTTTGTTGTATCTTCTACCCCCTGCCAGAGAAGGGCCGCAACATTATCTGCAGTTTCTTTTATTATCAGGTTGTTTTCGTCATACTTAAATTCTGTGACGCATACGGAACGATCTGAACCGGTTCCGCCGACAAGCATATCATTGAGATAGAAAAGATAATTATGTCCCTTAAATTCCGCTACTCCGGGATGTATACAGGAATTCCCGTTTTCCCTGTCCATTACAAGCCCCCTGTATGTCCACGGTCCTATCGGAGTCGGGGCAGACGAATACTCTACCGTCTCGCCGGGGATACGTCCGCCTACGAAGAAAAGGAAGTAATCATCGGTTCCTTCTTTGCCGTCGTCATGTTTTATTACCCACGGTCCCTCTTCAAAAGCGCATCTTTTTTCATGCAGCTCGGACGCACTCTCCTCCGGGTATTTATTCTTATCTTTATCTATATCATTCTTGCCCTGCGTCGGTTCTCCAAAAGATGCATATCCTTCATCGTCAAATATCTGGAAACTGTGAAGTCCCGGTCTTACTTCGCCGAGTATCTTATTATCATCCCTTGAAAATCTAGGATCAGCGCATTTTCCTCTTCAGATAACACGCCGTCGCCATCGGTATCAGGGTCTACATCCAAAAGATCGTTCGTCAGTTTGCAGTAACGCAGATACGGATTGCCCCAGTAAAGATATATGTCATAATTCTCAACATCATCAGGATTTCCGTGGTCTTCAATATACACTGCCGGGTCAATATTTCCGCCTCCCCAGCCGCCGTCTATAAGATATTTGCCGGGCGTTGCGTCTACAAACGGTCCCCATGGGTTCTCCGATACGGCTACGTCGATCTTCGTTCCGTTAAACGGCGCAACAAGATAATATCTGTCCTCCCAGCGTCCGCCTTCTACTTGGGTTTTCAGCTTAACCACATGCTGGGCCCATGCGCGCCAGTTGCCTGTTCCGTCAAAAGTTTCCGCATGCGCGATCTGTCCGTGGTCCGTCCAGTTCACCATATCTTTTGATGAAAAGCATCGCCACTCATTCATAAGGCTCCAGTCATCGGTTTTAGAATCCCTTCTTTCATCTCTCGTGGTATATACATATATCGTATCTCCCACAACAAGCGGCGAAGGGTCTGCCGTATAAATAGTCTGCACTATCGGATTCTCTGCTTTTACGCTGACCTGCGGTATATATATGCTGCCGCACATAAGAGTAAACGACATACAGGCTGCCAATATTGATTTTATATGCTTCCTCATAAAAAATTGCCTCCTCGTCTATGATATTTATATATTAGTTATAATAACAATTTGACAGCTGTTTCGCAATGATATAAACTAATATAAAATTGATTTTTCTTACAATCATTTCATTTATTCAGGATTTTTGGAATAATTTTTTAGGCAAAGGAAGTGTTTGTATGTTCCGTACAAAATATGTCATGTCACACAGTCTGCCGACGAACTTTTTTGAATCCGATATGCCAAACGGCATCGAATACGATATGCTTCTTATACCACAGAGCCCGCTATATGTAAAAGTAGATTCCGAGATCAATGAATATCCGCCTTTTACCGCATTTTATTTTCCAAAATATACTCCGTATTATTATGCTCCCGCGATAAAAGACGGCGAAGTATACGAGGACTGTTTTATCCAATTTATAAGCGACGAAAATTTTATGCGCAGCCGCCCCGTTCCGATCGGGCGACCCATATATCTTCAGGATGCCGCTAATATAATAACACTTACGGAACTTCTTGCATTTGAGAATTTTTCCAGAAATGAACACAGCGACCTTATAATTGATTTTCTCATGAAAGCAATTATCTTAAAAATATATGACTCGGTACCGAAAACCGATATTATTCCGTACCGAAACGAGCTTTATGAATTAAGGCAGGCTATCGCGCAGTCGCCCGAGAAACAGTGGAACCTGTCCGACATGGCGAAAAACCTTCATATAAGCCCCGGATATCTCCACTCGCTTTACAAGAAATTATTTTTTACCACCTGCAAACAGGACGTCATAGCGGGAAGGATTGAAAAAGCAAAGCATCTTCTTACGCAGAGCAGCCAGGATATTAAAAATATTTCCTACGCCTGCGGCTATAACAATACCGAACATTTCTGCAGGCAGTTCTTTAAATTCACGGGCAGCACCCCGTCTGAATACAGGCGGCGCCATATGAACTGACTTTATTCCCCGATATTTATAAACGTCTGATATATATTGACAAACCCGTAACCCCAGCTTCTGTCGGGCACCGATATGCCCTGTCTGTCCGCGCCTCTTATAAGCAGGTTTTTCGCGCTTAAGCTGTTCGTAGTCTGATTTGCAAGGCTCCATTCGGCAATAAGGGCGACTATCCCGCCTCCTATAGCGGATGCCATGCTGGTGCCGGTAACTTCGCCGTATCCGCTTACGCTCCCTGCCGGAAGCGCGGTAAACACGCCTGCTGCCGGAGCCGTAACATCGGGCTTTATCCTTCCGTTTCTCGTATACCCCCTGCTTGAATTAATATAAAGCGACTCCCCGGAGACATCGCTTCCCGCAAATGTGATCACGGCTGCCGCATTGCCCGGTTCGCATATAGTCATATTGGGATCGGGTTCAACAAAAACAGCCTCAGCCGGATTAAACTGTTCCATCGGAAGCCATATATCAAAGTTGCTCGGCGTCTCATTGGTCTGTATCACCCGCACGATCCACAGCCCCCTTGCGGGATTGATAAACCTGAAAAACATAAGCTCGTCGCCCGAGCCTCTCTCCACAAGCTCCGATGTGATATTTACAACAGAATTGTCGAGGATAAATTCCAAAGACCGCCTCTCGTTAAACCTTGCTTCTATTATCCCCGAAAAAACGCCTATCGGCGGCTTGATCTGCACTGCAAACGTTGCGGGCGTCCTGCCCCACAGCTCCATTATAAATCCCTGCGACTGCCTGTCTACGAATATTTCAACATCCTGGGATTCCTCCTGCGATAATACGCGCCCGCCGAAATGATGAGCCCTTCCGCCCTCGTTCCCTGCCGCCGTGCACATATATATCCCCGGAGTCACAGCCACCGAGTTCATATACTCGCCCAAGAATCCGCTGCCGTTATGGTCGCCCTGGTTCGTTCCCAGTCCAAAGCACAAAACGATAGGCTTATTCTGTTCTCGCGCCACCTGCATTATATATTTTATTCCCAAAAGTATGTCGTTTTCCTGAAACGCATCCGCGTCCTCATCAATCCTGTAAAAGTCCCGGAAAATATTTTTAGCCTGCTTAAGTTTCACCACAACAAGCTCTGCAAGCGGCGCTGCCCCCGAAAAATCCTTTTCCTCAATTATCCTTCCCGCCGCTGCCGCCGCTATCGCGGTACCGTGCCCGCTGTCATCGATAAGGGAATCAATCCTGCTTTCTTTAACTCCTATAGCTTCATTTATCATTTCCCTGCTGTATTCCGAACCGTACACAAATCCTTCCGGCGGCGTGCCCTCTCTGTCAGTCTGGTTCCATGCGGCTACGATCTTGCTCGTATTATCCTCTCTTACAAACGCTTCGTGCCTGAAATCTATACCCGCATCGATTATGCCAACTAAAACTCCCTGTCCGTACAGATTGATAAAAGGCTGCCGTCTGAGCATAAGCACCCCGGTTTCCTCCAACGCATCCGTATTGAGGAATCCGTAGCACTTAGGCAGAAAACGGTAGCCTATATTATTGATCGAAAATCCGGTCTGCTGCGCTGATGCATACACTACAGCCTGTCTGCTGTTTATCTGCTGCAGACATGATACGCTTACGCCCGGCAGCTCAGACAGGATTCCCTTATCATTATCGATGATAAGGTCCACATACTTCTCTGAATATATAATTTCTTCACATTCTGCATCAGCCGGCATAATATTACCCGAAAAACATTTATTAATTTATTATACGTTATCGGCTTTAAGCGGTGCCTGACCAATTCTCTTTGTACTCCCGCGCATCTCAATCACCGGCGAACCGGTATTTTCAATATATTCACGCGTTATAATGACCCTTCCTATCATATCGTCTTTCGGTATCTCGTACATTATATCAAGCATCAGCTCTTCGATGATCGCTCGCAGCGCCCTTGCGCCGATCTTTTTCTTGACTGCTTTCGCCGCAATAGCCTTAAGCGCTTCCTCTTCAAATACAAGGTCTACCTCGTCCATCCTAAGCAGTTTCTGATACTGTTTCAATATAGCGTTCTTCGGCTGCGTAAGCACTTTTACCATCATATCTTCGTCAAGCGGGTGCAGCACGCTTATTATCGGTATCCTTCCTAAGAATTCCGGAATCATCCCGAATTCGCGCAGGTCTTCCACCGTCACCTTATCCAGTACGCTTTCATCGTTCTTGTACATATTTTTTATATCGGCCTGGAATCCCATCGAGCTGCTCCTGTTCAGCCTGTTTATGATTATCCTGTCAAGATCCGGGAAAGCGCCTCCGCATATAAACAGTATATTTGACGTATTGACCGTATAGAGCGGTACCATGGCGTTCTTGCTCGTAGCGCCGACCGGAACTTCCACGTCGCTTCCCTCAAGCAGCTTAAGAAGTCCCTGCTGCACCGATTCGCCGCTTACGTCCCTCGAATTGGTATTATGCTTTTTAGCAATCTTATCTATCTCGTCAATAAATACTATGCCGTGTTCGGCTTTATCAACGTCATTGCCTGCTGCCGCAAGGAGTTTTGATATGACGCTCTCTACATCGTCGCCGATATATCCCGCTTCCGTAAGCGCCGTTGCGTCCGTTATCGCCAAAGGCACCTGAAGCATCTTCGCCAGCGTCTTTACTATATAAGTCTTTCCGCTTCCGGTAGGTCCGAGCATCAAAAGATTGGACTTTTCAATGTGCACGCCGTCGTCATAAGCGTTATCCCGCTCTGAAAAAACGCGCTTATAATGGTTGTAGACCGCAACCGACAGGATCTTCTTTGCCTTCTCCTGCCCTACGACATGTTCGTCCAGATTGCTTTTTATGATATGGGGCGGCAGAAGCTTATCAATGGTAAGCTCTGCTTCCTCCTCTTTCTTTTCCTTCTTCTCATCTTCCTTGATCCGGCTTTTTTTGACGGTCTGCCTCCGTATCATCTCATCCTTGATACTTTCCATATTCGGCATATCCATCATAAACGCCATTCCGTTATTGTTAAGCTGGTTAAATGTCGTCTGCATGCAATCAACGCATACATTTATGTTGTTGGGCATTTTAATGATGCGCCCCGCTTTGCTTTCAGGGCGGTGGCATATATAACATACGTTTTCTGTTTTATTGTTATCATCTTTATTATCCGTTCCCATTCATCTATCACCTCAGATTATATTAAATATATATTATACATACTCTTTCCGATATTATCAAGAAAAACAGATTCCCTTACGGGAACCTGCCTTTCCATAAATTATATTAAAATGAAAGAGGTGTAAATCACCATGGAAGTATGCCGTCAAAGAAATCATCATAATCCGAAGAATAATCATCATCGTCGTCATCGTCGTCATAATTCTTTCCGCCATTGTTCGGATTACTGTTTGGATTATTACTCTGGCCATTATTCTGCGTAACTCCCGCTTCCTCTGCGGTAACAAGAGTCACCTTAACCTGCATTTCATTATAACCTGTTTTCTGCTCATTCTGCCTGTAAAGCTTAACGGTCACTTCAGTTCCCGCGCGCATACTGGTTACTTTATCGACTGCCGCCGTACTTGAGTTGACCGCGGTATCATTAATGGCTACAATGATATCTCCGTCTTCTATACCGGCTTTATCGGCAGGTCCGTTATCTTTTACATCGCTTACATATACTCCGTCCGGTACCCCGTACATCTTAACGGCGTCGCTTGATATATTCTGGAGAGTTACGCCCATATATCCTTTTTCGTCGTCGGTGAGGGTTTCTCTGTTCATAAGGTCGTTTATTATCGGAATTGCCGAAGATATCGGAATCGCAAAGCACATTCCCTCAACCTGCGTATCGCTTATCTTGGCGCTGCTGATCCCTACCACTTCGCCATTCGCATTAAGAAGAGGTCCGCCGCTGTTGCCGCCGTTTATTGCAGCGTCAGTCTGCAGGAAGTTCATAGTCTTTGTTTCTCCGGTTTTTTCATCCGGCATATCAAGCTGTCTGTCTTTTGCGCTTATATACCCTACTGTTACGGACTGTCCCATTCCCCGCGCGTTGCCTATCGCTATCGCCATCTGTCCTACTTTGACATCATCGGAATCTCCAAGTACCGCAACCTTTATCGCTGCAAGCGTATCACTTTTTATATCCTTAAGTGAAATCGCGATCACCGCAAGGTCTGCCTGCGCATCGCTTCCTTTTACAACAGCCTGCGCCGTAGAACCGTCGTTAAATGTAACCTGTATCGCCGTAGAATCTTCTACAACATGGCAGTTGGTCGCCAAAAGCAGTTCGCTGTCATTCTGTCCTACGATAAATCCGGTTCCTCCGGTAGTTACTTCCTGGTTATAGCGCTGTCCGAATACCGAATATCCTTCAACCGACCCGGTGCATACTATAGACACAACGCTCGGCATTGCTTCTTCAACTATCTCCGATACGTCGACCGGATTGCCGCTTATATTATTTGATTCAACGACCGATACCGGTTTTGTCGTTGGGATAGCTTCCTGATTCGCTGCGCCGTTTTTGTCCGTATCTTTCTTCGCTCCGTCCGACGACGCCAATTCGCTGCTTTCAACCCTGATCAAATTGACCATGCCCCTGCATACCATAAATACGCCGCCGATGAAAACCAACCCGGCAAATATACTTGCAAATATTATAAGCAGCTTCTGCCGCTTATTATTTTTTTTGTTTTTGTTCGGGTCTGTATTAAGGGGATCCTGATTAACAGGTCCGTTATCCTGGTTATAATAATTATCCATAATTTCCATCTCCTTTTTTATTATCTTGCCGCTAATTATATTTTCTATTTGTGTTCACTTTGTGAATAGTAAAAGTTTATATTGTGAATTTAGCGATTATAGTTTATTATGTAAATCGTAGGGATTTACCTGATCCTAAGAAAGGATGAGCCTGTTTGATCAAAGAAAACCAGAAACTTTTAAATATTTTGCATTTTGTAATAGATATACTGATAATCGTATTTTCATTTTATTTCGCTTTCTTTCTGAGATTTAATGAAAAGTACAGTTTCCTTATACAGCTTGGTATCATAACCAGACCGTTCGGCAGGTATCTTTCTTTATCAAGATATATCCCGATGCTCGGCTACATGATCCCGTTCTATATAATCGCCTATTACTTATTTAATCTGTACAACCCGAAAAGGACGCTCGGCCGAAAAAGGGAACTATGGGCGCTTATCAAGGCAAACGCGCTGGGAATACTTTACTGCACCACTATATTATATTTCTTTAAGGAAATTAACTACGCGCGTTTATTCCTTGCGATCTTCTTCATATTAAATACAGTACTCGATTTTCTGTTCAGGCACCTGGTATCGCGATGCCTGAAGAACCTCAGGCGCAAGGGGCGAAATCTCAAGCATGTCCTTCTCGTAGGCTACGGCGATACCGCGGAGGCATACATCGACAGGATACTCGCGCACCCCGACTGGGGATTCTATATACACGGGATCCTTGACGACAATACTCCGGCAGGCAGACAGTACCGCAACATCAAGATAACCGGGACCATAGACAGCCTTACAAAGCAGCTTGAAGACAACGAGTACGACGAAATAATAATCACTCTTAACATAGACGAGTATAAAAAGCTTGAGCGCATAGTTGCGACTACGGAGAAATTCGGCGTACACACTAAATTCGTACCCGACTACAACAGCATCATACCTACGCGCCCCTATACCGAAGACCTTGACGGGCTTCCGGTAGTCCATGTGCGCAAAGTGCCTTTAACCAGCCCGGTGAACAAAACGATCAAACGTTTATTTGATATCTTTGGTTCAATTATATGCATAATAATATTTTTTATACCTATGCTTATAGTAGCCGCGCTCGTCAAATTCACTTCCCCCGGTCCTCTTATATTTAAACAGAAGAGGATCGGTCTCCATAACCATGAATTTAACATGTACAAGTTCAGGTCAATGAAAGTGCAGAGCGAAGCCGAGGAGAAAAAAGCGTGGACAACCATCAACGATCCCCGCATTACCCCTGTCGGCAAATTTATAAGAAGCACGAGCCTCGACGAACTTCCGCAGTTTTTTAACGTCCTTAAAGGCGATATGAGCCTCGTGGGACCGCGTCCCGAAAGACCCTATTATGTCGATAAATTTAAGGAAGAAATCCCGCGCTACATGGTAAAGCACCAGGTACGTCCCGGGATCACAGGCTGGGCGCAGGTTAAAGGCTACAGAGGCGATACTTCGATCAAAAAGCGTATCGACTGCGATATATATTATATTGAAAACTGGACGCTCGGTTTTGACATAAAGATACTGTTCATGACTTTATTTAAAGGATTTATAAATAAAAATGCATATTAAAAAGGGAGGCAGGGCATGTCGTCATCGCGCCGTCATAAAGCAGGGAAACTGCTGCTTATCATAGAAATAATACTTATACTGATTGCGATCTGTATCGCAATCCTTGCGGTTGTATTCGGCAAACTTAAAAGCGCCGACTGGAATGACGACGGTATTTACATGAACGACATGAATGACAGCAATATCTCAGATTATACCAACATCGCTTTG
The DNA here is from genome assembly GCA_947593975.1 of uncultured Lachnospiraceae bacterium. Classification (GTDB taxonomy): domain Bacteria; phylum Bacillota; class Clostridia; order Lachnospirales; family Lachnospiraceae; genus V9D3004. Next base: position 15,085 of record CANQDW010000044.1, read on the forward strand.
TTTGGCGTGGATTCAAGAGAGAACGACCTTACAAAAAATACGCGCAGCGACTCCATAATCATCGCCAGCATCAATAAAAAGTCAAAAAAAGTCAAGCTCGTATCTATCTACAGGGACACATATGTATATATCCCCGACCACGGATATACCAAACTTAACCATGCTTACGCCTACGGCGGTCCAAAACTCGCGGTAGAGACTATTAACAGAAACTTCGATATGAACATACGCGACTTCGTGACCGTGAATTTCAGCGCGGTTACGGACGCCGTCGATGCTCTCGGCGGAATAGAGATAGACATTACCGAAGAAGAACTTGACTACGTAAACAGATACGCAAAAGATGTCGCCAATATCAACAATAAAGAATGGACTAAAATAAAAAAGCCCGGAAAGCAGACGCTCACAGGAGTCCAGGCAACCGGTTATTCACGCGTGCGCTATACGAAGGGCGGCGATTTCACCCGCGCAAACCGCCAGCGGACGGTTATCGATGCAATGCTTAAAAAGGCAAAGCATACCAACCCCGTAAAGCTTATCAAAGCTGCAGACGTTATTCTCCCGCAGATATGTACCGGAATGAAAAGCACTGAACTTATGGGACTTGCAGTATCCTTCCCGTTCTATTCGATAGACGACCAGACCGGATTCCCGTTTGACAATAAAGTGATGACAATAAACAAAGCTTCAGTGGTAGTAAGCACTTCCCTTTCGTCTAATGTCACCAAACTCCATAATTATCTTTTCGGAACTAAAAAATATGAGCCCTCACAGACTGTAAAAAATATAAGTGCGCAGATATCGGCAAGATCATAACGCCAAAGTGAATTCAACGTTTGCATAGGCTTTTTCAGATTCATCCTTAAACATCACAAGGATCTTATTATCCTCCTCGCATATATGCGGGATCATAACGTCGCCAAGAAACGCCTGTTTCCTGTATTCGGCGCGTATCCTTTTTATCTTATTGTCATCGTCTTTTTTGCCGCTGCCGTTTTTCGTTATATAATCCGAAGCCATGGAAACATACTGGCTGTTATTGACATGATTATTCGTATCCAGATTGTGCAGCCCTATAACAATACTGTCTGCGGTACGGACATCCGCATCCTTATATGCTTTAAGCTTCCTGTCGGTATACTCCATATCCAGCCTGTCATGTATCCCGTACGCGTCTGCAAGCTCTTTGCTCACGGGGTACGGCTTCGCCTTCTCCATATTTATAAGCGACCATATTGAATTGGCAAGCGCAAGCTCATTTCCTTTTGTATCTTTCAGGACAAAATTCCTGTATCCGAAACAGCCCTTAAAATCATAGGCAAACGTTGAGACCAAAACCTCCGTTCCGAAAAACGGCATTTCCTTAATGTCGACCTGCCATGAATTAAGCAGCCACGCGATCTTTCTTTCTGCCAGATACTTAAGTCCCGCCCCGGAATCCTCCGAGTGAAATGTTGCGCAATCCTGAAAATAGTCTAAAAGAGCAAGAGGCGACAGAAACCCGTTTCTGTCAACCTCACTGTACCTTACTCTTGCATTAAATGTATACATATTTACCAGACCTCATTAAATGTTTCTGAAAAATATCCCGAATCAGATACCTTCTCTCCCGCAAACGCGAGATGGCTTGTATCTCCTATTACCTGGCTTCTGAAATATGCCTTGCCGGGCTGCCTTTCCTCGCTGTTAAGTATCGTAACCGATGTCGGCGCAAGGAATGTGCCGTGCCATAATACCGGGGCCGATATCCCGAGCATATGCGCAAGCATAACCATCGTTACGCCGAAGTGGCAAAAGATAACTATCGTATCGTCACTGTGCTTATCGAATGTATAATATCTTCCTTTTCGTATGTAGCCATGTCCGGCAAGTATGCCGTCGATACCATTGCATACGCTCTGCCATTCATGGTTTATATCGTTTGAGCCTGTTGACATAAGATCCGATACCGCCCAGTTATCTTTGTCATACATGTCTTCCATCTCAGTCCAGTAATCCGGCATGAAATCCCAGCATATATAATCGTGTCCGGTAGCCGGGTTCATCACATGCCCTTCAAATTCCCGAAGCCACGGGTATTCCACGGCAGTCCTTCCGATCTTTTTAAGCGTGCACGAAGCCGTATCCTTCGCTCTGCCAAGCGGCGAACAATAAAACGCTGCGACATCCCATTTGCTTACGCGCTCTGCAAGAAGCTCTGCTTCGCGCCATCCCTTTTCGGTAAGCGAGTCTATAGAATAGTCCGGATCGCCGTGCCTTATAAATATCACTCTCATAACAGCCTCACTTTAGATGAAAAGTTTCATAAGTTCATCTACGCAGTCATTAATCTCTTTGCCCGTGGTATCTATAACGATATCCGCATGGCGCGGAGCCTCATAAGGGCTGTTTACTCCGGTAAAGTTAAGGATCTCATTGCTTTCTGCTTTTGCATAAAGCCCCTTAACATCACGGCGCGCGCATTCTTCCTTAGGAGTAGAAACGTATACTTCATTAAAAGCCTCTCCAAGTATATCCGCCGCGTTCTTCCTGTCTCTCTCATACGGAGCTATACATGATACCATAACTATGATTCCCGCATCATTTAACAGACGCGCTGCCTCGGCGATCCTCCTTATATTCTCGGCGCGGTCATCTTCGCCGAATCCCAGATTGCTGTTAAGGCCGTGCCTTACATTGTCGCCGTCAAGTATCATCGTATGCTTTCCAAGCATAAGAAGC
>CANQDW010000045.1 GCA_947593975.1 uncultured Lachnospiraceae bacterium
ACTCAGGCCCGAAAATAAGTACGTCCGCCTCTGCAAGTTCCAGACAGTATTTGATCTCCTCGGCATCATACCTGAAATTAAGCGGCACGGCTATCGCTCCGGTTTTTAACACTCCGAAATATATCGGGAGCCATTCCAGGCAGTTCATAAGGAGTATAGCTACTTTATCATCCCTCTTTATTCCGCGTTCCAAGAGCAGATTGGCAAACCTGTTCGCTTTCTCATTAAATACATGCCATGTGATCTCTCTCCTGTAATGACATACAGGATTGGTCTCTATCAGTTCATAATCACGCCAGGTAACTCTCCTGTGCTCTTGTATCTCGGGATTTACTTCCACAAGACATATATCATTTGCATAATCTCTTGCATTTTTTTCCAAAAAATCTGTGATCGGCATCTCTCATATTTCCTTTCTATCTCTCAAACCCTGCAATAAAGGCTTTCTGATTAATTTCAACCGTTTTTTTCGGGACGATCTCTTCTATTACTTCAAGCCACTGTTCTTTCGTAAAATCCATACTTTTTGCAGCAACTCCAAGTATAACTACGTTAAAGCACTTCGTATTTCCGAGTTTCTTCGCTTCCGCCATTGCATCTATAGCCACAACTTTTCTGTCTTTCTTAAGGTCTTCAAGTATGTTTTCGGGATACTTTGCACTTCCCGTAACCACAGTCATCGGCGCTATTTCCTGATCGTTTACTATAAGGACCCCGTCCTTTTTAAGGAAATGCGCATAGCGTTTTGCCTCAAGTTTTTCAAATGCGATGAGCACATCCGCCTGTCCCTCTTCAACTATGGGCTCATATACCTTATCCCCGTAGCGCACAAAAGTAACAACGCTTCCGCCGCGCTGAGCCATTCCGTGCACTTCTGATAATTTCACATCATATCCTGCCTTGGTAATGATTCCTCCAAGCACCCTGCTCGTTAGAAGCGTGCCCTGACCTCCGACACCAACAATCATAATATTTTTAGTTTCCATATAAACACCTTATTCCTTTCATTATACAGCCATATTATTTTTCGTTTGGCACAAATCCTATTGCATCAAACTTACATCTCTTCATGCAAAGCCCGCAGCCGTTGCACATTGTATCATCGATCGTCACGGTACCGTCTTCGCTGCGTGTGATCGCAGGGCAGCCCGGAACAAGGCACTGTCCGCATTTTACGCATTTTTCAGGAATCGTATGGCATTTTCCTTTTGGAACAAATGTTTTTAAAAGCGCGCACGGAGCTTTGGTAATTATAACGGATACCGCTTCTCTCTGCGTTTCGCGCTTTACGACTTTTTCAAGCTCGTCTATGTCAAATGCATCTACTTCATATACATGCTCAATTCCCATTGCCCGACACAGCGCGTACAGGTTAATAGCATACGTCTCTTCTTTCTTAAGAGTAAGCCCTGTCGCCGCATGGTCCTGATGTCCTGTCATGCCCGTTGTAGAGTTATCAAGGATCATTACTGTTCCCGTTGCTTTATTATATACCATATTCATAAGCGAATTGACGCCGGTAGGGAGGAATGTGGAATCGCCTATCGTGGCAACCCAGTGCGTTATGTAGTCCTTTCCCTTAGCTTTTTCCATTCCATGCAGCACTGATATACTGGCTCCCATACAGACGGTAGTATCAACCACGTTAAGAGGCGCAACGGCTCCCAGAGTATAGCAGCCTATGTCGCCTGCCGCATGTATCTTAAGTTTTTTAAGGACTGAATATACACTTCTGTGAGGACAGCCCGGACATAAGATCGGAGGCCTTGCCGGAACATCCTTGCTGACAGTATAAGAAACAGGCTCATTTAGCAGTTTCTCTCTTATCATATTGGCGCTGTACTCGCCCTGTACGGTAAATATCTCTTTGCCGGCGGCTTCTATTCCCCAGGATCTTACCTGTTCTTCAATTACCGGTTCAAGCTCTTCCACTATGTACAGCTTATCAACCTTGGATGCAAATTCGCATATGAGCTGCTTAGGAAGAGGATGTACGCATCCGAGTTTAAGGACCGACGCCGAAGGCATTGCCTCTTTCACATACTGGTATGCTATCCCGCTTGTGATCACTCCTACGGAAGTATCATTATATTCAACTTTATTAATATCAAATGAAGATGCATCTTCTGCCATACGCTTAAGCCTCTGCTCCACAAACACATGGCGCGTCTTGGCATTGGCGGGCATCATAACGTTCTTCTGCATATTCCTTTCATAGGGCTTATCAGGTATATCTTTTCTGCCGCACAGATTGACTACCCCCTGCGAATGAGAAAGCCTTGTAGTTGTACGCAGTATGACCGGCGTATCATATTCTTCGCTCAGTTCAAACGCGCGCACGGTAAATACTCTTGCTTCCTCGCTGTCCGAAGGTTCAAGTACAGGAAGCATGGCCGCCCTTGCGATCATACGCGTATCCTGCTCATTCTGCGAACTGTATATTCCCGGGTCGTCAGCCACTATCACTACAAGTCCGCCGTTTACTCCTATATATGAACATGTATATAAAGGATCCGACGCAACGTTAAGTCCCACATGCTTCATTGACACCATAGCGCGTACTCCCGACAGCGAAGCTCCTATCGCAACTTCCGCCGCAACTTTTTCATTTGGAGACCATTCTGCATATACTTCGTCATATTTTGCAAGGTTCTCACTCACTTCGGTACTTGGGGTTCCGGGATAAGCAGCGGACACTTTAACCCCGGCTTCATATGCCCCTCTTGCTATTGCTTCATTCCCTAACATTATCTTAGTTTTACCCATATCGCAATTCTCCTGTTTATTTAATATTTACAACGTTTTCATTGTACCTTTTTTAACGAAAAAAGTCAATTAAAAGGACGCTTTTTAATTTTCATTTCCAACAATATACATTTGTGGTAAACTAATGAATCATATATATCTGTCATTACGGAGAAATATTATGAAAAAAATAATGAAATATGCAGCGATCTTTTTGTTTATTACAGTTTCCGCGCAGTTATGCAGCGGATGCGCAGACAGGCCTGCGCCTTATTCCGATACCGGATATGCAATGGGCACTATAGTAAACAGCACAATTTATGCGAATAAAAATGTAAGCGAAAAAATATCCGAAGATATAATGGAAGAACTTAACGATCTGGAAAACAATTATCTTTCGTGGCGCGCCGGCGATTCCCTGATAAGCCGCATTAATAAAACATCGGGAAACGGCGGTATAGTTACGCTTGATGATAGGGCTTCTTTATTTTTCAGAAAAACCCTTGAACTTGCCGAAAAAAGCGGAGGCGCTTTCGATCCCTCGATCGGTAAGATCATTGACTTGTGGGGATTTTATGATAACGATCCGCATCTTCCCGATCAGACGCAGTTAAAAGATCTCCTTCCAAAATGCGGCTATAAGTACATTAACTATAAAGATTCGAAAAACTCCGCTTCTGTAAGCCTTTCTTCCGACATAAAGCTTGATTTCGGCGCCGTCGGCAAGGGAATCGGCTGCGATATTGCATATGACGTACTAAAGCCTTACAGATCCGGCGCCTTTGGCGCCGTTATATCTGTGGGCGGAAGTATACTTATATATGGTAACAAACCGGATAACAGCCCCTGGGACATAGCCGTTGCCAATCCAAGGAGCTCTGACGGAGACGACTATCTCGGAATGCTTAATATCAAAGATATCCCCTGTTTCATATCCACTTCCGGAGATTATGAAAAATATTTTGAAAAAGACGGAGTGCGCTATCACCATATAATAGACCCGAAAACCGGATATCCCTCAGACAGCGGTCTTATATCGGTCACGGTTTTATGCGATAACGGACTTATATCGGACGGTCTTTCCACAGCCTGCTTTGTACTCGGCATAAAAAGATCCGTTCCTCTGCTTTCGGAATACAATGCGGAAGCCATATTTGTGGATACCGATAAAAAAGTTACGGTTACAGAAGGCCTTAAAGATATATTTACGCTTAAAGCTTCCGGATATAAAAAATGAATATAGCCTAAGCCTCAAATCGTTTGACGGATATCATTATATGTGATATATAATATTAGATAAATATTTGCAGATGATCATAACCTGAAAGGAGAAGCCACATGAAAAAACACAGGACTTTATTTATTCCGGTCATTCTTATATTGTGCTTTATGATAAGCGCCTGTTCTTCAAAAGGCACAGGCAAGCCGGGACAGGGCGCGGACAAAACCTCAATGAAGCAATATAAAGCAGGCGGAGCTACAATAACCCTTCCATCAGATTTTAACGAAACATCCCAGGACAAATATACGTTTCAATATTCAAGTCCAAACGCTTTGTGCATAGGCCAGAAAGAACTTAAGACCGATATAGCCGCAGCCGGGATAAATGTATCTTCTTTGGCTGATTACGCCGGCATAGTAATGCAGAACGTAGGTATAGATTCCGAATATACCGAATACGGACAGTCTCTTTATTTTGAATGGGATAAAGATATAAACGATACCTACTATTCTTATATCGGCTTTGTTACCGAAACCGACGATGCTTACTGGCTTATACAGTTTGCGTCGCTTAAGGAATCATATTCAGAACAAAAAAATGATTTTTTCACATACTATGACTCATTTAATATATTATAGGAGGCGATAATCTATGAGTCCATCAAGAAGCAAATCATACAAACTTACTGTTACGGCGCTCTTTGCGGCGCTTGCATGCATCGCAACAATGATAATCATCCCGATAGGTATCCAAAACGGTTACGTTAATCTGGGAGACTGCATTGTCCTCTCGGCAGGATGGGTGCTTGGTCCCGTATACGGAGCAGTTTCCGCCGCTTTAGGCACAATGCTTGCAGATATCTTTTCAGGATATGCATATTATGCGCCTGCAACATTTATCATAAAAGCCATCATGGCTGCAGCCGCATACTATATATACAGGCTTATTGCAAAAAAATCCGTTATATCTTCCATAATCGGTTCCGTAATAAGCGCCATACTTGCCGAAGCTATTATGGTAGCGGGATATTTCATCTTCGAATCGGTATTCCTTGGCCTTGGAACTGCCGCTGCGATAGCGGACATTCCCGGCAACGCTATGCAGGGCGCTTTTGCAATAATAATAGCATCTGCTCTGCATGAGCAATTAAAAAAAATAAAAATATGAAAGGGTAACTGATATCATGAATATAGAAGAACTTGACATTATAAGAAACGAAGCGCACGACGCGGCTGAAGAATTATGCGTTAAGGCAGGCTTAAAGCAGAATGATATCCTTGTCGTAGGCTGTTCTTCAAGCGAAGTAACAGGAAGCAATATAGGGACTTCTTCAAGCCCTGAAGCTGCCGACGCCATATATGAAGGCATACAGTCTGTGCTTATACCGAAAGGCATATATCTCGCCGCGCAGTGCTGCGAACATCTTAACCGTGCGATCATTATCGAAGAATCCGCCGCCGGCGGACGTGAACGTGTAAATGCAGTTCCGCAGCCAAAAGCAGGCGGCTCCTTTGCGACAAAAGCATACCAAAGCTTTATCAACCCCGTAGTCCTTGAACACATTCAGGCCGACGCAGGAATCGACATAGGCGGGACATTGATAGGTATGCACCTGAAAAATGTCGCCGTCCCCGTAAGGCTTAAGCAGAAAAGTATAGGAAATGCCGGCATTATATGTGCACGCACAAGACCAAAATTTATAGGCGGCATAAGAGCCGCCTACGATGAAGATCTTTTATAGATATTTTAGAGATTAGTCCTGACAAGTTTTGGCCGGTAACCTTCGGTTTCAAGCCTTGATACTATGCGCTCCTTATGTTCAACGCCAAAACTTTCAAGGGTGATCCTTAATTCTACCGCCGCGTTCCTGTTAATGCTCACAAACTGGTTATGTTCCAGTTTTACCACATTTCCCTGTTCCTCGGCTATTATATTTGACACCTGCGCAAGCTGTCCCGGTTTATCGGGCAGAAGCACAGATACCGTAAATACTCTTCCTCTCTGGATAAGTCCGTGCTGCAGCATTGAAGACATCGTTATTATGTCCATGTTGCCTCCGCTAAGTATGGATACAACTTTTTTATCTTTGAAATCCAGATGCTTTAATGCCGCTATGGTAAGCAGTCCGGAATTCTCGCACACCATCTTATGATTCTCAACCATATCAAGGAATGCATCGATAAGCTCCTCGTCCTCAACCGTGATTATGCTGTCAATATACCGGCTTACATACGAAAAAGTCATGTTCCCCGGAGTTTTTACCGCCGTGCCGTCAGCTATGGTCTGCGCATCATCAAGCGTGACCACATGTCCCGCTTTGATCGATTCCTTCATACAGCATGCGCCGGCAGGCTCTACTCCGATAACCTTTATATTGGGATTGAGATAATGCGCGAGCGTACACACTCCGGTCGCAAGCCCTCCGCCGCCTATAGGCACAAGTATATAATCCACGGTAGGCAGTTCCTTTATGATCTCCATTGCGATAGTTCCCTGCCCCGCGGCAACAAGCGGATCGTCAAACGGATGTATAAATGTATATCCGTGCTCTTTTGCAAGCCTGTTTGCCTCCGTATATGCATCATCGTAAACATCGCCGTAAAGTATAACTTCCGCTCCATAGCTTTTTGTCCTGTTTACTTTCATGAGCGGCGTCGTCGTAGGCATTACTATAACTGCTTTTGCTCCCATTTTCTGCGCCGCAAAAGCAACTCCCTGGGCATGATTTCCCGCAGACGCCGTTATCAGGCCTTTTTTTCTTTCCTCATCCGTAAGCGTGCTTATTTTGTAATAAGCCCCTCTGATCTTATATGCGCCGGTATGCTGTATATTCTCAGGTTTTATATATACTTTGTTATCACACCGGCTGCTGAAAAATTCACTGTATACAAGCGGCGTCGGAAGCACAACCTCTTTTACTTTTTCGGCTGCATCTTCGAATATGCTTATATCTAATTCTTTCTCTTCCATGGCATCCTCCGGTCTAAACTTCAGCAATAACTTCAACTTCGCACAATACGTTTTTCGGAAGCGTTTTTACTGCTACGCAGCTCCTTGCCGGCTTTTCGGTAAAATATTCTGCGTATACTTCGTTAAACTGCGCAAAATCATCCATATCCGCAAGGAAACATACTGTTTTTACAGTCTTTTCATAACTGCTTCCCGCAGCGCTAAGAAGTTCTCCAAGATTTTCCATTACCTGTTTTGCCTGTTCTTTTATATCTGTTCCTTCTATATTTCCGTTCGCAGGGTTTATCGGTATCTGTCCTGAAGAAAAGAACAAGTTTCCCGTTACGATTCCCTGAGAATAAGGTCCTATTGCCGCAGGCGCTTTATCAGTCGATATTTTTTTCATAGTTATTCCTCCTTAATATTTCCTAAAGTATTATCCGTCTCACAAGATTATACACACGCAGGCCGCCGCCGTCAACTTATTTTATACAATACAAAACCTCCGTAACCATACACAGGTTCAAACGCATCTTTTATGTCGCTTTCAATCGCCGTATCCTCATATAAAAGCACATAATCCGCGTTATAATCACACAGTCCGTCATATACTTGCTTATCAACGTTTTTTCCCTCATACAAAGAATCATATACTTCTTTTATCCTGTCATAAATGCCTTCTTTCTGATAATAGCCATAGCTGTACCGTGACCATATCATAATGATCCTGCCCGAATACTGGCGGACATAGTACCCATATTCCTCAGGCATCATAAGGGACACCTGTTTCGGTTTTGTATCTTCTAAGGCATCCACTGTATTCTTTGCAGTTTCATCGATCTTCTCAAAATTAACTGCCCTGTCAAAAAATCTGTCTGTCAATATCGGCCTGCCGCATAACATAACCGTAAGCGCTGCGCATACGATATATAACGCTTTATATTTCTTTACAATATCATAAATGGCAATAACAGCCGCGCAGACAGTAATATTAAACTGAAAGAGCCAAAATACCCTCCAGTATACCGAAGTCCCTGTTATATAAGCCGCAACATATCTGCATATAAGCGGATTTGCAATGGTGCATATACATACTAAAGGATACAATCCAAAAATATATTTTTCTGTTTCTTTCTTATATAATGCAAAAAATACCGCGCATATCACAAATACCAAAAGTATGACGCCCGTACCGTTTATATCACGCAATATCCTTACATATGATAATTCTTCCGCTTTATCCGTAACGATCTTTATCATCGTATCGTCGCTCATAAAATCATACAGATAGACTGCCACAAAAGGAAGTATGCCGATAACCGGAACCGTAAGCATAAACATTTCTTTTATGCTTTTTTTGCAGATTAACCTGCGTATAAAAAAAACTATAAAAAATATCGCATATTCAATGGGTATCAGATATATCCCGACAGCCGATATGAACATGCCGCTCAGCAAAATAACATACAGCATTATCTTATCGTATTTATTGCTTCTTCCCTGTTTTAGTATCTTTATAAATACAAGCATAAGAAACGGCATGATCACATTAACAAGAACGGACTTTCCCTGCCATAACCTTAACATCACAAACGCGCCCTGGGAGTATATAGAATAACCGCCCATAAGATCAAATATCATGATAAGCATAAGAAATACGGCCGCCCTGTCTTTAAACAGAGCTTTTCCGATATCATACATAACAAGAAAATGCATCAGCATAAAGAGTGCGGGAAGCAAAGAATGATACAGCACAGCCGTATTTATATTAAATATCCTGCATATTACCGCAGTCCATATCTCATATCCCACATATGCATACGGAGTCTGGTCGGGTAATGATGAAATCCCCGTAGACTGTTCGTAAGGATTGATCCTGCCGCTGTAAAGCGCCGAAGACGACTGGGCAAGATAAAAAGAATCGTCAGCATCAGAATGTACAAGAACTGCAAGAACAGCTATGATAAGCGCGCCCAAAATAATAGTCCCGATAAGAAACGGACTGTATTTATGTTTTCTTAAACACGTGATATTTACGCGGGCTTTATTTTTATAACATAAATATACCGCCCCCGCAAATACGGCGCATACTTCAATAACATACAGCGCGGTAAGCGCCGCAAGGCTTCCGTGCGCCATCATGAACGGAAAAGCCGATATATAAAATATCGCGGCAAGAAACAAAAATCCCGTTGTAAGCGAATTATAAGAAAAACCCGAAATGATCGAGATGCCTTTGCCGATAACCACAGAGACAGTCATGATCAAAAGAACACATAATATCCCATATACATAATTCATTTTTTATCTCCCGGCTTAAAAGCGAATAATTTAAGTATTATAAATGTTACGGGAATACCTATAACTGCCGCGAGGGCATATGCTATAAGTTTATGGATCCCCAGAATATTGTATACGATTATAACAACCACATTCTGTATGATAAAATTTGGTATATAGGATATGGCAAATTTGATAAAGCGCACAAAAGACAGCTTTTGCTTAAAATTAAATACGCTGTTTAGTATATAAGCTATCCCGAGACTTATTATATAACCGGCGGCAAACGACAGATTTGCATCCAGCGCAAGCGAAAGCAGGTATGAGATCCATACACTGTTTAATGTATTTATCACGCCTATAACAACAAACATTATAAAATTATACGAAAAAAATGTTTCCTTGATCTTTTTTATAAATCCCATATCGTTTCCCTGCTTATTTATCTGTCTTAAAATTCTCCATTATTTTTGTTATATCGGAATTATCGCCCCATACTGCCGGCGAATCGTAAGGCCTGTCCGGGAACGCCCCGTACTCAAGCTTTATATCATAATTATGCTCTTTTATATACCATTCAACCTGTTCGGCAAGGGATACGGGTTTTCCGGTACATACATTTATGATACCCTTTATATCTGTCTGCGTGCTTGCGGCAACTATCATCTCCGCAAGTCTTTCTATATGGATAAAATCGTATTTATTCTTTCCTGTCGTAAAAGGAAATGTCTTCTTGCCGTCTTCCACGGCCTGTACTATCTTAGCGAATATCGAACTTCCGCGCACATCATCGCCAAATATATAATAGGCCCTAAGCCAGTCTATTATCACATCTTTTCCTTCCCCGTATAAAAACAATGCCTGTCTGAGCGCATTTTTTGCAATGCCGTACATGGACTGCGGATTACACGGAGTATCTGCGGTGATCGCGCCCTCATGGTATCCTGCCTCGTGCATACTTCCCATTACAGACACAAGCTTAACGCCGCCGTCTATCATATTCATAAGGAATTCCATATGCTTTGACAGATCTAGCATATGAGCTCCCGAATTATGGATAAAGCCGTCCCGCCACGCCATGTGTATCAAAACATCCGGGCGGCCGAACTGTTCATATATATCTTTATCCCCGCTAAATAAACTGACGTTTGAAAATTCCGCCCTTTCGTCTACTCCTTTATAATTAAAATCACTTGCAGTGACAGAATATCCGCAGTTAAGAAGTTCCCTGACAACATGCCTGCCGATATAACCTGCCGCGCCCGTTACCAAAACTTTTTTAATCTCCATCGTATATCTCCCTTTCATTGTAATAATCATATTATATCAACATATTTACTGTCTGCACAATTTTTTATTTACAGCGTCCGTAACAGCCTTTGAAGAAATATTAAGAAGGACTGCCGTTACAAATATAAAGACTGCGGTAACAGCAAACAATGCGTATGAGCTTAACACAGAAAACTGCGTCATGTCAAATCCCGCCTGTATATATTCTATCACGACATGGTGGACCAAAAATATGGCGTAAGAATACTTTGAAACAAACGAGCATATCCTCTTTACGAAAACGCATCCGGCATAATATGAAATAAAAACCAGTACCGCAAAAAATGAAATGCCGACATATGTAGTCTGAAGGCTTTCCAAAAATTCCGGCCTTATTATTGCATTTAACACCAGTATCACGGCTGCCGGCAGCGCATGATACCATTTCAATCTCATGCCTCCCCTACTATGCTTTATAAAACTCATCCCAAAGCACAGTTCGGGCAGACGCACAAATATGATCTTTGACATCGACATCTGCATATCATAATACTTAAGGCACAGTACGTATAAGCATAAAACCGCAATCCACAAAACGATTTCATTTTTATTCATAAGCCACCTTATAAATGGGAAGATGACGTAAAAAATAACTATAAACCCTAAAAACCATTCTCCCAGTATATAAAACGCGCTCACATATTCCGATAAATAACCGTCCATTCCGATAAAAGTAATAAGAAACTTCCAGTTCAACCCATAGCCCATGCTCCTCCAAACCGCAAGTTTCGGAAGCGCCGCGACAATGTAAGCGATCCAGAACATCGGATATATAGCCATAAACCTTTTTTTGTAAAACAATTTCAGATCAAGTTTTCCCTCTTCATAAACATACATGAGCGCCGCGCCTGAAATTATAAGAAACAGCGATACGCCCAGATCCCCGACATATATCCCGAAAGGATATTCTGTTATAACGCATCTGCTAAGCGACGCAGGATCCATCCCGAATACAAAAACCGCATTATAATGCGTGATGATTATAAGAACAACGGCTATTGCCCTTATAAAATCCAAATAAAAAATTCTCTCTTTTATCCCCTTTTGCATATCACTCTTCCTATCGACTTTAATTTCCTGTATGTCTTTTTTGCGATCACATAACATATATTTTTCTGAAGGTCCTCTTCGTATTCCAGAATCTTTTGTTCAAGTTCATCATTGCACTGTTTTAACGCCTCAAACTGCATCTCAATGTTCATCTTTTCGATAAGCTTGCCGTTAATATCGGATATAACTCCCTGAAGGCGGTCGCACTCGCACATATTTACAATGTTTTCATAGTTTAGCTGCTTTAGGGTCTTTGTATTTTTCAGGCAGATTGCCTTCATCAGGGCAAAACCTTCCGTAACGCCGTCAGATGTAACATGATCAAAAAAAGACAGATAGGTCTTATTAAGGATTTCCCGATCGGACTTTACTCCTATATGATCCATTGCGGATCCAAAAGGAAATACCTCTTCCATTTCCGGATAATGTTCATAGAAATTGTGTATACAATGATACAGCGCCGCATCTGCGGGCACAGGACAATCAAATACCCACTCGTAATCGATAAATACCGGCTTATCATCGACAAATATGATATTTCCCGCGATAGCGTCATAATTACAGCATTTAAGCGCGGGCATACCTTCAAACATGCTGCAGTCTCCAAACACCTCTTCTGTTTTTGCGTTATGCAAAAAAACAGTTTCGTTCTCTTTTTTCCCAAGTATGATATCTTTATGGATAACAAGCAGCCTCTTTATCTCCCCGATATCTTTGTTCTTCATGGCGGCAATATACCGTTTTTCCATAGATTCGCCTTCTATGTAATCAAAATAGGCCGCACCGTTATCCAACACAACGTTACACACGTCGGCGTCATAATATTTTCTTAAAATCGCGGCGTTGTCCGCTATAGAACGTATATGTTTTTCGCCCTCTTCAAATATTGCCTTTTTGTATACCTTAAGCTTGCCGTTATCTTCTGCTATTACAGTCTTAATACAGAATTCTTTTCTCCGCTCGTCGCTAAATTTAACATACCTGAGTTTCATATCACAGTTACCCCTTTACTGCTTCAATTAAAAATGAATTGGCAAATATGCTGATCTCATCGGTTCCCGACATATTTGCAAATGCTTTTACCTGGTCAAATAAAATACAAACGTCAGAATCATAATTAGAATCCTTCGCATAATCAACCGTCATGCTTTTTATCGTTTCTTCATCATAAATAACCGTAGGAAGTTTGTAATCCGGAAACGGATAATAAAACTCAATATCCCCATATCCCGTATCAGAAAGCATATGTTCAAGCTGCGATTTTGAAAAAGTCCTCACTTTATCATCCCCGCTGTATCCTTCGATACCGCTTCCCGGTATACCCGTATGATCCTCATTGTATCCCGCAAAATACTTCATGCCGAGCTTATTCTCGATCGCAATGTAGATTTTTCCTCCGGGTTTTAAACAATCCCTTATCTTAGAAAGGAAATCAATATAAGGTTTTTTAGAATCTATATAATAATACGCATATTCAAATACCCCGATAAGCGTAACCGCATCATACTTTTTATCGATAGGGACGTCCTGGAAATTGCCCACGATAATCCTGATATTATCCATATCCTTATGCCTGTAGGCATTTACAAGCGAACGCCTTTTTGAAAGTTCAATGCAGTCCACATGCCTGCATTTTTTTGCGATAGCGCCCGTTACCGCGCCCATTCCCGCGCCTATCTCCAGCACGTCGTCTTCAGAGGATATCTGCATAGGTTCAATGATGTTTTCCCTCTGCCTGCTCAAATGGTATAAAACCGGCCAGCTTGCATACTCCTTATGGCTGAACTCATATCCTTCTTCATTCTTTACGATATCTAAGATCTTGTTCTCAACATCGTCGCCGTCGCTGTAACTGTCATCGCCGGTATAATACGTCAGGTCCATGATAACATTGCCAATTTTATCCATATTATAACCATCCCCTCATTTTCATATACCATAACCTTGCCTTAACATAAAGCTTCCGCGGCATTATCTTTTGTATCACGTTTACTGCCATAACCTTTATTTTTTCTCTCCTGCCCGCCTTTTTAGCGTCGCCGTACATTTGATTATTGCGTATCCGGTTTACCACTACATTGTGGAAATTTGGTCCGTATTTTTCAAATACCGTTTTATTAAGCTCCCTCATCATATGATCAAGATTGGTAGTTTCAATAGCGGCAAAATCATTATTGTAACATATTCCCGAATAAAATCCCCTATCCTGCACAAGATACACAAGCGCCATTTTAAATACATTATCATTTATATCCGTTAATTTATCAGGCAGCGAAAAAACCGCCTTTGTCCTGATCCAGAAGCTTCCGCCAAAGGGCGCCGGCGGCGCCTCCTCTTTTTTACAGCTTACCTTCACGCCGCTTTTGTTAAGGAAACTGCTTACTTCATCAAACATATTCTGCCAGCCGTCCGCCTGCTTTTCAAACAGGATCCCGTGATACGGCGCCGGCGGCGCAAGCATGCCAAGCCTTTCATCTTCCTCAAACGCAGCGATCACGTTATTTACTATACATTCCGTTCCCAAAAGGTTCATAAAATCCCTGTACTGCCAGGAATCATAGTTACTGTACGGCTTCTCGCGCTCAACATCCGCCATTACGAGCATTGCGATATAATCATACTCTTCTTTATATGACATAACCTTCATATACGCATCCATATAAAGATTCCTGTCTATATAGCACTCGGTATATTTTCTGTCCGGCTTTTTATCTTCATCCATCCCGCAAAAGATCACTTTCGTACCGACAAAATACAGATCGCACATATCCGGGATATTATCTATATACCGAAGATATTTTTCATAATTAGCCGTATTCTCAAGATATATAAACACAGCCTGTCTTGTCTGTCCGCCAATATTATACTTCTCATTTGCCGGCAGCATATAATTAAGGTGCATCGCCTTTGCGATCTCGCCGATATTCTCAAGCCTTAAAAGGTTGTCCCATATCATATTCGTATCATAATCAATATTTTCCTTAATATAATCATACGCCTCAACCGACGCCTCGCCGCATCCGTTCAGCAGGAAATCGCTGTAATCCGTAAAAAACGATCTTCTTTTTATGATAGGGCATCTCTGCTTTATGAGCATATCCTTGATACAAAACATTACAGGGCAGTAACTGTATCCCTCATACTCGGATGTATCCACATAAGTATCCCAGCTGTAGCCCAAATCTTCAAAATATTTCGTAAATATCGTTTCATACTCGCATATCGATTCAACATATGAAGCAGGGTTCTTAAGATTAGTTATAAAATCCCTGTAATCCTCACTCTTTATAAATTCTCGCCTAAGTCCCATAAAATGCGACTGTATATGTTCCGGCAGATATCCGTAGCGGTTAACCCCGTACGGGTCGTTTTCCACTTTATAATGCCTTGTGATGCCCCAGAAGTCCAAATCCATGCCGTCCATCTTATCAAACATCTCGCTAAACGGATATAACGGTCCGAAAAACGTATAATTAAACAAAAGGGTCTCGTCATACTCTGCCAGTCCGTCAAGACCTATATGAAATATCCCTTCCCTGTATCCTCCGACGTCAAAGCCTTCATTTTTCCGCATAAGCACTTCATCGGCAACGCCCCTAAACTTATCCTGCGCGTCATCATTTACTTCTCCGTTTACCACTATAAGGAGATGCTTAAGAAACGGCCGGATAGATTCAAGAAGATACATCACATAGTCGTCGACAACACCCTGTTTATCATAATATAAAAATATACCGCACCTGTTATTTAGGCCTTTATTTATTTTCATCTAACTACCCATTCCTTTTCTATAAATGTTTCGTCCGCTCAAGCAGTTCATTGAAGCTGCATACGCCCGTCTTTTCAAATAAAGCCTGTATTAATTTATCATTAATATATTTCCAGTTAGTCATCTCGATACGCGCAAAGCTGTCAGCCATAAGCCAGCCCGAAAAATATCCTTCGCTCTGCACGCAGAACGGATACAATCTTTCCAGCGCGTGAAGTACCGTCGCATCGGTTTCGATCGGCTCTTTAGGGAACTCATCATATTCCCAATCGTGGTCAAACAGGCCTTTAAGAGCTTTTGTCCGCGCCCAGAACATTGAGCCTAAAGGAGCGATTGGTTCTTTCGTACGGTCTATATCCACGTTAAACCCAAGCTTTACCGCCCACTCTTTAGTAACGTCGTAATTATCTCCCCATTCGCCTTTTCCCGTAGTCGGATAGTACTGCGCATGGTTCGGTACGGGCGGGGCTAACATGCCGAGTCTCGGATTTTCTTCAAATGTTTTGATCACGTTTTCGATAAATACCCTGTTTTTTAAAGTATTTTCAAAACATTTATAACCCCAGGACGCTCCTACCGACCCCGGCATAAGCTGATATACTTTTTTATCGTGGACTTTACATATCAAGTCGTATTTATCAATTATATCTTTGCAGCCTACCAAAAAAGGCGCAACGTCCCTTCCGCGGTTTCCTACTATCCGAAATTCAATATTCCTGTCCTTTAATCCCGAAAAAGCTTTTTTTACTTTATCAAGTTTTTCTTTCGTAGGAACAGTTACATATATATCTGCATTTTCCGGCATATTTTCAGCATAAGAACAGCATAATCCCGCCAGGTCTTCAAAATAAATATGGATTATGAGCGCGTACTTTTTAGTGTTATCTATAAGCGTTTTCTTAGGAAGCTTTGACGATAATATATAATTTAATGAAAGACGTTTCTTAATATCCGCCATATTCTGCAGGCGGAGCAGCGTCTCCCATATCATGTCGGTATCATAATCCGTCTCTTTATCAATATATTCAAAGACTTCTCTTACGGCTTCTCCCCCGCTTCGCGACAAAGCTTCGCTATAATCATGGAAAAAGCTTCTCTTTTTCATTACCGGGCAGCGCTTTTTCTCTATCATATAGCGCGGATAGTCCCTTAGCGGATCGTAAGTGTAGCCTTCTAACTCGTCCGAATCGGCATACACCTTCCACTTGTAGCCCATATCCGCAAATTTCTTCGTAAATACTGTTTCAAAATACCCGATCGCTTCATTATAATCAGTTATCTTAGGAAGCTTTTCCCAGTAATCGCAAAAATCCTTTGTGCTGCACAAAGACTGTCTGAATACCATAAAGAACGACTGGATATGCTTCGGTATATAGCCGTATTCAATTGTCCCGAACGGGTCGTAAGGAACCTCGTGAAAATTGGTCATTCCCCAGAAATCCACGTCCTCGCCGTTCATCTTATCAAACATCTCGCTAAACGGATAAATCGGTCCAAACATCGTTGAATTGAGCAGAAGGACCTCGTCGTACTCTTTAAGTTTTTCAAAGGATATATGCGAAAGGCCGCATTTGTAGGCAGTAATATCATATCCTTCATTCGGCCTTACTATAATCTCATCAGTTATCTTTGCAAACGTTTCCATTCCGGCTTTGCCTACGCTGCCGTTGCATACGATCACGATACGCTCTGCATTTTCTTTTATACCGTTTAAAAACGTTTCGATATACCTGTCAACTATGCCGTCCTTGTCATAGAACACAAAGACCGCGCACCTTTTTACATCTTTTTTGTCAATTATCATCATATTCTCCTCTATCTGACAGAAACGACTGATTCCATATCATAAAAACCAACTGTATTTTTATCGGAAATAACGTTTATATTACATACATCATACAACCTATGGTATACGACAAAACGGCTGTCGTTAAAACCGACGCAGCCAAGCGCCAAGACATAGTTCCTTCCCTGCAGGTTCATCCTCTGGCGAAAAGACACCACACGCTCCTCGCCTTCATTTACCGTGCCGGTTGATATATTCTCGTACATTGTATTTGTACCGGTTACTTCCGTACCCTGAACATCCTTTATGGTAAACGCAAATATCGGTTCTTCTATCTTTTTATGGAATACCACTTTGAACTTTATTTCAAATTCCGTACCTTTTTCGATATTGGAAGTGATCCTTCCCTTCTCATCGATAACGGCAAAGTCTACGATCTCCGCTTTCTTTTCGCCGTAATCAAGCAGTTTGGGATTGATAAGCAGATCTTTCTTCCATTCGCTGTCGTCTTCGGCCGCGTCATAAGATGCGCCCTGTTCCTTAATATCAAGCTCATTATCTTTATTTACAAGGATCTGTTTGTACTCGTCAACTATTTTCTTCGGCAGTCCTTCCGATATTTTATTTCCTTTATTGAGCAGTATGACCCTGTCGCAGTATTTGCTTA
>CANQDW010000046.1 GCA_947593975.1 uncultured Lachnospiraceae bacterium
CAATCAAAGTCGCTCAAGCCTACTTCCTTAGTGGTAGTGTGGCATCCGCTTAACAAAAGTACAGCACACAGCAGAATTTTGAATACTTTTTTCATTAAATCTTCCTCCAAGTCTTAAATGGTTTTCAGCGTATTTCCATCCACTGTAAGCATTTGATTATGTACCTATATCACTGGCGCTATCTCTCTGTCAATATTCGTTACATCATAATCTCCTGTTTTAAGCTCATATTCATTAATCCAGTCATCTTCCACCTGCAAAGGATTCTCACAATGGAGTACATTTGCAACGCTAATCAGATGTTCTAATTCAGTCTTTCCAATGGCATTGACTACATAACAGTTTTTCTGATGAAGTTTTCGTGCAACACGCTCAATCATATAACATACAAAATACAAGTCATTGGTTGTAATCTCTTCATCTTGAAAGTAAATGTTCATTATAAAAATTTTTGTTGAATGTATATGGGAAGTGTGGTATAGTGTTATCAGAAAAGGAAAGTACCCACTCCAAAGTGGATGCTCCCGGTAAGTCAGTATCCTTACGGACACCGCCTATCCTGTGGACCAGACAGGATAGGCATTTTTATTTTCGCTTTTTCTTTCTCTTTTGGAGAAAGGCAAGCAACGCCACAATCAGGCTACCACTACGCTTCGCTCCGGTCGGCGCCAAACAAGCGTCCCCCGGACACTTAGCGCCCTGTCACGGGTACTTTCCTATGGCTTTCGCCACGTTACAAACATACCATTTTCTGCATTACGTTTCAACCGTTTTCTACAATTTTTTCATATATAAACAAAATCCTGCATGAATTGTTAATTTCACTACTCATGCAGGATTCCTATAATATAAACTGTAACATTAAAAACAAACCTTATTTTCCTCCTAAAATGGAGTAGGCGGGAATCGAACCCGCGTCCAAAATATCTTCCATCGTCCTTCTACAAGCTTAGCCATTCTTTTTTGATTCCCCAAACTGTCCCCCCGGATGGCAGGGTGGCAGCCTCGGTAGCTCCTAATACGCCCATATGCCAAGAGCATCACATATGTCGTTTCCTGCATAGTCGATGCCCGCTTTATAAGTGCAGGTGCTTATAGGCGGACAGCCGCCATCAGGCAGCGTATGCTAAATTGTCTTCAGCGTTTAATTTTAATTGTGAGATTTGACGCATCATCCTGCGGCTTGCTTCTCCGACTTCTAATACCCTGTCGAAACCTTTACTACCCCAAAATAATAAATATATAAAATCAGGCATATGCAGACCTGCACTCATATGCGCAATGAAGAAGACTTAAAGTTCCTCTCTGCATCGCGTCTCTGGTCCTTCTTTGCAATATCCTGTCTTTTATCATATAATTTCTTGCCTCGCGCAAGGGCTATCTCCACTTTTGCAAGGCTTCCCTTAAAATATATCCGAAGAGGTATGAGCGTATAACCCTTCTGCGCTATCCTGCCGGTTATTTTCCTTATCTCGCTTCTGTGGAGCAGGAGTTTTTTAACACGCAGCGGCTCTCTGTTAAATATATTGCCCTTCTCGTACGGACTTATATGCATATTATATACAAACACTTCCCCGTTTTCAATACGGATAAAGGATTCTTTTATACTGCACTTTCCCATGCGCAGCGATTTTACTTCCGTCCCGAAAAGCTCAATCCCCGCCTCATACTGTTCTTCTATAAAATAATCATGGTAAGCTTTCTTATTATTTGCAATAAGTTTAACCGCTTCTTTTGCCATAATGCATTAACTCCTCCTAAGAAACAAATATGAAATCCACCGTGCGCATCTCAGGCGATGCGCGAAGCACCTCTACAACCGCTTTATGCCCAAGCAAATACTCTTTTCCCGTATACTTTCCGTATACCCTGAAATTCTTATCGTCATATACGTAATCGTCATCAGCCATATCAGTTATCCTTACCATACCCTCAATGGTATTCGGAAGTTCAACATATATTCCCCATCCCGTCACTCCGGATATAATCCCTTCGTACACCTCTCCGATATGGTCAAGCATATATTCCGCCTTTTTCATCTTGTGGACTTCCCGTTCAGCTGCCTCGGCGCGTCTTTCAAGTATACTTGATCGTTCCGCGATATTAGGCAGTATTGAATTGTAATGGCCTATCCTTTTTTCATTTAGCTGCCCATGGAGATTCTCCTTGATTATCCTGTGTATTATAAGGTCGGGATATCTCCTTATTGGCGACGTGAAATGGCAGTAATATTTAGCCGCAAGGCCAAAATGTCCAACCGGGTCTACGGTATATTTCGCCCTTTTCATCGAACGAAGCACAAGCCTGCTTATAAGATTCTCCTCAGGCACGCCTTCTATGCCCGAAAGCAGTTTCTGCACCTGCATTGGATGTATCTCATTTCCCGTAAACTTTACCCGGTGTCCAAAATTACTTATAAATACCGAAAGTTCGCGCATCTTATCAACATCCGGAGCCTCGTGCGACCTGTATACAAACGGCAGTTCCTGCCAGTAATAATCTTCCGCTATCGTTTCATTGGTAACAAGCATGAATTCTTCAATGATCCTTGTAGCGATATTTCTCTCATATGGCTTAATGCTTACGGGTTTATTGTTATCATCCAGTATGATCTTGCTCTCCGGAAAATCAAAATCTACCGCGCCCTTGCGTTTTCTTGCCGCGATCCTCTTTTCGGCAAGGTCTTTCATATCAAAAAGCATCTTAAGTATATCGCCGTATTTACTCTGTTCTTCTTTATCGTTTTCTGCCACGATCTTCTGCACGGCAGAATAAGTCATCCTGTGATCTACATTTATTACCGTTTCTGCTATTTCATGGCTTAAAAGCGTCCCATTATCATCAAACTGCATGATACAGCTGAGGCTCAGCCTGTCCTCGCCCTCGTTAAGCGAACATATGCCGTTAGAAAGCTTCTTAGGGAGCATGGGTATGACCCTGTCCACAAGATATGCGCTCGTTCCCCTTGCCAAAGCTTCCTTATTAAGCGCGGTATCTTCCCTTACATAATGCGTCACATCTGCGATATGCACGCCAAGAGTATATATATTATCTTCATGCTTAAGCGTAACTGCGTCGTCCAGATCCTTTGCATCCTCGCCATCTATCGTAATCGTAAGCCAGCCGCGTATATCCTTTCGCGAAAGCATATCGGCTTCCGAGATACGTTCCGGCATCTTATCAGCTTCCATAAGCGCGTCGGCGGGAAATTCGTCGGGAAGGTTCGCTTCCTTGGCTATCGAAAGTATATCCACGCCCGGCTCGTCTGCATATCCGAGCACAGATATGATCTCGCCCGAAGGACTTTTTCCGCCATTAGCGCCGTAATCATTGATGCGCGCGGCTACCTTCTGGTTATTTTTTGCGCCTTTCGTTTTATCTTTCGGTATAAATACGTCTTTTATTTTATATATATTGTCGGGCACAACAAACGCAAAATTCTTGCTTAACTGAACCGTTCCCACTATGTCTGTGATGTTCCGCCTGATAATTTCCGTTATCACGCCTTCACGCCTCTTTTTTCTGTTTCCGGAAAGAACTGCTTTAACAATGTCTCCGTGCATCGCGTCAAGCGTATCGTTTTCGTGTATAAATACATCTTCCGATCCGTCGTCGCACATTACGAACCCATAACCTGCCCTTGCCTGTGAAAATGTCCCTGTGACTATATTTTCCGTTTCGGGCTGGATAAGGCCGTATCTGTCAAGGTATATACGTTTTTCATTTAAAAGTTCATCTATGATATCCCTGTACTCGCGTTTATCTTTCGCAGGAACACCGATTATCGCAGCAAGCTGTTTTATCTTCACAGGAAAATACTGCGCTGAAGTTATATATTCATATATGCGGTTTTTACGGTCATCATGCAATATTCCCGTACAAAGCACCTCCTTATATACGCAAAAACCCCCTTGCAAAACACAAGGGGGATAATAACAAATATCTTTTTTACCAGTTAAGGTTCAGCAAAAGCGATATTACAATGAAAAGTCCCATAAGGATGTGCGTACTCTTAAGCAGCCCGCCTTCCATTGACCTTCCTTTATTCTTTCCCCAATATGTCTCGGCGGCTCCGCTGATCGCTCCGAGCCCTGCAGACTTTCCTTCCTGAAGAAGAACTACGACAATAAGTGCAATAGATATCAAAATATATATTACGGTAACAAGTGTTCTGACAACTGATAACATCTCAAATCCTCCTAATACATACATCTGTACCAAACAATCACTAGTCTAACATATTGCGGCAAAGATTTCAAGCATTTTTTTATTTTTTAACGAGAAGCGACTTTCCTGTCATTTCAGAAGGCTTCTCAAGCCCCATCATCTCAAGCAGCGTAGGGACTATATCCGCGAGACATCCGCCTTCTGCAAGCGTATAATCCTCATCATAATTTACAAGTATGAAAGGCACCGGGTTAACCGTATGCGCCGTAAAAGGCTCTCCCGTCTGATAATCAATAAGCTGTTCCGCATTGCCGTGGTCCGCGCAGATAAACATCTGTCCGCCTGCGGCAATAAGCGCGTCATATGCTTTTCCTACACATTCATCCACCGCTTCAACGGCTTTGATCGCCGCATTCTCTACTCCTGTATGTCCAACCATATCAGGATTGGCAAAATTGATTATTATAACGTCATATTTATCAGACTCTATTGCCTCAACAAGCTTATCGCATACTTTATATGCGCTCATCTCAGGCTTAAGATCATATGTCGCAACTTCTTTAGGCGAAGGGACCAGTATCCTGTCTTCTCCCGGGTTAGGTTCCTCAACGCCCGCATTAAAGAAGAAAGTTACATGCGCGTATTTTTCTGTTTCCGCTATCCTTACCTGTTTCATGCCTTTTGAAGCAAGAAGCTGTCCGAAGGTATTATTTATCTCAACCTTCTTAAACGCGATCTCTTTATTTGGGATCGTAACGTCATACTCCGCAAAACAGATATAAGTGAGGTTCATCCTGTCCCCTCTGTCAAATCCGTCGAACTCATCTGCGCAAAAAGCCCTTGTTATCTCTCTTGCGCGGTCAGGCCTGAAATTGAAGAATATGATCGAATCGTTATCTTTAATCGTTGCAATCGGCTCGTTATTCTCTTTTATTACTATCGGTTCAACAAACTCGTCCGTTATATCCTTTGAATACATCAAAGCTACGGCGTCTGCTGCGTCTGCCGCCTCTTCGCCTTCGCCTTTGACCATTGCCCGCCATGCCTTTTCAACTCTGTCCCATCTGTTGTCACGGTCCATTGCATAGAATCTTCCCATAACGGTAGCGATCTTTCCCGTTCCTATTTCCTTCATCTTATCAGCAAGCTCTATGATATAATCCCTGCCTGATGCCGGCGGGGTATCCCTTCCGTCAAGGAAACAGTGGATGTATACTTTATCAAGGTTCTCTCTCTTTGCAAGTTCCAAAAGTGCATACAAATGCGTATTATGGCTGTGTACGCCTCCGTCTGACAACAAACCGTAGAGATGAAGCGACGAATTATTCTCTTTACAGTTCTTAACCGCATCCTGGAGCGCTTCATTCGTAAAGAACGTACCGTCCTCTATCTCTTTTGTAATCCTTGTAAGCTCCTGATATACTATACGGCCCGCTCCCATATTGATATGTCCTACTTCCGAATTGCCCATCTGTCCGTCCGGAAGCCCTACTGCAAGTCCGCTTGCATTGCCTTTCACAAACGGATACTTTTTCATGAGCATATCCATTACGGGAGTATTTGCTTCATATACAGCATTGCCCTCTTTCTTTTCATTTAAACCATATCCATCCAATATCATAAGCACTGTTGGTTTCTTACCCATTTCATTTCCTCTTTTCATAATTATTATTTAAACACATTGCGCATAAAATTATAGTAGCCGTGTTCCCAGCTGTGTCCAACCGGATATTCATAGTATACATGATCGAATCCGTTATTTAAAAGAGCCTGATGATAAAGAAGCGGATGTTCATGGACTACATCGTCATATTGACCTTTAAGGATCATAAGGAACGTATTATTCGTATACGGCTCAGGTATTGTAAACGTATCCTCTGTAAACAAACCTTCTTCACCGCAGTCTACATCCGCATTATAATATTCGAAAATACCGGGCGCGGGACAGAAAGCTCCTATATATCCGAACACATCAGGATGCGATACTCCTATATAGAGCGCTCCTCTTCCTCCCATTGACCAGCCTGCTATAGCCGTATTCTCACGGCCTTTCTTAATGCTGTAATTCTCATACAGCCATGGGAAAAGGCTGTCGAACAGTTCCTCATTGAACAGATTATAATATGAATAATTCTCTGCTGTATGCGTAGTATCACCTGTCTCAGGAATGTCGCTTACACGCGAATCCGGGATAACCAGTATAAACTCGTCGCACTCTCCCGCATCAACGATATTATAAGCTATCTTTGCAGGACCGCATCCGCTTCCCGAACCGAACCTGCTTCCGCCAAGTCCGATCCCGTGGAGCATTATAAGGACCGGGTATTCTTTCTCCGGGTCATAATCCTTAGGAAGTACAATATCTACGCTTCTGTCAGTACCCGTGATCTTTGACGGATACTTTTCGGTACTGAATGTATAATTGTCATTATATGCGTCATAACCTTCCGGCTCCTTACCAGTTACCATTAATGCCTCCTCGGGTGATATGATCTTAGCTGTCGGAGAAGGAGTCGCCGTCGGCTCTTTTGTCGGCTCTTTATCCGGCTCTTTTGTCGGCGCCTGCGTCTGTGTCTGACCCGGGGTGCCGGTCGGCTGGCTTACCCCTGCGTTATCGTTTGCCGCGGGAGTTTCCGATACCTTTATCCTGCATGTGAGTTTCTTAGAATAAGATCCGTACTTATATGCTGCCGTTAAGGATGTATTTCCTGCTCCCGCCGCCTTAACGGTTGCCGAAGCTTTCTTTCCTTTAACAACCTTCTTTGTGATCCTGGCTACGGATTTTTTGGCAACCTTCCAAGTAACTTTGCCTTTTTTATTTCCGTTTACAAGTTTAACAGTCTTTTTTTCACCAACTTTAAGCGATATCGTCTTCTTGCTGAGCTTTACCGCCTTTGCCGCGCATGTTACATCTGCGCAGTTTGCGCATCCGATAACAACTGCCGCAGACATTACTGCCGCGATCGCTTTTCTTATGCCTGTACTTTTCATGTTATCCCTCCTGCATGAGATTTTATATTCCACGGTAAAGTTTACATTCACGGACACGATTTGTCAATCAGATATTTTCGTTTTTGAGCGTTTCCACAGTGTTGTCTTTCTTAATCTTATTGACAGAATATAACATCGTTGCAAATACCACCGCAAATACGCTGAGAACGGATATAAATATGCTGCGTACCGGTATATAAAAGCCTATGTTTATTTCCGCGCTTAGCTGTCTGTACAGAAAATACGTTATGATAACGGCTATGCCCATTCCGTATGCCAGTCCTTTTATCCCGTACAGCAGACATTCATAATACATCATCTTATGAAGCTGCTTATCCGACATCCCGACAGACTTAAGCATCGCGATCTCGCCGCGGCGTATCATTATATTGGTCGATATTGTATTAAACACGTTCGCCATGGCTATAAGCGAGATAAGTATGATAAATCCGTATGCAAATATGCTTACAAGAAGTTCTAATGCGCGGTTTTCTTCCTCCTCCTGCCGTATATCCTGAACCATACCGGTAAACATCTGCTCATTGCCCGCCGCGTTTATTATATCCTCCGCTTCCGACGTTACGTATTTGTGCTCGTCAGTCTTAAAAAAATACTCCAGCACCTCAGAAGAACCATTCCCTTTTCTCATATTGTCTATCACGTCATACGGATATATAATACATGGGGCCTCATATATTTTTCTGTCACTATCCTTTATCTCCCCGGCTATATATATATCGGAATATTCAATTCTTTCATTATCATCTTCATCCTCTTCGCCTTCTGCTTCATCATATATATGGGTCAGGCTTGTCATGGCGCAGGGATAATCTTTTATAACAAATACATCGGAACCTTCCTTCCACACTTTTCCATCCGCATCCTCCCATCTTGTATCATCCGTATTAAAAAGCAGTCCGTAAGGCTTTTCATCGTCCGGTATACTGATATCATTATCAGATGCCAGCCTGTCATATTCGGCTTTGTCAACAAAATACAGTCTTATCGGGATCTCATTATTATCTTCCGTATTCCGGTATTCTCTGTCCAGATACATTTTTCTGTACTTTTCCGTAACCATTTCCTCAGTAACGGAAATGTCGCTGTACATTGTAGTGCCTCTGAATACCGACTTTACGCCGTTAATCTGTTTTAACCGGTCGTACAGATCGTAATATCTTTCATTCTGCGCAAGATTATCTTCATCGTCTTCCATATATATTGCAGCGCGTACGTCATAATCGGAATTGTCTGCCATAACGTCAACCGCATTTATCATATAACTGCTGAACGACGATGTGGATACAAACAAAACCACGCTTACGCATAAGGACAGTACCGTAGATCTGTACTTCTTTTTTGACCTCTTAAAATTCTTCTTTGCGATCATTCCCGGAAACCCGAACATTTTATAGGCAAGTTTTGATGTCTTAAGTTTTTTTGCCTTAAGTTTTATGTCGTATCTTCCCCTTATCGAATCTACCGGCATAATGCGCATTGCCCTTACGGCAGGTATGAGCGCCGATATAAACGTAGTGATAAGCCCTAATATCATGACGGTCACAAACATCCACGGCCTTACATAAAGCGAAAGAGATACTCCCTTGACGGTATCATTTAACGCCGTATCAAATATATCTTTTATCCCGTACAGCGTTATTCCCATTCCCGCGCATCCTACCGCAAATCCCGCAGGTATCGCGATAATGCACAGATACGCCACTTCATATACTACCGTACTAAATATCTGTTTTTTTGTCGCGCCTACAGATTTGAGTATACCAAACTGCCTTGTGCGCTCGCTTATCGATATTGAAAACGAATTATATATAAGCGCTACCGACCCGAACATTATTATAAATATAAGCGCCGCCATAAATACCGAAAGGACAGCCATCATATCGTCGTCACTGCTTATTCCGCTGTAGCTTAAAAGGCGGACATTTTTCTGCGGATAAAGATCTGTATCATCTATAAGGCTTTGTTCATAACTTAACGTATCGCTCTGTTTTTTCATTTTCAAAAAAGCCGTGCCTGTATTTTCTTTCATTGCGGATTCATCACATAAGGTAAGAGCCGTATAGGCGGGACTTGAATAACTCTCAAGCGTGTACGAAAATCTCTCGTAAAATCCCACTACGGTATAAGAATGGCTTTTTGTATCAACAAGTTCTTCATTTTCTGCAAACTCGTCGTTCCTCCATACAGCATCGCCTTCATATACCCTTTTTCCCGTATTTACGCTTACCGTATCCCCAATCTTACATTCAACCTTTCCGTTTTCGTACAGATGTCTTGGAAGTATAATCTCATCAGAAGATGCGGGAAGCCTTCCTTCGGTTATATTTACCGATACCATATCGGTAAAGTTATCTGACATCGCGCCTACGTACAAGTAAGGTTTATACTCGTTCTTGCTGCCTATATAAGAATATCCGATATCATAAAGATATGCGCTTTCTTTAACTTTGGGATCTTCCGCCGCTTCATGAAGTTTTTTTGCATCTTTACTCTCCACAAACATATCAAAACTTCCGGTGCTTTTTATAACCCTGTCTACAGCATACTGGCGCGCACTCATAAATCCGCACAAAACCGCGGTAAGAAGCGATACCGACAAAGTTATCCCTATGATCGTTACTATAGTCCTTACTTTATTGCTAAGTAATGTTTTTAATGTATATTTTCTGAACACTTTCATACGCTCACCCCCGTATTCTTTCGTCCTTTACTATCACCCCGTCGCAGGTGGATATGATCCTGTCCGCCTGAAGTGCGATATTTTCATCATGTGTGATTATAATAAGAGTATGGTTGTATTTCCTGTTGGAATACTTAAGAAGCTCTACTATTTCCTGGCTGTTTTTGGAATCAAGGTTTCCGGTCGGCTCGTCCGCAAGGATCACGGACGGTGAATTCATAAGCGCCCTTCCTATGGAAACCCTCTGCTGAAGTCCTCCCGAAAGCTGGTTCGGAAGATGGTTCTTCCTGTTTTCCAATCCAAGCGTACTAATGAGTTCGGAAAGCCTCTCTTCATTCACCTGCTTCCCATCCATAAGAACCGGGAGCGTTATGTTCTCAACAACATTAAGCACCGGTATAAGATTATAGAACTGGTATATAAGACCTACCTGCCTGCGCCTGAATATCGCAAGCTGTTCATCACTTTGCGCATACACATCCGTACCGTCAAGCCATACATGGCCCGAAGTCGGCCTGTCAACCCCTCCCAGAATATGAAGGAGCGTCGATTTGCCGGAACCCGAAGGCCCCACTATCGCAACAAACTCACCCTTTTGTATTGTAAGCGATACATTATCAAGCGCCCACACCTGATTGTCGCCCTTGCCATATACTTTCGTGAGGTTCTCAATCTTAAGAAAATCCATAATTTCTCCTGCCTTTCTAATATAATCATCATAATAATACATCCGGCAGGTGACATATGAATGACTGTATTATTACAAAACTGTCATTTTATATAATCTGTTTATAGAACTTTATTATAAATCTTGCGCCTCCGGAACAATTTTCGGCTTTTATGGTCGCGTTATGTTCGGACAATATCATCCTTGACAGTGAAAGCCCTATTCCAAAGCTGCCTTCTGAAGAATTTTTCCCTTTGTAAAAGCGTTCAAATAAATGCGGTATGTCGGATTCATCAAATCCTTCTCCGCTGTCGCTTATGATCATTTCCGTATAAAGCGAAGTGTCCGACTGCGTAACCGTTATACTTCCTCCTTCAGGAGTGTGTTCCATACAGTTTTTAAATATATTTGAAAATGCTTCGGTAAGCCACAGTATATCGCCTGTTACCGTTTCTTTGCCCCCTTCATAACAAAACGTCTGCTTTTTCAGTTCCATTGGTACGGCAATCAGATCATACGCTGAATTTACAATATCCGAAAGGGGGATCTTATCATTTTTAAACGTTACCGTTTTCGCGTCAAGTTTTGATATTTTAAGGAGCGCGTCAATGAGCCACTCTATCTGCGAAAGTTTCTTTTTTATGTCGCGTATGATCTCAAGTTTTCTTTCATCGCTTATATCATGCTCTGAAAGCGTGGATATCAAAATATTTATCGAAGTAAGCGGCGTCCTTAACTGGTGTGATATATCCGCCATGGAATCGGCAAGATAATTCTTATCCTTCTTTAGCATATCTCTTGCTTCGCTTAACCTTGAAAGCACCTTATATACCTGGTCGCTTAGCACCGCAAGCTCGCCTTCTTTATATTTATCAAGGTTTATACTGTAGCTTCCGTTTATTATGCTGTCAATATCTTTGCATATAAGTTTTATCTTCGCATATCTTTTGTATGTAATAAAAAAATGCGCGGCTGTATATGCGGCGCACAATACCGCGGTAAATACCGACGGCGCGGCTGCTGCGCATACTGCGAACAACAATACGTGCAGAAATATATCTTTTTTGATTTCCGGATTCCTTAAATATCCCATAGCAAAATCTCCGTAACGTTAATCCATCCTGTAACCAAGACCTCTTATCGTTTTAATGATCTTTGGCTCCTGCGGATTGGTCTCTATCTTCTCGCGAAGCCTTTTTATATATACAGTAAGGGTATTATCATTAACAAAATCACCGCAGGTATCCCATATCTCTTCAAGCAGCCTGTTCCTTGAAAGCACGCTTCCCCGGTTATTAAGGAATACCAAAAGCAGCCTGTATTCAAGCGCCGACAAAAATATATCCTTTCCGTCCCTGCTTACGGCGCCCTTATCGGTATTGATGCTTATACCGTGTATCTGCACAGTCTGCCCCGTGTTTGCATATCTTCTTAATACGCTTTTTATGCGCGATACAAGCTCTCTTGGCCTGAAAGGCTTGGAAATATAATCGTCCGCTCCCATGTCAAGTCCCGCGACAACACTGTATTCATCCCCCGAAGCCGTAAGGAATATCACGGGATAATTCTTTTCTTTTGCCAAAGCGCATACCGCAAAGCCGTTGCCGTCTGCAAGCGATATGTCAACTAAAAGCAGATCGTATACGCTATTATCAAGTTTTAAAAGGGCCTCTTTCTGCCCGTTCGCGGATTCAACAAAAAAACCTTCCTGCGAAAGATATTCCGTAAGGCTCTTTACTATACTCTCATCGTCCTCAACAAGAAGCAGCCTGTACATAATAAAACCTCCTGTTTATGCCGGGTTCACATGGATCATTATATGCTTTACATCCGTAAAATTACGTTCAAGCCTGTCGTGCACGCTTTCCGCAATATCATGCGCTTCCCTTAAGCTAAGCCTGCCGTCAACCGATATCTCGGCTTCAACATATATCCTGTTCCCAAACATCCTCGTCCTTATAACCGTAAGGTCAAGCACTCCTTCGGATTCCAGGATAAACTTCTTTATCTTTTCCTCATATTCGTAACTGCAGGCGTGATCGGTCATCTTGCCTATCGTATCTCTTATTATATCAGCGGACGCTTTTAAAATAAAGAGACATATTGAAACGCTCGCAACCGGGTCCATAACCGTAAATCCCGCCCGCGCAAATATTATTCCCACAAGCGCTCCCACAGACGATACTGCGTCCGTCCTATGATGCCACGCGTCAGCCATAAACGCCGATGAATTCATAAGTTTTGCATAATATCTCGTATACCAGAACATTGCCTCTTTTACGATAATTGAAATAACCGCCGCCACAAGCGCGGATATATGCGGGACCGCAATGTCCTCATAATTGCCGCCGGTAATCTGCCTGATAGCGCCGTATCCTATTCCTATGCCTGTAAGCATAAGTATGATAGAAAGGATAAGCGCCGCGACACACTCAAATCTCTCATGTCCGTACGGGTGGTCCCTGTCTGCCTCTTTCTTTGACATCCTTATCCCTATATAGGCAACTATCGTAGTAAAAATATCGGACAGCGAATGCGCCGCATCGGAAATCATAGCTCCCGAATGCGCAAATATTCCGACCAAAAATTTAAATAACGCTAAACCTGCGTTTCCCGCAGCCGTAACTATTGATACTTTCTTTTCCATACACATGCCTCTTAAGATCATTATATATAATTAATATAGTCATAGATTTATATATGCTCATTATTTTTTTCGGTGCATCATGCCGGGCGCAGGATGTTTTTCACCAAATCATCATTATATTATAATAAACTGAATTTTACCGACAAAAATTTCCGGGGCGTTTTCTTCATTAACCGTTTATCCCAATTCATGCTGTTTTTTTGCCGCCCTTATACCGCGGGTATAAAATATATGGCATACAGAACCTCTGCATCCGGACGGCAGATATTCTTAGTAATACAATTTCTATCCGTGTACAGGCAGGCGTCCATTTCTGCCTGTACATCGTCTTTTTATTCATAAAAGACGGCCTCTTTTCTTAAGCTCCTCAAAAAATTGTTTTATCATGGAGGCTCCTATCTCAACCGCTTCAGATATCCCGTCTATTATTATATATCTGTTTACCCTGTCTATACTCTTGATATGGTTTATATTTACCAGCGTCTGCCTGCTGCATTTTATGAGATTCTCATTTCCAAGTTCATCCAAAATCCTGCCGCATGTCCTTCTCGGTATCTTAAATTGTTCCTTTACTGTATATACATTAAGCATCTTTACCCTGCTTTCCATATACAGTATATCGTTTTCGGGCACTGCCTCAATGATCCCGTTATCATGGAAATACATATATTTTATTTTATCTTCTACCGTTTTATACTTCATTGCTCCTGCCACGGTCTGTTTAAATACTCCGGCGTCAAACGGCTTTTCAATAAAACTGTAACAGTTTGCCGTGATATACATATTCATTTTGGGATCGTAAAGGCGGCTTACGATTATGACCGGCGTAAACCGGTACCTTTCAATCGAACGGATATTGTACGCAAATTCAGCTCCCGAATCATCTCCTCCTATCCTGTCCGAATGAAGTACTATATCAACGATAAACATATCTATTATTTTTTTGATCGCTATTACGTACGCTTCATTTTCATTTGATGTTTCGTGGATAATCACGTCGGAATCGACTTCTTTTATAAGATTTACCATAGATTTCCTGTATTCTTCATTATCTTCCACAATAAGTATTTCTCTCATTTGCGCCTTATTTTATAACATATCCAATATATTATCCCGCCTGCGGTTCCTCCAAGGGTGTTATAAACCAGATCGGAAAGCTGCCAGGTGCCAAGCATGAATATAAGCTGTAAAAATTCTATGGCAAATGAAAATATAAACGTGAACTTTAATGATATCCATACGGTCCTTACAAATTTAACATTTACCGCGCCGCTTTCTTTATCCGCCAAAAGCCTGTCCCCAAAAGCGCACAAAAGCAGTATCGTATACGGTATAAATAATATAAAGTTCTCTATACACTCAGTTATAAGGGCTCCTTCGTCATTGTGAAGCCCCCAGTAACCGATCACATTACTTAACGGATTGAGCCATATGCTGCGGTTTAAAAGCGTGCGGAACAATATAAGCGCAGTATAGAATACAAGGAAAAACATTCTTCTGAAAAGTCCTGAAGACTTAAACCATGCCGTCCACTCGCCCGCCGCCTTCTTTATGCCGCCGCATTTTTTATATGCATACATAAACAGCACGGAAAGAAGCAGCGCAAACCAGAATGGCTGATAGAAGGCTGTAAGAACATTAGTGATGATCATCCTGATGATAGTCATTTATCCTTACACATCCTTTCTGTAAATTATATTAAAAACAACTATCAGATTATAACATTGCCGGTTATATAAATCAAGTATACAAAAATACGATCCAGCCATTCCGGGTACTGCGGTGCCTAAGAACAAAACTCGTTAAGGGTGCCGAAAGAATAGCCCATCTCCTCCCATTTGCTTAACAGCGTATCTAAGACCGCCGCATTTGTGGAAGAAGTATTGTGGAGCAGAACAACGGCTCCCGGATGTATCCTTTCCGTAAGCTTTGACAGCGCCGTTTCCGCGGACGGCTGATTATCCTGATCCCAGTCCGCATATGCAAGGCTCCAAAAAAACGTACTGTATCCAAGCTCTTTTGCCATACTCAGGTTTTCTTTGTTGTATTTACCCTGCGGCGGCCTGTAATATTTAGCCATATCGCTTCCCGTAAGTTCTTTAAACTTATCCGCCGTCATCTGCAGTTCTTTTTCAAACGCGGCCATATCGGATATAGACGACATGTCCGGATGGTGATACGTATGGTTTCCGACGGTATGTCCCTCCGCTATCATTCTCTTTACAAGATCCGGCGCGCTCTCAAGATAATGCCCTACGACAAAAAAAGCAGCGGATACATTATGTTTCGCAAGCGTATCAAGTATCTGCGGCGTATTGCCGTTCTCATATCCGCAGTCAAACGTAAGGTATATCTTTTTTGAATCCGCGGATCCCATATAATAAGCATTATACTCTTTCATCTCGTCCACGCCTGCATTTCCCACAGGCTGCGTACCC
Source organism: uncultured Lachnospiraceae bacterium (assembly GCA_947593975.1). Lineage (GTDB taxonomy): Bacteria > Bacillota > Clostridia > Lachnospirales > Lachnospiraceae > V9D3004. Next base: position 15,612 of record CANQDW010000046.1, read on the forward strand.
GGCTGTCCGAACCCGAGTCCCCAGTCGGCAGTCTCGTTAAGGATGACCCCCGTCTTTACCACGTTATCAGCCATTAAGCCGAAACCCTCTCCCGCAAAGAACATTGCGGCAAGAAGGATGCCGGGCATTATGTACTTCTTATACTTTCGTATATCCAGATAAACAGCATGGTGTTTTTTATTTTCCCGCAAAAAAATCATCTCTCTGATACCGATTTTACTAAAGTATATTTAGAGAGATGATTGTTTTATTCTATTATCCTGCCATTTCTTCAAATTTTGGCCTTACCTTTTTAAAACATTTATATATCTTTGGCGAAAATACGCCGCATTCATTATTCATTATCATTTCATAAGCTTTATCTTTCGGAAAAGCTTTCTTATATACCCTCTCATTTACAAGCGCGTCGTAAACATCTGCCAGAGATACTATCTGCGCCGAAATAGGTATCTCGTCGCCCGCCAGCTTATCCGGATATCCTCTTCCGTCATATCTTTCATGATGATACCTGCATATCTCATAACATACTTTTTTATATTCTTCGGTCCATATATCCGGCATACTGTCTATAATGTCGCAGCCTTTGGTCGTATGCTGCTTCATATATTCAAATTCTTCATCGGTAAGCCTTCCCGGTTTAAGGAGTATATTGTCGGGTATCGATATCTTCCCTACGTCATGAAGCGCGCTTGCCGATACAATGATATCCAGTTTTTCGGGCGTTAAGCCGTACTCCGGATAATCCCTCATCATCTGCTCGCCGAGTATCCTTGTATACAGCTTAACCCTCTGTATGTGCTCTCCGCTTTCAAGGTTTCGGTACTCAACGATATTTCCCAAAACTTCTATTATCTTTACATTGTTTGCGGCAAGCTTTTCGGCATGCTCATTAAGCATATCACACTGTCCTCTTATGACTTCCGTCTGTTCTTTAACCTGTTCTTCCAGATTATTCTTATAAAGGTACATCTCTGTGATATTCTTTACACGCTTCTTAACCAACGTATTGTCAAACGGTTTTTTGATAAAGTCGGATACTCCAAGATCAAAACATCTCTGTTCCGCTTTCATCTCGCTTTCACCGCTTATTATAAGCACAGGTATATCCTGCATATACTGCGTGCCGTACAACGCTTCCAACACTCCGTAACCGTCTAATACAGGCATCATAAGATCAAGCAGGATCACCGCTATCTCTTCATTATCCTTATACACTATATCAAGCGCCTGTTTTCCGTCACCGCATGTAATTATATCGTAATCATCCTGCAGTATCTCAACAAGAATCTCCCTGTTAAGTTCTGAATCATCTACTATAAGAACTTTGTTTCTCATATTTTTCCCTTCTTACTATAATATTGCTTACAGATCAGTCTTTTAACGATGAAATCGCCTTTATCGTATCGGCATAATCTTCCGATACCTTTAAAAACAGCTTTTCTGAACCGTCTATGGTTCCGTTTCTCAGATATTCGGTAAGTTCATCGCTTGACTCAAATAAAACCGTAATCCCAAGATTCTGGCATACGCCTTTAATCGTATGCGCGGCGCGGAATGCATCTTCACAGTTATTCCTTTCAATAGAATCCTTTAGATCATTAAAACTTGTATCGTCAAGGAATTTCAACAGGAATCGCCTTACCCTGTTATCATCCATAAGCCTGTGGAGCACTCCTTCATAATCTCCGTTCATCTTATCATATACTTCTTTTACTGCCATAACA
>CANQDW010000047.1 GCA_947593975.1 uncultured Lachnospiraceae bacterium
GCCTTTTCTGCACCCTGTACGGCAGCTACCCTATTTCAGTTTGTAGGTTGATACTGTTTTATGCGTAGCTACCGTCGGTATGAGTATTTTTGCCGATGAGGATTCCTTTGCTTACAAAAACATCATAAGGACGCAGAGGGATTTTGAGAAGCTTGAGCAGGTTCATATTGACAATATTAATGACAGGGCTGTTGCTGCGTTTTTTGAATATGACGAACTGTACATCATAGGCTTCATTATAATAATGTTTACCGTGCTTTCATTCTTTGACGAGAGAAAAAAAGGCCTGTGGCAGCTTGTGTACAGCTGCAGGAACGGAAGGCTTATGCTGACGTTAAAACGGCTTGGCATACTTATGGCTGTATCTTTCTTTGCGGGATTTACGCTTATTGCCGAAACGCTTGCGGCAAGCTTTATTGACTATGGCGGCGCGGATATACTGTGGGCCTCGGCGCAGTCGGCGGCAGTACTTCAGGATCTTGTAATGACTGTTAAGGTATATGAGTTTGTTATATATTATATACTTGCATATTCGGCGGCTCTTTTCATAAGCGGGGCGTTTGTGTGGTGCATACTTGCATCTGTGCATAACCGGAATACGGGAATGATAATATGCGCGGCTGTATACGGACTTGAATTTTATATATATAATGTCTTGTCGCCGCAGGATCCGCTCTGCATATTCAAATATACCAATATGTTTTTTATAGCATGCCCGAGGCAGGCGTTTGCGGAGTACCGGAATTTTGCTGCCTTTGGCATGTTGTTTAATCTAAGGGAATATTTTATGCGGCTTGCCGCAGCGCTTGCACTCGTTTTTTCGGTATGGGTGATCGCGGCGGGCATATTTACGAGACCTGTGTATGTTCCCGGAAGGTTCGAGAAAATATCCGAAAGGTTTTTTGAACGTTTGCGGAGAATACAGTGCGCGTTTAACGGAATGGGTTATGAACTTTACAAGTGCCTTATACAGTGGAAGGGAATAATTGTTTTTATTGTATTTACATATATAATGGTATCGGCAGTTAATACCGGCGAGATATTCATGAGTCCGGGAAGGGAGCTTTTAAGTGATTTCTATGCGGAGCACACATGCAGGATAAATGACGATATGCTAAAGCTTTATGAAGATATGGAGCGCGAGGTAAAAAAGTCCGAAGAAAAGTATATGATATCGCTTGAATCGGAAAATAAGATGCTTAATGAGTTGCGCGCTCAGATAGAACGTAAGGACAGACTTGAAAAAAGAGGTATATCAGGATGGTTTATTGATGAGCGCGGTTTCGAATGGATCATAGGTAAAAATAATATGCCAAAAAGGCTTGCGGGCGGCATACTGGGCGCGCTGTCCCTGATACTTCTTATTGTTCCCGTATACTCGGCGGAACGGCAGTCCGAGGCTGAAAATATCATCCGCTGTACAAAAAAAGGAAGGGGAAGGATATTTGGACGGAAATTGATATATGCGGCATTATGCACCCTTGCGGTATCGTCGATCATATATGCTGCCGAATTATATGAGATTATGCTTAATTACAGCCTTAAGGGGCTTTTGGCTCCCGTTCAGAATATAAAGCTTCTTGAAAGTGTCCCGTTTGATATAAGCATAGGCGCGTTTTTGGGGATATGGTACGCCGTAAGGACGCTTGTATTGTTTGCGGCGGCATGTATAAGCATGTGTATCTCGATATTTAGCGTGAGGCAGGAGAAGGCATATCTTGCGTCGTTTCCTTTGATTTTTTTAGGGCTTTTATCGGGAGTATCCGAGTACACGATATATAATCTCGGCATAGCATGGATGCTTCCGGCTGCCGCCTTATACGCGGCGTGCGCCGGAGCGCCGATAATCATTACATATGTTAAATGGCGCTGACATCATCTTACTCTGTATAAGCGCACCTGGTTTGTTGAATATTCGCAGGTGTATTTGGAATATATGGTCTGTTCGTCAAGATTCGGGAAAGAGATGCGCTCGTCAGGCCCTACAAGGATATAGCTTACGTTATAACGTTTGTAGAGATTTTCCGAAGCGTCGACATTTTCGTACATCTGGATTAGCGCAGCCTCCCTTTCGGAATAGTCAAGACCGTGGTAATACAGGAAAGTGCCCGAACCGCATACGATGTTCCTTCCGGTCAGGGAAGCAACGGCGTTGTTATGGTTGTTTGCGGTAAGGATAACGGCGTTTTCAGGAGTATTTTTCTCAATATATCTGCATACGTCAAGGAGTTCGCTGTTATAGAGCTCGTAGCATACCTTTTTGGTGCCGCTGTAATATTCGCGTATCATTGTAAGGAATCCCGATACGGTAAATAAAACTATGAGAACGGCTGTCAGCGTATATTTCATGATACGGTGTACAGCCGTATTATGTTTATTGAATAAAAGCCTTAGCCAGTCGCATACCGCGCCGGCGGTAAAGCAGCATATCAGCATATATGCGGCTAAAAGGAGCTTGTTGTTATCGTATACGTTTGGCTGGAATACTATAAATTCGCATATGAACCATATGATCAGGGCAGGAAATACATGCGCGATATCTTTTCTTTTTGAAAAGATCCACGCAGGGATAAATAATATCGCGGTCAAGCCTATGTTTTTCAGATAGAACATGATATATGGTTCGGCAGTGCTGCCGGTATTTGACCAGTTAAAGTGTCCTTTAAGCATGTCGCCGCCCGCAACCTGTCCGAATGTCCAGTATATAAGCTGCGGAGCTGCAAATATGATTACTATGATAAGGAATATTCCCCATGTCTTAATTATATCTATACGCTTCTCTTTGGAAACGGCGAAGAACATATATATCATCAGGCACAATATCGCGCAGGTTCCCGCGATTCCGATCGTAAAATAGATTTTATCGCTGATGCCTTCCCCGGAATTTTGGATTGAGGAGAGCACGGAGAAAAATATAAGCCCGGCTGCGGCAATACAGGCAAGGATGATCCTTTGGGCGCGGATATTTTTGATCTTACCGTCCCAGGCGAAAAATTTGGTCTTTCGCGCCATGTCAGATATAAGCCAGCCTATACTTATGATCCCGAGCGCAAGGAAAGAGTGCGTGTGTATCATAGGGAGCGCTCCCGCTATAATGCCGACAATCACAAAGAAACTGTATCTGTGTTCGTTCCAGGCGCGCCTTAGGATATAAAGCGCGGGGAACAAAAGCGCCCATCCGAACAGCGTTGCGCGCTGCGGAAGCAGCATATCCACGATAGTATTGGTCCAGCGTACATTTACATCCACCAGGTTGGTAGGCGTATGATAGAATCCTGTCATGAGGTCGGAAAATGTATATGATCCGTTCAAGAAGTATATTATACCGAAACCTCCGTTGAAGAAAAACAATACAAAAGCAAGGAATGCCTTCCATTTATCCTTAAGCCACGATTCTGCGAAAGTATACATGCCGAACATAACCTGCAATATGGCGATCCACATAGGGAGCATGTACGCATAGCGCAGCTTCGCGCCCCATATATATATGCTTGCGGAAATCGTATCCGATAAAAACGGATAAGAAAGCTTTGCATCGGGAAGAAGCGAATAGTACGGCGGAAAAGTATGCTGGTTTGCGATACTTGTTATAAAGCCAAGGTGCATATTCATATCCCCGAAACCGCATTGACCCGTAGTATATGCGCCGGAATCTGACGTCACGAGAGTGTGGTTCCAGAGCATCATGCAGAAAAATATAAAAAGCGGTATGCCTGCGATAAGGAAAGGATAATTTTTAATGGAATCGCGCTCTTTTATCGCGGCAGGTTTTACGGCAGCCTTTTGTGAGCGGCCGGATTTTTTATTGCGGTCCGGCACTTTCTTTGCGGAACCGGAGCCGCCCGCAATATATATGAAGACGGTGATCAGGATAAAAAATACAAGGCCGTATATATGTGATGCGACGGTAAAATCAACTATAAACGAAAACAATATAGGACACCAGCTAAGGCCTATGCTCCCGAATACAGAGCCGAGAAGTATCCTCACGGCCGGTTTTTCTTTTTTCAAAACTTTCTGCGCTATAAGTATTCCTAAAATCTGGTACGCCAGCATATATAATGTTCCTATGATATTACCCGAAACGGTTCCGTCAAACATATCTGATACTCCTTTTTGAAATGCATTATAAAAAAATGTTATATATCTTTATAAGTTTATCATATTGCCGATTATTTGACAATGACGGGATTATCATATAAAATTGGTATTACTATCTTATAAAAGAGGAGTGCGCAATCGCAATGATCAGTGATATATTGAGACAAAAGGAAACTATATATTCTCTTGAAGTATTTCCGCCAAAAAAGACAGACGACGTACAGCTTGTGTATGACGCCATAGACGAAATGAAAGGCTGCGATCCTGATTTTATAAGCGTTACATACGGCGCGGGCGGCGGTACGAGCAAAGAGACTATTGCAATCGCATCATATATAAAAAATAATTGTAAAATAGAATCTCTTGCGCATCTTACGTGCGCGGCGCTTACAGAGGAAGCGCTTTGCGGATACATTGATGCAATGAGATCGAACGGGCTTTGCAATATCCTGGTTTTAAGAGGGGATAAGCCGCGGGATATCTCGCAGGAGCAGTTTGATTCAAGATATTATAAACATGCTTCAGACCTTGCCGGCGCAATAGGGGAAGGCTTTTTTATCGCGGGAGCGTGTTATCCTGAAAAGCATCCTGACGCGGTATCGATGCTTACGAGCCAGATGTTTTTTGATAATGAGAAATTTTACAGGTTTACTGAAATGCTTGAAAAGGCGGGCATAGATGTGCCGGTCCTTGCGGGGATCATGCCGATAACGACCGCAAACCAAGTAAAAACGATGGTAGAATTATCGAGCGCAAGTACGCCTGACGAGCTGCTCAAACGGATTGATAAATACCGCAGCAGCCCGGAAGACCTTAAAAAAGCGGGCGTGGAATACGCCGTTATGCAGAAACTTGACCTTGTAAGGCACGGCGTAAAGGGAGTCCATCTGTATGCGATGAACAAACCCGACATAGCAAAAACATTTTTTAACGCATCTTGACAACGGGAATATATTAATTTATAGTTTATTTAGAGACGAAGGCGTCCTGATCGGTCAGGGCGTCTTTTTGTTATTTTAAAGGAGGTTTTATAATGGCTGCATTTGAACGAGTGATGTCGGGAATAGAAAGTATGGATAAAGCGTTTGACAACATACGGCTTGGCGATAACGTGGTATGGGAAGTTACGAATCTTGACGAATTCCGTATTTTCCTTGATCCATATGTGGAACAGGCGATAAAAGATAAGAGAAATCTTATATATTTCAGGTTTGCCTCGCATGAACCTCTTGTTGAAGAAAGAGAAGGAGTAAAAGTTATACAGGTCGAGCTGTCGCATAGGTTTGAAACATTTACGGTGGAGATACATAAGCTGATCGAAAGGGAAGGATACGATGCGTTCTATGTATTTGACTGCCTTTCGGAACTGCAGACCGCGTGGTCTACTGATCTTATGATGGGCAATTTCTTTAAAGTTACGTGCCCGTATCTTTTTTCACTGGATACGGTGGCATTTTTCCCGTTAATACGCGGGAAACATTCTTTTAAGGCAATCGCAAAGATAAGGGACACCACGCAGCTTTTTTTAGATGTGTATTCGGATAAGGAGCATGTGTTCGTAAGGCCGGTAAAAGTATGGAACCGCCACTCGGATACTATGTTTCTGCCGCATCTTTATAATATGGAAAGCGGCGAGTTTACACCGGTAATGGAAGGCATTATGGTGAGCCGTTTTTATCAGATCATGAATGGCGAAGATAATGACGACGACAGAAATATGGACAGCTGGGACCGGTTTTTCAATACTGCGATACAGATGCGCAAGCAGGGAATGGACGTAAGCAGAGCATGCAGCCGGATGTGCGATATTATGGTAAGCCGCGATGAAAAATTAAGGGTTTTGATCAAAGAAAACTTTGAGCCGGAGGATTATTTCAGGATAAGAAGCCGTATGATCGGAACGGGTATGATCGGCGGCAAGGCGTGCGGTATGCTCCTTGCAAGGAAGCTGATACAGAATAAAAGGCCGGATCTGTATATGAAAATTGAACCGCACGATTCATTTTACATTGGGTCCGACGTATTTTATGCGTTCATTGTAGATAATGATTTCTGGGACATAAGGATAAGGCAGCGTACGAAAGAGGAATATTTCAGCCTTGCAGATACGTTTGCAGAGCATCTTATGAAAGGTGAATTCAGAGGCTCGATAAGGGAACAGTTCTGTCAGATGCTTGATTATTATGGACAGGATCCCATCATCGTACGTTCAAGCAGCATACTTGAAGACGGGTTCGGCAATGCTTTTGCGGGTAAATATGAATCGGTATTCTGCCCTAATGTGGGAATGTTAGAAGACAGGCTTAAGGCGTTTGAAGAAGCTGTAAAGACCGTATATGCCAGCACAATGAGCGCGTCCGCGCTTGATTACCGTATGAGGAGAGGACTTGCGGGACGTGATGAGCAGATGGCGATACTTGTGCAGCGTGTGTCGGGTTCGAGGTATGAAGACGTATTCATGCCGTGCGCGGCGGGAGTAGGATATTCGTTCAGCCCGTATCGTTTTATGGAATCGATTGACCAGAGCGCAGGGATGTTAAGGCTTGTAATGGGACTTGGAACGGGAGCGGTAGATCGTACCCAGGGGTCCTATCCAAGGCTTGTGAATCTCGATAAACCGGAACTTACGCCTGCAACCACGAGCGCTGAAAAACATCAGTATTCGCAGAGGCTTATTGATGTGGTGGACACATCGCAAAAAAAGGTTGTAAGCTGTGAGATAAAAGGACTTGACAGTAAAATACCGGCGTATCTTAAACGCCTGCTTTTGGAACACGATTATGACGCCGAGTATATGTTCAGGGAACGAGGACAGAACAGGCAGATACAGTTCGTATCCTGCCACGGTATAGTAAAGAATAAAGAAATAATGGATATGTTTAAGGAAATACTGTCTCTTATACAGGAAGCCTATGATTATCCTGTGGATATTGAATATACGATAAATATATCCGAAAGCGGAGAATACGTCATTAACCTTCTGCAGTGCCGTCCGCTTCAGGTAGCGAAAGAACACGGAAATGTAACAATACCCGAAAATGTTGATGCAGACCGTATATTTATGGAATGCAGACACGCTTCAATGGGAATGTCGCATGTGATAAAAATGGATTATGTGGTTTATGTTAATCCAGTCGCTTATTATCAGATGGAGTACAACAGCAAGCATAGGATCGCCAGGGCAATAGGAAAGATAAACTGGCATTTTCGTGAAAAAGGATGCCGCCTTATGCTTTTGGTGCCGGGAAGGATATGTACGTCTTCGCCTGAACTTGGCGTGCCGACAACCTTTGCGGATATCAGCGAGTTTGACGTGATATGCGAAGTATCTGAAAAGCGCGCGGGCTATATGCCTGAATTGTCATATGGAAGCCATATATTCCAGGATCTGGTTGAAGCCGATATACTGTATTCCGCAGTTTTTGACAATGAAAAAACGCTGCATTTTAATCCGGAGATATTAGACGGACTTGATAACCGCCTTGCGGATTATTGCGATGAAAGCAAAGACCTTTCAGGTATTATCGGAATATATGATGTGTCCGAAAAAGAATTTATGGTGTATCATGACATGAAGGAAGAGCATTTGCTGTGTACTTTTTCTGTTTAAGTTCCAAAAATACCATAATGACGGATGCCGCGCCTGCAAGGAAATCAGCGATCGGGCCGGCATACATTATACCGTTGATACCTGCGATCATCGGAAATATGATTATAAGCGGGAGCAGAAATATGATCTGCCTTGTAAGCGATAAAAATATTCCGCGCTTTGGCTTGCCTATAGCTGTAAAGAAGTTGGAAGTTATAGGCTGCATAAAATTAATGAATGTAAAGAACAGGAATATGTGGAAATAATTTATGGCGAATCTGTAATATTCCTCTGAACCTTCTCCGAAAAGAGATATTATCTGTCTCGGAGCCAGCCTGAATGTGAGAAACGCTATAGAGGACAATACAAATCCGGCAGATATTGCATATAGATATGCAGATTTTACCCGTTTGTATTTTCCTGCTCCGTAATTAAAGCTTACTATGGGCTGAAGCCCCTGCGATATCCCGATGATAAACGAGAAGAACACCTGGTTTACCTTGGTGATTATCCCGGCGCAGGCGATAGGAATGGAGTCGCCGTATGCCGACAGCGCTCCGTAATATTTCAGTGATTTGTTCATTACGATCTGTACGATCATCATTGCAAGCTGGTTGCTGCACGGCGCAGCGCCGAGAGAAGTTATGCGCGCGACATATTTCCGACTGACCATCAGATGTTTTTTTAGGATGCTTGTCGTGCGGCAGTGGGCTAAAAACCATATTGCCAGACTTCCGGATATAACTTGTCCTATAACTGTGGCAGCTGCCGCGCCTGCCATTCCCATATGGAAGACTAATATAAACAAAGCGTCTAAAATGGTATTTATAACGGCGCCGGTAAGATTACAGAGCATGGTTATTTTTGGGCGGCCGTCTGCGCGTATAAGGTGGCCTCCGCCGGTAGTTATTATCAGAAAAGGAAAGCCAAACGATACGATCCTTGTATATGTTTTGGCATAGTCTATTACATTCTCAGGAGAACCGAAGAACCTTAGCATAGGTTCAAGAAAGATCTGCGTGATCAAACACAATAAAACCCCGCATCCGAACATCATAACGGCGGCGTTCCCAAGATAGTAAACAGCTTTTTTTGAGTCCCCTTCGCCCATCGATATATTAAAAGCTGACGCGCCGCCTATACCAAAAAGAAGCGCTGCCGCAACACATGAAATAGACAGCGGGAAAGAAATATTGGTTGCGGCGTTTCCGAGTTCACCGACGCTGTTCCCTATAAAGAACTGGTCTACGATATTGTAAAGCGAACTTACAAGCATGGCAATAATGCTTGGAACTGCAAACTGGTAAAGAAGACGGTTTACCGGTCCCGTTCCAAGCGGATTTTGCTGTATTTTGTTAGCAGTCTGTGTTTTTGATGATTTGTCCATAACGGCATTTATTATACACCATGAAAATAGAAAATGTAAATATTATATCGGCAGTATTACTCCGCAGCCGATTTTTTCGCCTGAATCTCCCGACGGCTGTGATTTAAAATCATCCCTGTTATCGTGAATAACTATTGTTTTTCCGATTACATCTTCAATTCTCAAAAAACTGTCGTAAAAAGCAGTAAATGCATATCCGTTACTATTTAACAGCGGAACGAGGTCTCCGGCGTGGAACGGGTGGTCTGCCCCGGTAGGATTATAATGCATACCTGTGTTGGCAAAGTCGTCTGAGCAGTCGCCGTATTCATGGATATGCATTCCGAAAAAACGAGGGGAATACGAAGGAGAATTGGGGAGACCGTATGCCTCAACTTCAATGATTATCCCGATATCCCATCTGGAAGTATAGAAGTTGGCGACGCCATACAGTTCGGGGAAACTGCTTCCTCCTTTGATTATTGCCATTGCATCAGGAATGTCCTGTAGTATCGACGTTGAAAAAATGCTGTGATCAGGCATAGATTTTTCTGACTCCGTTTGTTTTTTTAATATTTAATATATGCGGAGTATTTACTATTGAGAAAGATAAAAATGAATATTATAATAGTTTAAAAGGAGCCGGTCTTTATGGAAAGATTGATTTTTCACATAGATGTAAACAGCGCGTTTCTCTCATGGGAAGCGGCAAAGCGCGTCGCGGAGGGCATGGAAGATCTGCGGCTTGTTCCGTCTGCGGTTGGCGGCGACCCGAAGAAACGGACGGGCGTTATACTTGCCAAATCGATACCTGCAAAAAGATTCGGGATAAAAACCGGCGAGCCCGTTGCAATGGCTTTAAGAAAGTGTCCCGCGCTTGTGCTGGTAAAGCCTGATTTTGTGCTGTATAATAAATGCTCTAAGAGTTTTATGGATATCTGCAGGAAATATGCTCCCGTAGTTGAAAAATATTCGATAGATGAATGTTTCCTTGACATGAGCGGCACGAAAATGATATATCCCGACCCTATAGCCGCGGCATATGAAATAAAAAATGAAATACGCGATACTCTCGGCTTTACTGTGAATGTTGGAATAGGAAATAATAAGGTCCTTGCAAAGATGGCAAGTGATTTTGAAAAGCCGGATAAGGTGCATACACTTTTTAAAACTGATATAGAAAAGAAAATGTGGCCGCTTGATATAAGGCAGTTATTTACTGTCGGCGCAGCTACAGCTTCCAAATTGGAAAAAGCGCATATAAGGACCATAGGCGACCTGGCGCTGTCAGATCTCAGGTACGTGCAGTCGCTTATCGGAGTAAAAGCCGGAATACAGCTTCATAATTATGCTAACGGGACAGATGAATCCCCGGTACTTAGCGAGCCTGAGGAGCCTAAAGGCTACAGCATATCTACCACACTTGAAGAAGATGTGAAAACCGCGGATAATGCTTTTAATATTTTACATGCATTATCGGACAGTGTTTCTGCAAGGATGAGAGCGGACGGCGTAAGAGCATTTTGTATAGGCGTGACTATAAGGTCCAATGATTTCAAAAACAGATCGCACCAGAAGAAACTAAACGAACCTACGGACATAACTTCAGAAATATATGCGATCAGCAGGGAATTATTTTCCGAACTCTGGGACAAGCGTACACCGCTAAGGCTTATCGGCATATCGCTTACTGATGTTACAAAAAGGGAGGAAGAGCAGATGTCGCTCTTTGTGGATGAACATAAGGAGAAAGAGAGGCAGGTTGATAAAGCTGTGGATGAAATACGAAACAGGTTCGGAAGCGATATGATAATGAGGGGGTCTTCGCTTAACTCGACGCTTAATGTTGGGAAAAAGTATAAAGCAGAGCTTGAAAACAGGAAAGGGGATAATATATAAATGGTGAAAATAATTGCGGACAGTACATGTGATCTGTCTGAGGAACTTGTGGAAAAATATAATATATCAATTCAGCCGCTGCATATCATTCTGGGAGAAGAAGAATATGATGACGGAATAAATATCGAGCCGAAAGATATATTTGCCTGGTCGGATGCCAACGATGCGACTCCGAAAACGTCAGCGCCGTCTGTTTCTGAAGTTATTGATATACTGAAGCCTTTTACGGATGCCGGTAACAGCGTGGTATGTTTTACTATTTCAAAAGAAATGTCGTCAACCGCAAATGTATTTACCATAGCAGCAAAAGAGCTTGAAGCTTCTGATAAAGTATGGGTAATTGATTCCGCAAATCTTTCTACAGGTATAGGCCTTCTTGTGATTGAAGCCGCCATTATGGCAAAAAATGGCGAATCAGCGGAAACTATCGCAGAAAGGATGGAATATCTCAAACCGCTTGTAAGAAGCAGTTTTGTAGTTGATACGCTTACATTTTTACATAGAGGCGGACGCTGCAGCAGTATAAGCGCAATGGCGGGAGGAGTATTAAAGATACATCCGAAAATCGTTGTAGAGAACGGCAGGATGGACAGTACGAAAAAATACAGGGGGAGGATCGATAAGGTGATCCCTGCGTATGTAAAAGACATGGAAGAGGAATTGAAAAAGGCAAATCCGGACAGGGTATTTATTACACATTCGGGCTGCGATGATGATATTGTAAATTCAGTAAAAGAGTACCTGAAAGAACTTGGCGTATTTAAGGAAATACTCATTACCCGCGCCGGAGGCGTTATATCGAGCCACTGCGGGCCGGGCACGCTCGGAGTGCTGTTTATCGATGCTTCCTCGCCCTTGCATCAAACTATTGTATAAAGTATAATGAATATATATTTTTTTGGAAAGGAACCCGATCATATGAATGAACAATCCCCTTTATTATATACATGCGATTGTACTATCACTGCTTACGATTATAAAAAAGCTGTCCTTTGCTTTCCTTCTCTATACTGGTTCAATGTTCTTACATTATCATTTATCAGTCTGATCGTATCTGCTATAGTTGCTATTACAGGCTCCAATCTGATAACAACTCTTTCAACATTTATCTGTATGCAGATATTTTTCATGATTTACTGCAAAGTAAAAGCCGGCGATATTGCAGAGAGGGATTTTTCCAACAGACTGAAAAAGAATTTGCTAAGCAGTGAATACCATTTAGAATTCTATGACGACTGCTTTATAAGGCAGACCACAAATGTTACTGCAAGGATTGCTTATTCAGACATAAAAAAATGTGTTGAAAACGAAATAGCTTTCTATGTCAAAATTGCCGGTTACGGAATCATTATACTGCCAAAAAACCAATGCTCTCCGGAGATCATAACATTTATACGCGGCAGGTATAATGATATGGGAGACAATCCCAAAAAAAAGATAAAAGACAAAAGCGCAGGCACTGCAGCTTTTATAAAATCCAAAAAACGCAGGATGATGATACTTTTTATATTAACCCTTCTTTGCGTCCACGGCGCTCTTGGCACATATACAGTCGCAGTCAGATATTTTGATCTGCAGAGATGGATTGCTTCCGTATTGATACTTATATGGCTTATTATACCGATTCTGTCTATAATATATGGCTTTAAATATAACAGCGCAGGTTTGAAATGCACTAAAAATATAGTTGCAGGCTTCATTTTAGGATTTATATTATTAGCATATGGTGGTCTTAGTTTTATTGCTTCTATTGTTTCAGTGGTGCAAAACAATATGGATGGTTATTCCAGTGAATATAGCGATATTTATGGATACAGCAGTATCATTAACGCTGATCTCCCCGAAAACGGGGAATTACAGATATTAAACATACCCGATGCTGATAGTGAAAGTCTTTATCATGACTGTACTATCATAAGTGCAGATTATCAATACGAGGATACTTCCGCCTTATCAGACAGTATTAAAAACAGCGATACGTGGCAGCAATATAAAGATATGGATTCCGCATTTCAGATATTTATGCCTTTTATCTATTATACAGATAAGAATGCATATATATCCATATATAACAAAACGCTTAACAGTTATAATGTAATCCCGGACAATTCGGGAGAGTATGAAATATACAGTATGATGTATGACAGCAAAAACAAGTATATGGAGATACAAAAATTCAATTTTAATTATGTTAAAGGCGAGTCTTAAGCTATTATAATATTCATTTTTATCTTTCTCCATAGTAAATGATCACAGGAAATTCACGGGGATTATTCTGTCCGTTCCCCGAAGGGTTATGAGCTTATCGTACAGGCAGACTACGCCGCCTGAGCCGCGCTTTGCGCCCGGGATCTTATCCAACAGATCAAAGGCAGCCATATCTTTTTTTTTGCGGATCGGCGTGCTTTTTGATTTCAATCGGATACCATAAAGCTCTCAAAGAACGCGCAGTTTTTCAGAACGTCTTAAGTAATGTGACAAGTCCAATACGTCCGGAAATTGATTCACTTACGTCCTTCGGCTAATTTAATATCTGATGTTAAATTAGCCGAAATAATCTTATTTATCAATCTATTTTTTCTTTTGAGTAAATTTTATCAGCATATAGACAGCATGGCGGACGGGACCGCGGAATGTTATATTTGAGGTTGTATTTTGCACAGAAAAAGATAGAAATTGATTTGCCATAAGACAAGGAAGGATTTTAGAATGTATGCTGACGCTGCGGGAACAGGTTTGTTTATAAATAATGATGAGGTTGCAATTGTTTGGCAAAAAGGATACCATATTTACAGACAAGGAAAGGACGGATATTTTATGAGGAAAAAATATGTTATGGCTCAGTAGTCTGAGCTTAAAATAAAACAAATGGTTAAGCTCAGATGAATCTTTCGCAAAAAAGGAGGATTAGTATGAGCTATGTCAGAGCAGAGGAAGTTCTGCCCGAAGATTTGATAAATGCGATTCAGCAGTATGTAAGCGGAAAGAGCATATACATTCCATGCAAAGAGAAAGAAAAATGGGGCAGCAAGACGACAACGCGACAGTATTATCAAAAGAGAAATGCAGAGATTTGCAGGAAATATAAAAGCGGAATTTCGGTAAAATCCCTTGCAGAGGAATATGTGCTCTCTGTAAAAAGCATACAGAGGATCTTAAGAGCAGATGAGTTATCGGCAGATGATGCGCGGCAAAGCGCAGAAGAAAGGAAAGATATTTTATGAAGTCACAGGAAGAATATTTACGGAGATTGAAAAAATGGCTTCGTGATACGGAAGATGTTCCTTTAGAGGAAATGGCGGATTTTTTCGCGAAACGGCTTAGCGATTACGAGGAGCATATGTCTGTCTGGGAAAAATCTTATCGTCTGGTTGCCGAGTCAGTGCCTGATGAATGTCGCAAGATTCTGGACTTGGGATGCGGCACAGGACTTGAACTGGATCATATCTGGAAAAAGCATCCGGACGTGGAGGTGGCGGGTGTGGACCTATGCCGTGATATGCTTGATAAGCTGTTGGAAAAACATCCGGACAAGCATTTTACCGCGGTGTGCGAGGATTATTTTCAGTATGATTTTGGCAATAAGCAGTGGGATGCCGTGATTTCTTTTGAAAGTCTGCATCATTTTCTGCCGGAGCGCAAAAAGGAATTGTATCAAAAGATTTATCGCAGCATAAAGGAAGATGGAGTTTTTATTCTGGGCGATTATATCGCCTGCTGCGACGAGGAGGAAGAACTTTTGCGGGATGTTTATATGAGGCGGAGAAAGCAGTCGGATATTCCTAAAAATCGTTTTGTACATTTTGATATTCCGCTGACGATGGAGCATGAAACATCTCTGCTGCAGAACGCAGGATTTGTTATCGAAAATATCATTGACGAGGATGCGGCGGTCATTATATGCCGAAAACCGGTTGGCGCTGTAAGAAATTGATGTGCAATTTGCTTAAGCGAAAATTCAATATGACCTTGAATTTGTTCCGAGAAAAGAATATAATATATGCAAATTTGGAGGGTTATTATGGAATATTTAACTTCTGAAGAAATTGCGCAGAAATGGGAAATATCATCGCGGCGTGTGACCACATTGTGCAAGGATAGTAGAATAAGTGGGGCAATTCAAAAGAGTGGCGTTTGGCTGATACCTGATAATGCACAAAAACCTGAATGCATGAAACGGGGAAGAAAATCGAACAGAGGTGAAAATAGGTGATTAATTTAACAATGTTGTTTTACAAATATAAGATTCCCAATTATGTGTAGCGAATTGATAATGGAGATGGCAGGATGAATTTAAAAGATATTGTTGGTGAGACAACCGATTATGACAAGAAACTTGCGCTGGAAACGAGAAAACCAAAAAGTTGGTGTAAAAGTGTCAGTGCTTTTGCAAACGGCGTTGGTGGCACCTTGATTTTTGGCATTACGAATGATAATGAAGTAATAGGCCTTTTGGATGCAGAGAAAGATGCAGAAATTATAAGTGAGCAGATAAAGACACGTCTTGATCCGATTCCGGAATTTCATCTTAGCTTTTATAGAACTGAAGATGATAAGAAGTTGCTCTTGTTAAACATTCGACAGGGCGAGGAAACTCCGTATTATTATTTGGCAGATGGTGTAATGGAAGCATATGTCCGTCTAGGCAATGAGAGTGTAAAAGCAGATGCAACAGAATTAAAGCGATTGGTGCTGCGTGGAAAAAATTCATCCTATGATGCGTTGACGACAAACTATAGCGTATCGGATTATGCATTCAGCAAATTACGCGAGCGGTATAAAGCTTGGACAGGAGAAAGTTTGGATGATAAAGAACTGGTTTCGTTCGGTTTAGTGGATGACAAGGGAAAACTTACAAATGCTGGAGCATTGCTGGCGGATGATTCGCCTATTAGATGGTCAAGGGTTTTCTGCACAAGGTGGAATGGGCTGGATAAAGGCGGCGGTATTATGGATGCTCTTGATGATGCGGAATATTCAGGAAGTTTAATCAGTCTTTTGAATGAGGGAACTGCATTTATTAAACGAAATATGAAAACAATGTGGAAAAAGACAGCCAATTCAAGAATTGATATGCCTGAATATTGCGAACGGAGCTATTTTGAAGCATTAGTTAATGCATTGGTGCATCGGGATTATTTGGTAAATGGCAGTGAAATCCATATAGATATGTTTGATGATAGGATGGTTATTTATTCGCCAGGAGGGATGCCGGATGGTACCTTGATACAAGAACGTGTTATAGATGCAATCCCTTCGACAAGACGAAATCCTGTTTTGGCAGATGTGTTTCAGCGATTAGGATATATGGAACGTAAGGGAAGCGGGCTTACAAAGATAATAAATGCATACAAGAATGCAAATAATTATGATGAAAGTAAGATGCCGCAGTTTATTTCATCAAGAGTAGAATTTACAGTTATATTGAAAAATTTGAATTATGGGAAAAGCAGATACGATAAAAGTGAAATAAATGATGTTTCACAAGTAGTTGAAGAATATGTACAACGTACGGAAGAAGTATTTCTGAATGCTTTGCGTAATAATCCATATATTTCAAGGAAAGAATTGTCAAGGCTGTTAATGATTTCAGAAGATGGTGTCAAATATCAATTGAAAAAGTTGAAGAACAAGGGTTTAATCGAGCATATAGGTGCCTCAAGGGGAGGTTATTGGGTAGTAAAATGATTCTGGATAATGCACCCAATTACCCCAAAGTGCCCCAAAATTACCCCAAAATATATCCAAAAGAAATGGATGCATTGATGGAAAAAATGACGCCTTTAATACTGCAAAGGCACAAAGCAGAACAAAAATAGTAAAGGTGGCATACTGTTGTAATACTAAAATAAAATGTATATAATATATTTAGAGAAATTACAAAGATAGGAACTGATTATTATGACAATGATAAAGGTAGAAATTGATGTGCCGGAAGCAATTGTACCATATACAGTGTTGGATGATAAGGAAGCACAAATAACCAGAAACGCAATGTTGGTCTATCCTTATATCAAAAGAGGCGTTATGTCTCACGGGAAAGCAGCAGAAATGCTAGGTCTTCATAAGATTGACTTGATTACGCTGTATGGCAAATTGGGATTGCCATATTTTGATGAAACAGAAGAAGAGTTTGAAGAGGATTTGGCATCGTTGAAGAAATTACGAAGTGCGATGGTATGATTGTTATTTCGGATGCTGCACCGATTGTTTCACTGATGAAAACAAGCAGATGTATTGTTGATGGACGAACATAAGGGCAGACAAAAATTTTTAATAATTTTTGTTAATATGTTGGGATACAATAGATAGGTAACATAGAAAATAAAATACAAGGATTCACCTTTGTATGATATATTGTAA
>CANQDW010000048.1 GCA_947593975.1 uncultured Lachnospiraceae bacterium
CAACCCGGCAGTCATTTACATCAGAAAGTTCGCTGCCGTAATCATATATGAGGAATTTGCCGTACCCTTTCTCATATGAAGTCTTCACCTCATTTTTAGGGACATATGCTATCCCTCCGTTTACCGAAATCCTGCTTGCAGCGCCGCAGCCGCTAAACGCGCTGTCTCCGATGGATATAAGCCCATCACTAAACTGCGCTGTACCTTCTTTTACTTCCAGCCGGTTTCCTTTTTTGTATCCTATCGTATGAAGCCTTGTCTGATTAAGAAACGCTTCGTTTCCGATACTTTCAAGTTCTGAAGATACGATCACTTTTTCAAGCCTTGCCGGGGATTGTGACACAGACATACTATTAGCAAACGCCCTGTCGGGAATATGTATTATCCCTAATCCCAAATCTGCCGTCTGCAGGGCATAGTCGTTGGCAAACACTCCTTCTCCGAGCGTTTTTACACAATCAGGGATGATAACTTCCTTAAGCCCGCAGACAAGCCTTTTATTCTGATACATATCGGTTTGCTCGCTGTTTCCAAATTTCTCAATGCCGTAACAGTCTGCAAACGCGCTTTCCCCGATGTCCGTAAGCTTTTTAAGATCCTTTAGAAAAGCTGTGGTATTCAGGTTCTTACATCCGCTAAAAGCCATTGCGCCGATTGCCTCAAGTTCAGAATCCTCCGGGATCATTATAAGCTCGCCGGCAAGCAGTTCACATCCTTTAAATGTCCCGTCCTCAATCTTCTTAAGGCCTTCCGGCAGACTGACTGCTACAATCGCGCTGTTTTCAAACGCCCGGCTTCCTATGTACGTACATTGTCCGGGTACTTTCAATGAAAGCAGACCGCTTCCCGTAAACGCCAGAGATTCTATCCTTTTTAAAGTTTCAGGCAGAATGAGCATATCATCCGTATCGGTATTCATGAAAATGGCTCCGGCAAATGAGTACTGGTTCAATGCGTATAGCCTGTCAAGCCTGCTAAGATCCATTTTTTTCAGATACGCGCTTTCAAAACAGTTGCTTCCTATATATTCTATATTTTCCGGGAGACGGCTTACCTCCTCTTCCTCTTTTCCGATTATATAAAAATGAACCCCCTCTGCGGTATGCGTTCCCGTTCCCTTAAACAATCCGTTGCTCAGGTACGCAAGCTCATTTAAAAGTCCTACTTCCTTAAGCGCCGAACAGTTTTCAAATACATTTGTGCCAATGTTTTCTGCAGTCTTTACCGGTACCTTGATCTCATTTATATTCACACACGCCGAAAATGCATAAGCGCCAAGTTTAAGTTCAGGAGACCTGCCATATTCCGCAAAATCCACTCTCTCAATTGAAGCGCAGCCGCTAAACGCGCTGTCGCCTACTTCGTTTACTTTGGTAAGGTCTATCACCCCGTCCGTACCGCTTCCGATCTGAAGCGTCTTTAATGACAGATCGTTCTGAAAAGCCCGGTTTCCAATCTTAGTTACCGTCTCGGGAAGCATTATCTTTTCCAGTTTTGTACAGGCGGCAAATTCATCTGCCGGAATCTCAGTCAGTTTTTTATCAAATACCGCTTCCGCAAGATTGATCTTGCGCACGCTTCTTGCCCAGCCTATACCAGATATATCCTTTATCCTCATACCGGTAAAATCAATATTTCCGTTATATTCGATCAAAAACTGCCCCTCTACATTGCCGGTATAAGCCGGCGACTTATATGTATCGGATTCAAGGATCTCTTTTGCGGTCTTTTCAGACAGATCTTTTATTGCCGCGTCATCTTTTTTCTTTACTGCATTTGCAAGGATTATGTATAAACGCAGCACTTCGGGATCGGCAATATATTTTGAACTGAGAAGTTCATTAGTTTCCATACCGCTTTCCACGGAAGCGGCATGTACCTTTTTTGGCTGTCCCGTATATACGAACCCCTGCAGTCCGGATACCAAAAGCGCTGCAGAAAGCAAAAGGCTTACAGCTTTTTTAATCCTGAGATACTTTTTACTCTTCAAATTATTTACTCCCCTTTTCATAAAATATTTTAAATTCGTACGTTATATATTTATATTTATTTTATACCTGTTATAAGAAAATATCAACCAAGTTGTCGCCGTGATTTTATACAAAAATTATTTCCGTTATATAATTATATTGCCCAATGCGGAAATACTAATCCTATGAAGAACCTGTCTATTATTGCCAATATATCCCTTTCAATATTTTTCCTTAGCATATTTGCCAGATACAGATATGTGTCCGGGCATAACCATTACTATCCTGATTATGAAAAAACCGACATGTCCAAATACACGGGACGCATAAATTTCTCGGATACAGAATACTATGATATACTCAGACAGACCGGTCTTGGCAAAGCGGCGGTCAATTCTTTAAAATGCCGCCCTGATTTTGCAGACATACTTATACGATTCCAAAGCAATATGTTTAAGCCTGTCAGATATGCGCAGGCGGGATATTTTTTTGCCACCAGGAGGCAGTATGCGACAGACTCTTTCTGCAATGCAGTTTCTGCTTACGAGCTTGCGCCGGTTGAGAACGGATACGTACTTGTGACTAAATCCTCGCAGACGCTTGGCATAAGAAACGGACATGCCGCTCTCGTTGTAGACGCTGCAAACGGAACAATACTTGAAGCCGGTCCCTACGGAATGTCCTCGCATCTTTCGGATATTTCCCGCTGGCGCAATTATCCGACTATGATAATGCTTAGATTAAAGGCTGCGGAAACACAAAAAAATACATCACTTATAAACAATCTTATAAATGATGCATTAAATAACCTTATAAATATACCCTACAGCTTACTGCCGCATAAACAAAATGTATTCGCAAACATACCTTCAAGCAACTGCTCGCATCTTATCTGGGCGGCTTTCATGCGCCAGGGCATTGATATAGCCCCTAACGGGGGTTTTATCATAACTCCGCGGGATATAGCCCTTTCGGATATGTTTGAACCGGTACAGCTGTACGGAGTAAACCCCGATGACATATGGAGCTTTTAGTCACGTTTACTGCCGTAAAACATAGCGTTATACCTATCATAACGTTTCTGTATATCAAGCAGCTCTTCTTTATCTTCTATGCTTTCACAAAACTTCTTAAAAAAACCGCATTCCGAAAACTCGGGACATCCGCATCTGTATATGCAGTTTGGAACCATAACGTCCGCTATCTGCGGTTCAGCTTCGGCGATATGACGCTTCAGATCCTCCATGCATGACCTGGTCTCAGGACTTGCCTGATAACAGAGCCTGAACCTTGAAACATTAATAAGCGCCTGCGCGTTGGCTTTTATATCCATATTTACAAGCGTATCCTGCGGCTGCTTATTCCTGTCCATGCCGGTTCTGTCGCTTCTCTGGGTACTTACCCATTTATCCCAGCCGAGCCAGTGCCTTGCAAAATGTACGCTTACCCACGAAAAGATTCCTTCCCATCGCCATTTGATAGAAAGGAGCCTTATCGGACTATGTTCTGAAATTAATAATTTTTTTCTGAAACCTGTAGTGGCAGGTGAATCAGTTGCTTCTTTATTGACTGTATTCCTGCACTCGTTTTTTGCATCAAGCCAGTCGCAGTCAACTTTCTGTATCTTAGTATTAATCTCCATAACTTAATACCCTATTTACGGTTTTTCTGTAAAAAATCCGGTATTTTTATTTCTGATGAGCCTTCTCTTTTCGGAGTAACCGAAGGCTGCTCAGTCTTAAGCGACCTCGGAACGCTTTCCGGTTCTTTTACGGCGGGATTCTTTAACAGCTGCGATGAAAACGGAGATTCTTTTCCAAGGAATCCCGGCATTACTGTCGATGCATTATTCTTAAAGGAGTTAAGTATGCCTCTTTCATTGTTGGCATTGGCCTCAAGTCCTGTAGCAATAATGGTAATCATTACATAATCCGTAGCCGTCTCGTCATATTTTGCTCCGAATATGATATTTGCGCTGTCACCCGCAAGTTCCTGAACGTATGATGCAGCCTCGTTCGCCTCAAGCAGATTGACATTTCCCGACACATTAATGATAACATGTGAAGCGCCCTCGATGGTAGTCTCAAGAAGCGGGCTGTTGATAGCCTGCTTAACGGCATCTATACACTTGTCGTCGCCCTCTCCTTCACCTATTCCTATATGGGCAATGCCTTTATCTTTCATTACGGTCTGGACATCTGCGAAGTCAAGGTTAATAAGCGCCGGCACATTGATCAGGTCGGTAATGCCCCGTACGCCCTGCTGCAGCACTTCATCCGCTTTACGCAGCGCCTCGGGCATTGTAGTGCGCCTGTCCACGATCTCAAGAAGCTTATCGTTAGGAATAACAATAAGCGTATCAACATTTGCTTTTAATTTATTAATGCCTGCAACGGCATTAGTCATTCTTACTTTGCCTTCAAATTTGAAAGGTTTGGTTACTATGCCAACAGTAAGGACACCAAGGCTCTTTGCGATCTCAGCGACTACAGGGGCAGCTCCCGTTCCGGTTCCGCCTCCCATTCCGCATGTTACAAATACCATGTCCTTGCCTTTTATGTATTCTGTAAGTTCTTCCCTGCTTTCCTCAGCGGCCTTCTCGCCAATCTCCGGCTGCGCTCCTGCTCCCAGTCCCTTTGTAAGTTTCTCTCCTATCTGGATACAATAATTTGCTTTACAGCCTTTAAGATGCTGCTTATCGGTATTAACACAGGCAAATTCAACGCCCTTAATACCCTCTTCGATCATTCGGTTTACCGCATTATTACCGGCTCCACCAACTCCGATTACAAGAATCTTTGCAGCTGAATCAGTTTCATTAGACATTATCTCTAACAAAATGCTTCCTCCTTCTTGCTTGTCCATTCTTATTTCTAATATATATTCTTTTATATAAATAATCAAGTCCAAAACAGTCGTTTATACTTTTTTTATTATTTATTTACTGTTTTAGAATTATTTTATCTCCTCTGGAGTAATTTTTAAGGTCTATAGTACCTGATAAACCCTGTTTCTTCGCCTGTTTAAGCACGTCCGATACAGACGCTATCTGCTGGTCGTACAGCTGCCTGTTTCCGAGAAATACTTTTATTTTTCCGCAATATAAAGTGACTTCATTATTATTGTTAAACGATATCTTTTTTATTTTCATTTCATAGTGGTTTATAAGTTCCGACAGGTCAAGTATCGCATCTATCTGACCCTCGTTTGCCACCTCTATTTTTTCATTAAGCGTAAAATTACTGAAAGATACCCCTTCTATGCACGGTATATTTTTAAACTGCTTGTCCGACGTTTCAAGTATCAGGCCGTCTTTGTCAAAATATATGTATTGTCCCATATAATAAAAACATGCTATAAGGGATTTCTCATAAACCTGTATCTTGACTGTATTGCGGCCCGTTATATCAATATCATGCTCCCGTATGAACGGCAGGTCTTCATATAATCCGAGTTTGTCTTTAAGCCAGATCACTGCCGTATTATCTCCAAGCGGCCCCTCTGTATAATATTCTTTTACAACATTTTCGTCACACATCTCATTGCCGCTTATTATTATATTGTCGGCTTTAAACAAAACAATAACAGACAGAGACAATATGACTGCCATAATAATAACTATTAATATCGCAATAATATTTTTACGCAAGATGTATATTACCTCCAAGCTCTGATAAATTATCCGCTATCCTTTCATAGCCCCTGTTAATATATCCCGGATCGAGTACAGTGGTAGTTCCATCTGCTGCAAGACCTGCTATTATAAGTGCGGCACCTCCCCTCAGATCCTTTACGTCAAGTACAGCCCCTTTAAGCGATCTTACGCCTCGTATATATGCCTTGCTGCCTTTTGTACGGATATCGGCTCCCATTTTCAAAAGCTCGCCTACTATATGGTATCTTTTTTCAAAAATACTTTCTTCTATAACGCTTATTCCGTCTCCCATCGAAAGCACGCTCATAAGCTGAGACTGCATATCCGTCGGGAAACCCGGATAGGGCTCGGTTTTTATATAGGGGATACTGTTTATTTTCTTTCCTGAAATAATCCTTACATAATCATTTCCGTATACGAGTTTTATTCCCATTCTTTTGCACAATACGCTTATACCGGTCATTACGTCTTCCCTGTTTACTATACAGCATACATCGCCTCCTGCTGCCGCGGCTGCGTATGCGTATGTCCCTGCTGCTATCCTGTCCGACATAACGGTATATTGTATATCTCTTTTTTTAATGCCCTTTTTTATTATAATGATCTTGCTCCCTATACCTTCAATCTCTGCGCCGAGCATACAAAGCATCCTGCAAAGCTCGGCGATTTCCGGTTCCATTGCGGCATTGATTATCGTCGTGGCTCCTTTTGCCTTAACTGCTGCCAGTATAACGTTTTCCGTGGCGCCCACGCTTGGAAAAGGCAGATTTATCGTACAGCCTTTAAGCTGCGCGCATGTACATTTTATCCCTTCGCTTTTATACGCCACATCTGCTCCCATTTTTTCAAATGCGTCCAGATGATAATTTACCGGCCGTTCCCCTATCATGCAGCCGC
The DNA here is from genome assembly GCA_947593975.1 of uncultured Lachnospiraceae bacterium. Lineage (GTDB taxonomy): Bacteria > Bacillota > Clostridia > Lachnospirales > Lachnospiraceae > V9D3004. Next base: position 6,523 of record CANQDW010000048.1, read on the forward strand.
CCGGATAATCCATCGATATGCAGCCGCACCTTGCGAGTACCGCTCCCATAAAAAGCATTGAACCGCGCGCGCTTTTTACCATGTCTGCCGGTATCTCGTCACGATCGGTCAAACTCCCGTTTATGATTATGCTGTTTTTTTCTTTATACGCTTTGCAGCCAAGATGTCTTATTATTTCAAGCATATTGTCCACGTCACTTATATCGGGACAGCCGTTAAGTACGGTAATTCCTTCGTTTAAAAATGCTGCCGCAATAAGCGGGAGCGCGGCATTTTTGGAACCTTGCACCACAAGTTCCCCTTTTAGCGGGTATCCGCCCTCTATCACATAAGACTGCATTAATAACCACGCCATACAAACAACTTTAATATCAATATATGGCTACAACTAATCCCATGTGTCAATACCCTTTTATCTGATTGGACACGCTGAGCACCATTCCCATTTCCGCAAGCAGTATAACTACCGAAGTTCCTCCGTAGCTTATGAACGGAAGAGGTATTCCGGTTGACGGTATGGAGTTGGTAACTACCGCGATATTTATTATTACCTGGACGGCTATATGCGCCAGTACTCCCACGCATAAAAGCGAGCCGAACAGATCCGGCGCATTTATCGCAACCGTAAATATCCTCCACAAGAGCATTATAAACAGCAGCACTACTATTATCGCCCCGCACAATCCAAGTTCTTCGCATACTATCGAAAAAATCATATCATTATATGATTCCGGTATAAACCCAAGCTTCTGCATGCTTTCGCCAAGTCCCGTTCCAAACAGCCCGCCCGATGCAATGGCATACAGGCCCTGAAGTATCTGAAATCCCATTTCATGAGTTTCAACATTAAGCCATATGTTTATCCTCTCGGCGCGGAACCCTGCGCCCAGTATGATATATAATCCTCCCAAGAGCGTACCAGCTACAAAAGCCCCGACATAAAACAGCTTTCTTCGGCTTGCGACAAAGCACACCCCGGTAGCGACCAGAAACAGCACTATCGCGGTACTCATGTTTTCCTTTCCTACGAGCGCTATCGGCACTGCCATAAAGATCATAACCTTTATATAACCCCTGGCAGTGTCCATCATCCTCGGAGCAAGATATATTATGTATGCGGTAAATACTATAACGGCAACCTTGGTTATCTCAGAAGGCTGAAGCTGAAGAGGCCCTATCTTAAGCCACCTTTTTGCTCCGTTTAAGTTCACTCCGGCAAACAGTACGACGATCTGCAGTATACACGCCACTATATACAAAAAAGAAGCATATGTTATCCTTATAACCGGCATACGCCTTAAAAGCAGCCTGTAATTTATCTTTGATATTACAAGCATCGTGATTATGCCTATGATCGCGCACGCCGCCTGTCTTTTTAAGAAAAAGGCCGCGTCGTTATTGTACCTTGAGGAAGTCTGCGCAGTATAAGAACTTGAACTGTATATCATCACAAGCCCGAAAGCAACTATAAACATTACAAGTATCAAAAGGCTGTAGTCGTAGTAATTATGCGATCTTAATTTTTCCTGTTTCCGCGCCCTTTTCGCGCGTTCGGTTACAGCTCTTGCCATAGCTAACTCCTTCTATCATCATTCCAAAACAAGTTTTTTAAATATCCTGCCGCGCTCCTCATAGCTTTTAAACATATCCCAGCTTGCGCATGCCGGCGACAGCAGCACGGCGTCTCCCGGTTCTGCGTTATTTTTGCAGTAATCTACGGCTTCTTCAAACGAATCCGCCTTTATATAATCGGAAAATCCTTTTTCATCGCATGTCTTTGCAATTTTATCTTTCGTCGCCCCGATAAGCACGAGTTTTTTTACCCTTCCGGAAAAACACTCTACCCATTCGGAAAAATCTGCGTCTTTATCATAGCCGCCGCCGATAAGAAATGCCGGCCTTGTCATAGAACATATTCCTTTGATCGCGGCGTCTGTATTGGTCCCTTTTGAATCATTATAATATACGACGCCGTTTTTCTCACACACATATTCGATCCTGTGCTCAACGCTCTTAAATTCCTTTACCGCTTTTTGTATATCCTGTATGCTTACGCCCATAAGCCTCGTTATCATAGCCGCAGCCATTACATTTTCATAGTTATGGGTACCCAAAAGCGAAAGTTCGCTTATACTGCATATCTTTGTTTCTTCGCCGTCCCATTTCATGCATATATCTTTTTCGTCACGCAGATATATGCCTTCATCAAGTATCCTTTTACTGCTGAAAAATACAGCTTTCGGTTTAAGTTTGGCCGCCTTTTTTCTAAGTATCTCATCTTCATAATTAAGAACTATATAATCTGATGCTTCCTGGTTTTCTGCTATGCGCAGTTTAGCGTCTATATAGTTTTGCATTGTATGGTGCCTGTTCAGATGATCCGGGGTAATGTTAAGCACCGCGCTTACATGCGGTCTGAAATCCTCTATTGTCTCAAGCTGGAAGCTGCTTACCTCAAGTACCGAATGTGAAGTTTCTTCCGACCCTGCCACAAGTTTTGTGTAAGGTTCGCCTATATTGCCCGCTACAATAACCTTATCGCCGGTATATTTCATTATCTCGCCGGTAAGCGCCGTCGTAGTTGTCTTTCCGTTTGTTCCGGTTATCGCCGCAATATCTCCCTTTTCAAACATATATGCAAGCTCTATTTCACCGATAACCTTAATTTTATGTTTCCCGCACATTTCTGCTGCCGGACAGGAAAGAGGTATGCCGGGACTTATGACCGCTTCCGAAATATCTTTAAGGACATCTTCAGGTATTTCTTTTGCATAAAAAACAGCTTTTTCTTTTATTTCATCAAACGACGCCTTTTCATTATCATCATAAAGGATGATCTGCGCCCCGGATGAAATCAGCAGCTTTGCTGCATTTATCCCGCTTTTCCCTGCTCCTATCACAAGCCATTTTTTGTCTTTAAATATATTATCCACGATCATTTTCCTCCAAATATCAATACTTTTTTATGTCTCTGTAAGGAAGTATATTGTCAAACAGCTCTGCTATCACCGGGGCTGCTATGGTTCCCCCGTAATATATTCCCTGCGGTTCATCTATCATAACAAGCGCCATTACCTGCGGATTGTCTGCCGGCGCGAAGCCCAGGCACGAAGCGATATATTTATTATTTCTTCTCGGCAGCTTTTCTGAAGTACCTGTTTTTGCCGCCACATGATAACCTTCTATAAACGCTTTTTTTCCGGTACCCTCGGCAACTACCGCCTCTAAAAGATACCGCATCGTTTCCGACGTTTTTTCCGTCACTATGCCGCTGTCGTTATTTTTATATTCAATCTTTTTTATACTGCCCGTATCGCCGTCAGTTATTGCTATCCCAAAGTGCGGCGTTATGCTGCGCCCTCCGTTGATTATCGCCGAGACCGAAGTCATAAGCCTTAGCGGCGTAAGCTGAAACGACTGACCGAATGAAATCGTCGCAAGCTCTACCGCGCCAACATTTTCTTTTTTATGCATAATGGTCGCCGCTTCTCCGGGAAGGTCAACCCCGGTCTTTTTTAACACTTCAAATTTATTAAGGTATTTATAAAAATTATCCACGCCAAGCCTTAATCCGACGGTTATAAATACAGGGTTGCACGAATTCATTATCCCCTGTACAAAATTCTCGCCGCCGTGTCCGCCTGCCTTGTGGCATCTTATCTTTCTGTCTTCAACCGTTATATATCCGGGGCAGCTGAAAGTATCATTAAGGCTTACCACCCCTTCTTCAAGCGCCGCTGCCGACGTTATTATCTTAAATGTCGAACCCGGCTCGTAAGTATCGCTTATACACGGATTCCTCCACATATTGTTAAGCAGTTTCATGCCTTCGGCGGATGATGCGTCTATATCGGTTTTGTTATTCAACTTAAACGGGTCGTTCAGATCAAATTCAGGAACGCTTACCATAGCGTATATCTCGCCGTTTTGGGGATTCATCATTATTATGCTTACCGATTTTGCCGACTTTTGCTCCATTATCTTAAGCGCGGCCTGTTCGGCATACTGCTGTATATTAACATCCAAAGATAATATAAGACCGTCTCCGGAGACCGGTTCCAGTCTGTCCTCAGCCGCGTTAGGTATCTCAATCCCTCCGGCTGTAGTAAGCGTAAGAATTGCGCCGTCCGTTCCCTGAAGATATGAATCATACGTAACTTCAAGTCCTATAATGCCCTGATTATCCGCTCCCGTAAAACCTATCACATGCGAAGCCAAAGAAGAGTATGGATAATATCTTTTATAATCCTCGTCAACCATAACCCCGGCAAGGTTGTATTCCCTTATTTTATCTGATATTTCTTTTGAAACATTTGATTTGACCTTCTCACGCGAGGATACTTTTTCAACCCTTTTTCTTACTTCCGCCTCATCTATCCCGAGTTCTTCAGACAATACGCTTATAACCTTATCGGGCTCTTTTATCTGGCTGTGTATCACGGATATGGTCGAAACCGATATGTTTCCCGCGATCACCGTGCCGTTTCTGTCGTAAAGTACTCCTCTCTTTGCTTTTATGGCGCGTTCTCTCTCATGGAGCTGTTCTGCCATAACTCCATAATGGTCTGCTTTGCAGAGCATTATATATGAAAGCCTGCCGCATAAAAATACCGCGCTGATCAATATCATGACAACAATAAACATCGCACCCTGTCTGTGAAATGTCTTGACATTCCTGTCCCTTGATTCCCTAACAGCTAACATTGCTTCACCAAAAAATATTGTCATTTAATTGTATTAAGCTTCAGCAAGTCTTATTCTGCGCTTTTTGTATCTCCGTATACCCCAAGGAAAGGAAGTATCTTCTTCATTATTTTAGATGCAAATTCGGTTGCATATGTCGAATGCGACTGATCTTCTACCGCAGGCTGGTCAATAAGCACATATATTGCGACCTGTGGTACATCCGTAGGCGCAAAACCTATAAATGAAACTATATAATTGCCTTCGGCATCTGCTCCGTGTTTTTCGGCGGTTCCTGTTTTTCCGCCTATGTCGTAGCCTTTAACCTGAGCGGGTACCGCCGTTCCGGAAGAAACGGTTTCTTTAAGATAGTCTCTTATAAGGCTGCTTGTATGCTCTGTTATCGTCTGCTTTACAAGTTTTCCGCGCTCACTTTTTACGACTGCGTTCTGTTCATTTATTATTTCTTTTACTACATGCGGCTCATAATATTTCCCGCCGTTTATCAATGAGCAGAATGCCGACAGCATCTGGACCATCGTTACATTCTGTGTCTGTCCGAAACTGCTCGTTGCAAGCTCTACCGTATTCAGCGAATTTTCGTCATGGATTATTCCTTTTTCTTCCCTGTTTAAGTCTATACCCGTTCGTTGTCCGAAACCATACAGGTTCATATATCTGTAAAACTGTTTTCTTCCAAGTCCCGCCGCAACCTGTATAGCGCCAAGGTTGCACGACTCCATAAGTATAGTCTTTGGCGTTACTATTCCATGCACTATCCTGTTCGCGCATCCTATCTCATATTCTCCAACCTGCGTTTTTCCGTTACATACATATGTGGTATTCGGATTAGTCGTCGCTTCGTCAAGAGCCGCCGCGACAACAAACGGCTTAAAAGTTGAACCCGGCTCATAGGTATGGCTTATAGAAAACGTTTTCCAAAGCTCATTGAGCGCTGTCGCCTTCTCCTCGTCGCTCATCTTTTCTATTTCACTCTCGGTAAACATAGCCGATAGGTTTCTCGGGTTGTTAAGGTCGTACCGGGTATCCGACGACATGGCAAGGATCTCGCCGTTATTGGGATCCATAACCATAACCGCTATATTTTCGGCGCCCATGTCTGTCTTAAGTTTATCTATCTGATTTTCCACAATCCTCTGTACGTTTGCGTCTATTGTGGATACGATGTTGTTTCCGTCCACTGCCGGCATTACGGTTCTCTGAAGGTTAAGCTCCGAATCAAAATATCCGTACTCCCGTCCGTAACTTCCTGTAAGTTCTGTATTGTAATACTCTTCTATCCCGTTATTCCCATGATCGCCGTCTACAAATCCGATGATATTGCACGCCGTTTCTCCCATAGGATATTTCCTTGCATATCTTTCTTCCAGCCATATCCCGCTTATGACCGGCTTCGTATCGTCCTTGCGCGCCTCTTCTTTCGCAGTTTCCCTGGCTTCTTCAAACCTGCTTACCTCATCTAAGGTCATCCCTTTTTTATCGGCTATAACCTGGTACTGCGAATCAGGCTTTGAATTAATAAGCTGTTCAAGTTCCGTCCTGTCGAGCCCAAAGCACGAAACCGCTGTCTGGATCGAGAATTCACTGTTGGCTTTATTGTCTTCGTCTAAAAGGGTTTTCGGCGATATCACAAGGTCATATACTTTTACGCTTATAGCCATGACAGTGCCGTTCCTGTCTCTTATTTCTCCCCTCTTATAAAGGATATTGCTGCTTACATAAGTCTGTTGGGACAAAACTTTCTTAGTATAATTATCGTTATCAGTTTCTATAAGATAAAAGATCCTGATCAAAAGGGCTATAAAAATAATAACTACTGCAACCATAACAGCAATCAGGGTCTTTTTCATTTTTAAACTGAATTTTTTAACCGGTCTTCGCCTTCTCATTCCCAACTCACCTTTTTATAAACCTGCTTTACTCAGGTATATCAGAGTACTTTATCACTCTGTCGCTTTTCTTATTGCTGTATTTGTATATCTGGCTTTTATCAGCCGGAACCATCCCGTATTCCTTAGTTGCTTTTTCATATACGTCTTCAAGGTTCAGCGATGCGTCTATCTCTTTATGAGCCTCATCGTTGAACGCCTGCGTCTCTGTGATCTCGCTCCTGAGCCTTGATATTGCTTTGCTCGTTCCCGTTATCTCCGAATATACCATTATATAACTTATACATAGATACATGCTCGTTATTATCGCAGCCGCCATAACGATAACAGACATTATATTAAGCCTCTTACGTCTTTTTATGTGCTGTTTTTGTTCGGGACTTATCTCATCTTCTGGCCTTGTATAAGTTTCCGGCCGCCTCTCCCTTAATTTTCTTGCCGCGCTTCCGTCTATATATTCTGAATATCTTCTCGTACTGCCAGCCATAACTGCCTCCTTGCAAAATATAATTACTTTATCCTCTCAAATACCCGAAGCCTTGCGCTCTGTGACCTTGGGTTCGCATTAAGCTCCGCATCCGACGGTCTTATCGGTTTTCTGCTTATAACTTTTCCAAGCGGTTTCCTGCCGCATACACATACCGGAAAATCCGGCGGACATGTGCATGGATCCTCACATTCCCTGAATATATTTTTTACGATCCGATCTTCAAGTGAATGAAATGTTATTATGCATATCCTTCCTTTATCATTAAGAAGACCTATCATATCCCTGAGATTATCTTCCAGTACTTTTAATTCGCCGTTAAGTTCTATACGTATTGCCTGAAATGTTTTCTTTGCAGGATGTCCGGGTTTTCTAAGTTCCTTTGCAGGATATGCTTTTTTTACCGCCTTTATCAGATCTCCCGCGGTAGCAAGCGGCTCTTTTTCTCTCGCCAGCACAATCTGTCTGGCTATCGCCGCATAAAATCTGTCTTCTCCGTAGTCTTTTATTACTCTTCTCAATTCGCTTTCCGTATATCCGTTTACTATGTCCCTTGCCGTAAAGTCCGTCTGCGTATCCATCCTCATATCAAGCGGCGCCGACTCGTCGCGATATGTAAATCCCCTTTCGGGCGTGTCAAGCTGGTATGAAGATACCCCGAGGTCAAGCAGTATGCCGTCTGCGCCGTCATACCCGGCTGAAATCACTATTTCTTTCATATACGAATAGTTGCTTTTTACAATCTTTACGCGGTCCGCATACTCACAAAGCCTTGATTTGCCTGCCCTTATTGCATCTGCATCCTGATCTATGGCGATAAGCGTACCTTTCTTTGAAAGTTTTTCCGCTATATGATAGGAATGTCCTGCTCCTCCCATCGTTCCATCCACATATACCCCGTCCGGAACAATATTAAGATTTTCAATACATTCATTAAGCATAACCGAAACATGCTTAAATCCGCATTCTATATCATCTGCCAATATTTCCTACCTGCTTTCATCAGAATGAAATCCCAAATTCGGAAAGCCTCTCTGCGATCTCATCCATATCGTCCATATCATTGCTCTCCCAGCGTTCTCTGCTCCATATCTCGACCTTTGACAAAACGCCTACAAATACAACGTCTTTTATAAGCGCGGCATGTTCCCTTAGTTTTATCGGAATAAGAACCCTTCCCTGTTTGTCCACCTCGCATACGGTAGCCCTTGCAAGAAAATATCTTAATGTCTGTCTTGTTTCCTTACGTGCTTCCGGCAGCGACCTCAGCTTGTCCACAAATATGTTCCATTCCTCGTTTGAATACATAGAAAGACACCCGTCAAAGCCCATCGTGATCACAAAGCTGTCGCCTAATGATTCTCTGAACTTCGCAGGCACTATAACTCTTCCTTTACTGTCAACCGAGTGTGAATACTCACCTGTAAACATACTTGCCATAGTCACCACATCTTAGTATTTTTTAACCACTTTCCACCACTTCTCACCATTTATACTGATATTTTAGAATATTTTTGGGAATTAATCAAGCTCTATTTTACAAAAAAATCCCGAAAATTCGAGCTTTCCGGGACTAAAAAGAAGAGAAACACAACACCTAGTGTTATATTTCTCTTTCATATACTTTATATTGTATTTTTATTTTTTTAATTTTATAAAAATTTTTTATTAATGTCCGCGCGGAACACGTTCAAGCATACCTTTTTCCTTTATCAGATCGGCATGCAGCAAATCAATAAACACTATAAAGAGCAGAAACGACGCTCCCCATATTGACTTTCCGTAAAAATATCTGCCCATAACCGTTCCGGCCGCAGCGCCGATTATAAACATAAGCAGCATTTTACCATGCTGAAGGCTTCTTTTCATATAAGATATATCTTTCTTTCGTATACTCTTGGCAATATGTATCCCAAACTGCCGTACATGGTTCGTACAAAAAGTCGTCGCCATGGGGATACCTTCCGCCTGTCTGAAAGTGTTGTACTGCATTGAACATATAAAATTTATCGCGACCTGCGAAATCTGATATGGCGCGCTTTCAGGCAAAAAGCCAAGCAGAATTGTTATAAGTATCTCAAATCCTATCAATAAAGTATCCCATCTGAGGATTCCCGCTTTTTTCACGGATACCGGCAAAATCTCGGAAACAATTGCTCCCAGCCCGTACGCTGTAATCGGAATCAGAAAATAAGCCGCATGCATAAACTCGCCTTTCCCGAGAGCCATTCCCATAAGTACAATATTGCCTGTCTGCGCATTACAGAATACATTACCTCTAAGCAGATATGTAAAAGCCCCAAACAGTCCTCCGCTCATCATCAGCAGACAAAATACCCTGCCTCTTTCACATTCCAGAAAATCCTGTTCGCTTTCCATTCAAAACACCTCTGCGCAGTATACTAAACATTGAAACGGAACAATACCACATCTCCGTCCTGCATAACATATTCTTTGCCTTCTGAACGTACAAGACCCTTTTCCTTTGCCGCAAGCATACTTCCCGCCTCAATAAGCGCATCATATGAAACCACTTCTGCTCTTATGAATCCTCGCTCAAAATCAGTGTGGATCTTGCCGGCAGCCTGCGGCGCCTTGGTTCCTTTCGTTATCGTCCATGCTCTCGTCTCCTGCTCGCCGGAGGTAAGATAACTGATAAGCCCTAACAGACTGTAGCTTGCCCTTATAAGTTTTTCAAGTCCCGATTCCTTAAGCCCCAGATCTTCCAAAAACATTTTCCGTTCATCATCATCAAGCTCTGCTATCTCCTGCTCAATCTGCGCGCAGATCACAAATACTTCCTGTCCTTCCTCTTTAGCATATTTCTTTACTTTGTCTACCATTGGATTTCCTGCCGCATCATCCGCAAGATCGTCTTCAGATACATTGGCTGCATATATTACAGGTTTCGCCGTAAGCAGATTGTAACTGTCAAACCACTCTTTTTCGTCTTCGTCATCCGTTTCAATATTCTTTGCGAGGATGCCCTGTTCCAGAACTTCTTTTATCCTTTCAAGGAACGAAAGCTCTTTTGCAAGTTTTTTATCATTCTTTGCCCCGCGCACGGTTTTTGCTATTTTTCTTTCTATTATCTCAATATCCGAAAAGATAAGTTCAAGATTAATTGTTTCGATATCCCTTAAAGGATCGATCTTGCCGTCCACATGAACTATATTGCTGTCTTCAAAGCATCTTACAACATGGACAACCGCGTCTACCTCACGTATATTGGCCAAAAACTGGTTGCCCAGTCCCTCGCCTTTTGACGCTCCCTTTACAAGTCCTGCTATATCTACAAATTCTATCACGGCAGGTACGGTTTTGGCTGAGTTGTGCATTTTGGTAAGCACGGCAAGCCTTTCATCAGGCACTGCCACAACTCCTATATTAGGGTCTATTGTACAGAACGGATAGTTAGCCGATTCTGCTCCTGCTTTAGTAAGCGAATTAAAAAGTGTACTTTTACCTACGTTTGGCAAACCGACGATTCCTAGTTTCATTTTTCTTATCACCTATCCAAAAAGCCTTGATTTTTAAGGCTTCTTGCCTTTCTCT
>CANQDW010000049.1 GCA_947593975.1 uncultured Lachnospiraceae bacterium
CCCCACCAAAACTGATGGGGATTTATTTACGAACTATACTATTTATATCCCACCTGTATAGCAAGTGGCAATCATTTTCTCCTATCCATAGTATAGCAGGATTTAGAAAAAATGCAACATTTTTTCATCTGATAAACTATAATCTTTGCTTTATCAGTAATTTCAGCCTTCCAACTGCTGCACTATGTATAATCTATTATATTCAAAATCACATTAGCAGAGCTTTTGTAAGCGGTTAGGATTTTTTCTTTCCGCTTTTTTTTGTATTCTGGGTTTCCTGAAGCGTCTTTTCGGCTTTCATCCTCATTCTCTGAAGCCTTCCCACCTTTTTGCCTGCGGTTTCAAGATTGTTCCTGGAGCCTTTGACGTCCATGATGTATATGCCGCTTACGACTGCTTTTATCTCCTTCTTCACGGGAAGTACGGGGAAGATCTTGTCGTCGCATATGAGCGACATTATCCTCGGTCCCACTTTCGCCTTCACGATAGGGAGTTTTGCCCTGCGCATGTATTTGGGTGTCTGGTCCACAACTATCTGGGGAAGTCCGGCTTCTTTCAGGCGCATACGTTTCTTATCGATGACAAGCATCGACATTACCTGCGAGGCCTGCTGCATTGCCTCCTGGTTGTCGGCCTGTTTTTTCTGCATCTTTCTTCCCAATATGCTGAGCCCAATGAATATTGCAAGGACAACCGCAAGGATTATGCATAAAACGGTAAGGACGGTATTCCATGCGAGTAAAACCGGGATGGGTGCTGCGTTGATCATAATTCTCTCCTTTCATCGTACATCTTCTGGATGATCTCACGTAACTTTACACCAAGCGATTTCTTCTCCTCGCGGCTCATGCCAGTGATATCAACAGGATCGCCGAACTCGATCGCAGCCGTAGTCCGCCTGATCCATGGAAAATGCGTTTCAAAAATAGTTTCTGTATTAGTATAACATACCGGGATAATTTTGCAATTGGTTATTGTGGCAATTTTAAAACTTCCCTCTTTAAACGGAAGGAGCGTATCAGTCGGGTTCCTTGTGCCTTCGGGTGAGATATATACGGATATGCCGCGTTTTATGAGCGATACGCTGTCTTTTATCATCTTCATGCCGCTCTTTATGTCGTCGCGTTCAAGGAACATACAGCTTAAAAAATACATCCACTGCGCAACGCAGGGAAATTTTTTGATGGAAGCTTTGGAGACATATGCTGTAAGCGTAGGCAGGTAAGCGTAGCTTAGCACGATGTCGAAAAATGAGCGGTGGTTCGTTATATACAGGACGGGTTCGTCCGCCGGCACCTTATCAAGACCGTATACCGTATATTTTGTCCCTGCCATCCACAGCCACATCTTAAATACGGCGCGCACAATGTTCTGGGCAAATGCGTGCATAAGGCGCGGATTGAACCTGCCTATTATGAATTCTGCGAGATATAATGGAATACTTAACACAGAAAGGATTATAAGCGTTATAAGAATTAATACAGTCCTCAAGATAAGAGCCTCCCTAATTATATATTAGTTGTCCGATATGATTTTATCGTCTGCATTTTCGGACGGGGTATATCCGTAATATTCTTCAAGGGTGACGCCGGCTTTCGTGATGCGCTTAGCGTTCTTTTTGCCGACGTACCTTATATGCCAGGGCTCGTAGGAGTACCCGGTTATGTGTTCCTTATCTTTTGGGTATCTTATGATGAAGCCGTATTTTGCGCAGTGAGCGGCAACCCAGAGACCTTCTTTGGAGCTGCCGAATTCTTCAGAGAGGGTTCCGCGCAGATCTGCCGATGAGATGTCGATCGCAAGCCCTGTCTGGTGTTCGCTGTGTCCCGGTGAGGCGGAGACTTTGTTCGTTTCGTCTTTGCCGCGGGCAAGTACATTGTTGTTATATATTTCACGCTGCCGCGCATATGAACGGTATCCGGATACGCCGTACAGCGTGATGCCGTCTTCTGCCGCGGCGTTAAACATATCTTCAAGAGCCTTTGCGGCTTCTTTTCTCATATATCTTTTGTCGGGAACGTCATACGAATAGAATCTTATATCCGGCATGACAAGATTGTCCGGCACATAATCTTTTGGCAGCGGGTATTCTTTGTTTACGAATACCATGATGCTGTCAGGGGCGGTATCTATTGCTTTTGCGGCATCTTCTTTCGGAGCGGTTTCGGAAGGTGAAGTACTATCCATAACATCATCCTCGTTTTCATTTTCGGTTTCGTTATAATAGTATTCATATTCAAATTCATCGGTTTCGTTGCCTGCCCTAACCTGATTTTCCGACAGACCCTGCAGACCGGCGATAAGAGCTATCAATAGGATGCCCGTAATGGCAGCAGCTAATTTTTTCATATATGCCTCCGCAATATCAATATATTGAACAACTACGAAATTCATTATACCATATATTGTTGAAAAAGCATATATTAAATTGAAATTTAGTTAAAAAACTAAAAAATATTCCTTTTTTGTTTTTGCAGGGCGGTAAAAAGTATAAGCCCGAGTACGCCGCAGGATATGATCTCGCCTATGCCTACGGTAAGCATAAAGAAGGGTATGGCGCCGTCCGTTTGGTATACGTACTTTATCACGAACGGGACGATTATGGTATTTGCGGCTATCGGCGGCAGTGGCGTAAGATATTTGTATTTTTTAAGCGCGTATGTGCCGAGAGCGCCGATAAGCGTCGCGATGCTTCCGAATATTATATCGTACAGCGCGCATCCGGTAAGAAGGTTTGACAGGATGCATCCGATAAAGAGGCCGGGTATCGCAGCCGGGGTGAATGCGGGAAGTATAGTTAGGGCTTCCGAGAATCTTACCTGTATCGCCTGGTTTGCAAGGCCTAACGCCGCGGCAATAAAAGTAAGTACGACATAGAGAGCTGCCGTCATGGCAGCCTGGGTTAGAAATCTGACTTTCTTATTCATTATAAAATCTCCTTTAGTTTTGTTTATAGTGAGGAAGGTCTCGAACTCACTTGATATACATAATACCTTTTTTCTTGAATATATGCAAGAAAAATCCTAACCGCTTATCCTGCACCTGACCGTAACGCGGGCGCTTCCGCCATACGTACAGGTAAACAGACTAAGATCATACTCAGGCGAGAGCATCTCGCTTATAGCCGTAGGCTCAAGCGTCTCCACCTTAACAACGCCGTAGTAGAATTCATTCCCTGCGGCGTCTGTGAATATAACGGTATCATCGGGATGAAGGTTCCTGATATTACGGAAATGCGTACTGAAATTGTGCGCGCAGATCACCAGATCATTGCTGTATGCCGAGCCGGAATAACGGCATGGCGACGTTTTCATCTGCGTATAGTCCCAGTCTTTGGCGACCGGCAGTTCAAGGCTTAACGTCGGCATCTTTATCTTGCCGATGTACTCTTTGCCCTTGATAGTGATCGTCGGCATGGGAGTATCGGGAGATATCTCACCGTCCGCGGGTATCTCTCCCGATATGCCCGCAGGCGTCCCGCCCTCTTTATACGAATTCATTATATCATCAAATTCCTCAAGGACTTCCGACGCATAGGAAGCCGCGTTAAAATCTTCATGTATATTATATGCAGTCAAACCAACTGCCGAGCACATAAGCAATGCGCCCGACAGCATAAGTGCAACTCTTTTATTCTTTTTCATCATCTTCACTCAATCTATCTGTAATAAATCCGGTAAAGAACAATACCGCGCCCGCGGCGAGCAGAACCGGAACCGGCCACCACAGCTGCCCCGTCTGCGGAAGCTTCTGCGGCTTATCTTTATCTGTCGGAGTATCAGCCGGCGGAGTATCGTCTCCCTGCGTATCGCTGCCACCCGGCGGATTATCGTTTCCTACCGGAACATTATATGCCTGCGGCCTGTTGCTTGGCTGCGGCGTACCCGGCGTTGGAGTACCGGTTACTTTCGGAGCATCGCTTGCCTGCGGCTTATCGCTCGCTTTCGGCGGCTCGGTCTCATTAGCCGGCGGCGTTGTCTCTTTTGGTCCCTCGCCCGTATTGGTTATAGTAAACGTCTTATCGTTTAATGAGATTGAAACGGTATATCCTTCCGGCACATCCTTTTCAATCACATTCCATTCATCTGAAGAAGAAAGATCTTTCCACGTATGCGACCAGTTATTCTGTTCGGAAAGGGTCTGTTCATCGTATACTTCGCCGTTCTTAAGAAGCTGCGCCGTAACCGATGCGGGACGCGAAGCGCCGGAGCTGTCCGCCCATACTTTCTTTACTGTATATTCCACGGTCGGATCCTCAGTCTGCGTTATCGTATATTTGACGCTTGCGGCAACAGGTTCTTTTGCGCCGCCTACGATCCTTATAAGAGCGGGTTTCGGAGTATACATATCCCTGCCGATATATGCGGACGAACCCGTCACAAGGTATATTCCGGAAGATAATCCGTCGAAGCCCGCGCTTCCGAGCGCATCAGTCTTCTTTACCGCATAAGGCAATCCGTCGCCGCTTACGGCGTAAGAAGCAAGCGTATATGCAAGGTTTCCTACGTTCTCGCTGTCCGTCAAGTCGCCGACTTCTATATTAAGATCGGCAAATTCACCGGTAAGCTTACCGTCCGGCGTCATAACGCGGTATATGCTGAATTCGGAATCCGTGACCGGTCCAGCCTCTGTAATGAATTTTACCTGAAGCGAAGCTTCGGAACTTTCCGCATAGGAAACAACGTTTCCGCCAAACAGGCATAACACTGAAAGTATAACGCTCAAATATTTAATCACTCGATGTTTTTTCATCGAAAATCACCTCTTCTTCCGCGTCCTGCGTGTCGAGATAAGCACGGCAAGTATGACCGCAGGTATCTCAAAAATAATTATTATCTGATAAGCCGGGATGTACTGCGCGCCGGACTGGGCGACAAGTTCCCGTTCTGTTTCCTCTCTGTCCAAAAGCTCGCCATGGAGCAGCAGCCTGTGGGAATTGATGCCGTACGGAGTACACGTAACAAGCGTGCAGTAATTCTTCCCCTTCTCAATCCCAAGCGAACTCACTTCCGTAGGTTCTACAGTCTCAATCTCCCTTATCCTGTACATGTAAGCGTTGTCCAAGACGTAGATAACAAATGTCTGCCCTACTTCAAGCTTATCCAGATTGGTAAACAATAATGCCGACGGCTGACCTCTGTGTCCGGAGATAACAGCATGAGCCGATTTGCCTTCGATAGGAAAAGAAGAACCTTCAATATGTCCCGTCCCTTCCTGCAAAACGGCGTCGCTCGCGCCGTGGTATATGGGAAGCATGATATTCACATCCGGTACGTCAATATAGCCGATAACTCCGTCCCCGTTGACGTCCAGCAAAGAATAATACTGCTCCCTAAGCCCTTCAGGCAGATTCATCAGCATATAGCCGCCCGAGGCAAGCTGCTTGTTGAACTTCTTAGCCTGTTTGAGTATCTCCGAATAGTCCTCATCGGGCATGGTCTCCGCCGAGTAAATGTAATTGAAAATAGCTTTTCTCTGTTTCTGTGTATTAAAGTAATTACTGACTGTGGGGTACAGCAGTAAAGACAGACCCATAACCAGCATGATGAATGCCAAAAATGAAATGATACGCTGTTTCATACGAGTCTCTCCTTACTGCTGCGCTGAGAGCCGCCTCTCAGCGCAACAGAATAATAATAGATCAATTTATTATGCAGTCTTTTTTCTTCTTGAAAGCGCAAACAATATGATTGAACCTGCAACTACGATACCGCCGACTATGTAGAATGGATATATACCAATACCACCTGTGGATGGAAGGTCAACATATTTGAAGTTGGCTACGAGCATTCCTGCGGTGCCGTCTTCGTCTGCTTCGGAAGTAGAACTGTTAGGATCAATCAACTGTACATAGTGGGTGTAGCTGAATGACTCTCCAGCGCCTACTGTATTAGAAACGTCAGCACTTGCAAGTGTACCAGTGTATTCATCCGTATGGTCTGGATCAGTAGCAGCAGTCAGTTTAATAGTAAATGGATCGATTTTTGCATATGTGTTATCCGGTGTTGCTGTTTCGACCATGGTGTATTCTACACCTGCGTCAAGACCGGAAATATTCAGAATACCTCCTGTGAGAGTGCTAATATTATACTCCACCGAATCATAACTTTCAATCCATGTAGAGTCAAAACTTTCATCCTTAACTGGATCTACACCATCTGTAATAGTGTCCCATGAACCAATTGTATTATATCCATTTTCCGCAAATGATGCTGGCAGATTTGTGTCTGCTGCTCCAGCTTCAACGAAGTTAAATTTTGCGATTTCCCATTCCGTATCAGCCCCACTGGTTGTTGCTTTTTTACGAACTACTGCAAACTTTGCATCTTCGAGAGCACTTTTTGTTTTATCTCCGTTCTCCGTTAGGAACTTAGCAGCATCAACCTTAACAATATCTAAACCGAATGTATAGACTTCTGTTTCACTAGTTGTTGTTGTTTCGGTGTCTTCATAGTTCTGTGGGTTGTCAGAGTATTCAAGCGTTGCAGCGTTTTTGTTACCATTTGTTGTTGTTCCCTCAGATGGACTTACAATTGCGTTTTCATTTATCATTGCTTTGTAAGTAACATAAATCTCAGATCTTTCAGTTGTTTTGTTAGGATTACAACCTAAAATATAATTTGTTCCTGCATTATCCTCAATCACGATTTCTTTAAGACAAGGGAATGTAACAGTAAGCTTAGCAGGAGCAAGGCTGCTAGGCTCATTATATTCTTCTATATAAGCTTTATTCGCAGTTGTATGTGGATGTGTGCCATCTGATTGAATACTATCTTGGCTAATTGTATATGTTGTATCTGAATTCCACTCATTAGTAGCTTTATTTAGTACACCTTTTACCGTTACTGTTACATATACGTCTGCTATACCTGCATTTTTTAATTGTAACGTTAATCCTTTACTGAATGTATCTTCAAACTTATACTGATAACCAAGAGTATAATAGTCATAGTTACTTGGCAGCGTACCTGTAAGTTGGAATTCTACTATATCGCCTACACCTGCAACTTCTGTGTTATATTCTCCATTATCTCTGAGAATGTTTTTGTCAAGTGTAGGAATATCTTCTTTTATAGTCTGTGTGATATCATTTGCTACGAACAACATACGTGCAGAAAAAGCTTCATCAGGTGTATCAACATCACTCCTGTCCAGTACCATATAGTAACCGGCAGGAACTTTTATCTTATATTCGTCGTTGTCCCATTCCCCTTTTTTGTTATTATACTTATTATAGCATTGAGTCACATAGCCTTTGTGATCTCCACTACCGCTATAATCATTACCATATCCTCCAAGAATATCATTAAATGCCTGAAGCCATTCATGATTATTATGCTGTGATATTACACCAGCTACTTCTGTAGCAAGTTTATCGAAATTGACATTATTATTATTATTATGAGGAGAATTTTTATAAAACCTCTCAGCAAGCTCTGTAGGTTCCGAATCATTATCAAAGTTTTCAAATCCATTGAAATTACTAAATGCTGATGCATAGTCCCCTGTTTTAGGAGGCTTTGCAAGTTCAAGAACGAAGTTCACAATATTATTTTGCCAATTTGGGGTGTTTACATCTCCGAATGCATTACCCCACTTAATGTCAGTCAAAGGAATTGCGGTAGAGGGTGTTTCTGTTCCGGGATTGTCAGCAATAGCATCGCCTTTTACCGTACCTGTAAAAATCTGATAAGCCCCAAATTGTGCACTTGTTGGTGTATTATATCCTTCAGGTTTTTTCAAAGTTATTGTATAGCCTTCGTCTGGTTGAGCAAGTTCTGCATCACCTGCATGATGTGCATGACTGCCAGCCGCCATCACCGCCACATTCGGCATCGCAGTGCCCACTAAAAGTGCTGCGGCTACTACTATCCCCAAAAATCGATTTATCAATTTCTTCATGTTAAAATCATCCCTTTCATTTATCATTTTTGAATACCCTACTCCAATATTTCAGGAGTCGGCAGAATACGCATAAATATCTTTCCTTTTATCTGTCCGCTGTCAACGAAACCGACCGCGGTATTACGTGAATCTATTGATACCCGTCTGTTGTCTCCTATCACAAAATAACTATTTTCGGGCACCTCCGCCGGATACATTATCGTGCTGCTGCCAAGACTCACGCTGTTCAGATATGGTTCATCAAGCTTCGCGCCGTTGATATAAACCGTGCCGTTTTCATCAATACTCACTTCCTCACCGCTCATGCCAACCACACGCTTGCATTGAATGCTGCCATTGATCTGAAATATACAAATGTCACCCCTTTCAAGTGATTTTGTTTTATACGCGATGACGATATCCCCGTCAAATAAAGTGGAGCTCATAGTATTTCCGTAGATACGCATCACGGGAAATATATATATTACAAGTAGCAGAATGACAATTGCAGTAATCGCCGCGCTCGCCGCCACTGCTGCTATTATTTTTAAAAGCCTCTTCCTGCGGGTGTGCTTTTTTGGTTCTTCATCGCTCATAGCATACCCCCTCCTAAGGTTTATCGCGGCTCCGTCCTTTTACCAAAGCCACATGTCCTTTATCCGGCTCTGCCCCCCCCCTTGCCGGCTGCCGCCGCAGCAAGTTCCAAGGCTCTGCCGCATCCCCGGCTCGATTTCCCGAAACCGGCGGACAGCATACCGCTTAACCCACAAAAAAATGTATCAAAAACAATCGCAGGAACAATATACGCTGCGACAAATATTTTGATAAACATTTTTCTGATGAGTTCTTTCATTGTATGTACACCTCGCTTTTTACTAACCTGTTAACATCCATTATCAAATTATAAGCAATATATAACACACAATACAAAATAATTTATATCATAAAAATCAAAAAACTGCAAGTAATTTGAAAACAAATTAGTGGATTTTACTGCTGATTTATGCAGTGTTTACCATGTAATTATTTGAACTTTATGATTTGATTATATTATTATATTGCTGTCTTTACTTTTATCCCAACAAACACGCGGCAAAAAGCCTATTTATCATTCGCAGACAACCATAAATTTTTACAGAAAACAAAACAATATTTCGATAAAATATCGTTTGCGCCGCTCCGCATTTTACAAACAACTGCATTGCGCAATAATTGTCAGTTGATTCTCCTGCGTTTTCTGCGTTTGTAATATGACGAAGCAGCCGTCAGGGCAACCGCAACCGTTGCCGCCGTGCCGAAGAAGATAAACCGGTCAACGCCGATTCCGCCGGCGGACGGAAGCTCGTACGGAAACTCGTTCACAAAGTCAACGTGCGAAGCCGGATTCAGCTGAATGTCCGGGCTCGTCGCCTCAGCCCTCTCATATTCCCACTCGCCATCGCCCAATCCGTGAGCATTGTTGTGCGGGGAGTAGAAAAGGTCGGGGTTGTCTGCTTCTGTTACCTGCCACGTGCCTTCGGGGAGACCGTTGATCACAACCTTTTCACCGTGTTTTAATGTAATGGTTGCTGTGTATTTACCGTCTCCGGCATCGGTGAAACTAATAGTTGTGTCATGATCTGCAGGTGTAGGCGTATTTACAACCCAATCACCACTTGAGTCAAGTGTATACCATGTCAAAGGGAATCCTTTAGTATTGTTGGTCTCAAATTCTGCCTCGTCATCATTCAGTGTAAAATCAATGTTAAACGTCCAAATATCATTGTCATGTTCACCCGCTTTAGTATTCGTTACTTTTTTCGAGATTGCAAGACTGTTTGGATCCACAGACAACATGATGATTCCAAGACGGTCTTTGGCGTAATCCTTTTCCCGATTTTCTATACGGTTTTCGCCTTTGGTGTTGGTTAAAGTTTTTCCGTTGACTTCCTTGTTTTCGACTGTGCCAAAGTAGAATGTCAATTCCTGAGTTCCTGCAGCTGAATCTTTTTTTCTGCTGCAATCAGCAATATTCTTCGGAGCATAGTCTACATCATCGTTCTTAATGAGGTACTCGTTGTCACTTGTATCTGTTGCCGCATTACTGCTGACATTGTGTACACTTTCAGGGAATCTATTGAAAGTGTAACTTGATGAGGTGTTGTCGAGTTTTAGGTATTTGAAATACACATTTCTACCACCATTGACTCCGATATAGTATTGATCATTTCCCAGAGCAGTATCATCTACCGAAATCACGTATGTACCGATTGGGAGAGCGTCTATATCTTTATAGCCAAAATTTGTAATTTCTTTATACTTTGACTCTGTTATATCGAACTCCTCTACTTTACTCAGGTTCGCCCAAACCGTATAAAGCACGTCGGACTCTGGAGCTGAAGGTATAGAATCGGGATCCACCTTGAATGTCAACTGATACTTTTTGCCTACTATATCCGTATCTGCACTCATACCTTTACCTTCCCCATAAGGCAATGGATCAATCGGATCATCATAGTAACGTGTAGCTTCAAAGGTGTATGTTTTGTCTGATTTCGTGATTGGCAAATCACTGCCCAAATACTTTCCATCAACAACCAATTCCAACGCAAGTGCGCCATTAACAACATCTTTGACATAGGTGGTGTTGGCTACAATTGAACAAGGAGCACTACCTTCTTTGATTTTACCTGTTTCATCCGTGATAGCATTACCCGCAGCATCGACTAATTGAACATTTTTCGGTGTGCCTGTATAGTAATCATTAATGTTCCTATTTTCTATCTGCTCGGTACCCGCGGCTTCTTTGTAGGCACTATCCCAGTCATAAACTCCTTTGTCGGTGACGGTTTTTCCATCAGCATTAGCAGTTGTTTGTTCATCCAAGCTATACTTATCAACCGCATCTTTCTGAGTATAGCCTAGTTTATTATTATCAACAAGCACCCATTTTGAGCCATCATACATAACGTGCGGTTCATAAGATTGTTCTTCATGTACCATGGCTTCTAGATACTCTGTACGAGCATCTCCAATGCTCCACTCTAAAACTCCCGTATCATTAAATTCCTTATCTACAATATCAAAAAACTTTTCACCGCCTTTTCCAGCACTATCGGCTTTAATAAAATGATCGTCAAGTGTGAATCCTGTCAGCTCTTTATCTTTTAGTGGAGTAAACTTTAATTGTAGATTATACTTAATCTGATTTGTATTCTTAACAACATATTCTTTGGTGATGTCGTATTGTTCCTTTCCTTCTGAATCTACTGTTCTCATATCCTGCTGTTCTTCCTGAGGATCCTCTCGTTTCCAAGTATAGGTGATAAATCCGGTAACATCACAAAGGTTCAAGTCCTCAAAATCTGCTATGATATAATCACCTGAAGGTATAGTGCTCATACCTGTGCTGTTTTTCACCGCAACAACATTTCTGTCTATAAGTTCAAGTGTACCATCATCATTATAAATTGGTTCAGGTAAATACATATAAGGTATAGTGAAGGTCTTTTCAGCCACTTCTTCTTCATTAATTTTCAGCCACTGATTCAGAAGATCTAAGAGAGGTGTTTTTGCCGCCTCATAACCGTAAAGCCTATATGCATACCTTGCCAAATACTCCAGATAATATGAGCCGGTCATGTAACCGTTTTCAAGGTCAGCAAGCATCATCGTCGGCGAAATCACTTCGCCCATATAAATCACATCATTCAAATCCTTAGCATCAAGCGGCTTCAATCTAACATCCACAACTACCCTTGGAAATCCGGAAGAAGGAATGTCTATTCCGTTGCCGTAAACCGCCTGTGAAACGCCGCCAGCATCTACCGCATTAATCTTTCTGTTTGTGCCGGAAAGGGCTTCGAGCTTTTTGCGGTAAGGAATCTTACCATCAACCCTATCACTATCTACAAAGCCATATAATTTATAGTTGTCACCCTTATCCATGTTCTCAATAGTTGCATCGCTGTAGACAAGATTTTCTCCGGCTTCATTGCCGTTGGTAAGTATATTATTGCCGCCAATGAAATCGTCCTTTGCTTTTAGGCGTATCGTCGCACTCCAGACATCAAGGTATTTTGTATCAGATTTGCTCGTATCTGTATCAAAAGCTTCATTTTCCATTGGTATTATTTGATCTGTCCAACGCAAGTAATACATATCTTTTTCGTCGTCGTAGTAGATATAACCTGTGCCCTTTCCATCACCATTATCATAACCCTTTGGATATGTTTCCTTATCTTTAGATTCTTTACGGTTCACCATGAAGCTATCTCGCGGAGTGTATGCAAGACCTAATGCCTCTTCGCCATCATCAATAACATTGCCGACTTGCGTTCCATTTACAAATTTGCTTCCATCAGAAAGCAAAATTTCTGAAATCTCTTTTCCTTCTTTGGTGACTGTAATCTTACCATCCGCACCAAGCTCATATACATTATCGTTAATATCAACTAGGTTAAAACGGGGGTCGATGTAGTCCTGCACTGTGTAGTCTTTACGTGGCTGTTGAATCTGGGTCAGGATCTGCTGGAATGCGTTAACAGTGGTATTGCCTGTTTTACTTGTCGGATCAGCGACAATAACATAATCTTCCGGTTTCTTTCCGCTATCTTCTTTTTCTTTGCCGGCAAGCGTTTTCAAAAATTCATATGCCTTATCATATTCCGTTTTATTTGCTGTCGGAGAAATAGAACCGGTTGCCATCATAACGCAGTAAATTGTATAACCTTCTTCTTTAAGTTTATCTGCCCACGCTTCTGCTAATTCTGAATCATTCTCCAACTGTTTCTGTTTACCTGTTGCATCATCATAAGGTGCAAAGTTACCAACGCTGCTTTTGTGAGGACCGTCGCTTGTCTTTTCATAGCTATACTTTTCATCACTCTTGCCAACAGTATTATCACGTCCGTCGGTGAAGATGATCAGATACTTGTCACGAGCATCGTTGGCAATATCATAAACTTTGTTGCCGCTTGTCAAATCGTCTGCGGGATTGATAATGTCTCCCCCTTTTATATTCACCATATTATCATAAAACGCTTTCAGACCCGTCCATGTATACGTACCGCCGGTCATTACATAAGGATATTCTAACACATCATCTGGTCGTGCTTTTGATTTTGTTGTGCTTGTAGATGTTTCTCCCTCATCAGGTATCAGAAGATTATGCAAATACTGATCCTTTTCCGTAATGCTCTCTTTTGTATATGCATCTGACCAATTCGTCCAGTCTTTCATTATAAGTTTTTTAAGGTTCTCTTCTGTTGTGTCGGTATCTGCATCTATTGCATTAATCGTGCTGAAACGAACGATAGCAGAGTTTGTAAGGTCAGAATTTTCAGCCAGTGCAGTATAAAATTGATTCAAGGCATCGTTCAAACGTTCATATTTTGTGGGCTGACCTTTTCTTGCTGTACCGTCTTCACTGTACGGCTCTTTTTCATAAACAAGTGAGCAGAATGTTCTTTCGTCACCTTCCTCTTTTGTATCGCTTCCACTCCATACAAAGCAGCGCAAATGGGAATTTTTATCTACATAGAAGCGTAAACTACGCTCGGTTGGCGGAGCAACATAGTCGGCGTGCTGTTTATCGCCTCCTTTTATTGACTGATATTCTTCATTGCTAGGATCGTTCACTCCTGATGGTATTGTGGCAATGTCTTTTGCCATATTGGGATATGTAGCTATACCTTCATCAGTCCAAATACCAACAAACTGCTTACCGCTTTGAAGACATCCTGCAATATCTTTCCATTCTGAGTGTGAGTTTACATAGTACCAACCTCGGCGCTGTGAATCATAAGGATTATTAGCAACTCTTTCAGATATTTGCGCAAGATCTTGACCTTCCGTCGTAGTTGCATGATATTTTCCGCAATCCTTTTTTCCCGCGGTGCTAGTTGCTGAACCCGATGCCGCAGTATATGCCGCCCTTACTTGATCTTCACTAAGCGCGGTATCATAAACATAAAGGTCGTCAATAAGTATGTCTGAACCGGTGTACTCCTCTTGCAGTCCGGCGATAATGATGTTTATATCATTGGTCTCTAATTTAGTAAGATCTCTTTCTTCAATTTCCTTTCCATCAGAATCTATTGCCTTTTCACCATTAGTATAAACATACAGCTTACCTTCATCAAAAACAAATGTCATATAAGACCAAACTATATCTTTATTATCCGGTTGAAATATATTCTTAATAGCAACTGTATTGTCGCTGTTTTGATTAAACAAACGTAAATGTCGGTCATCTTTAGTAGTTATTCTTCTGATAGTATAATAATCTTTACCAGATATGTTTGAATCACCGATGTACATTATTTCTGCTTTATTCGTATCACTGTTTTCAGTCCCACTTAATCTAGAGTGATCATTTGTGCTATCTATATTTTTCTTTATTGCAAATGATAGGGTATATTTCTTGCTTATAGGATGTGCATCCAACAATACAGCGCCAAGATCTGATGTTTCTGTTACGTTCAGTGACTGGTTTCCTTTATATTCATCATCTGAATATTCCGGTTCTGAGCTAACGATAGCCTCTTCAACAAACCCCCCCATCTGATACCGGCTGAGGAATATAAGTTAATTCTTTTCCTCCCGTAACAGTATTAGCTAAATAGTTTGATGAATCATCAAAATTATAATTTGCGATAACATCGCTATAAAATGAAAGCTTATCCGGAGTTTTAATATATTTGTTACTATCATTTAACTCATTTAGTTCAGCCTCATTCAGCGCTTTGTTAAAGACACATACATCTGTCATAAATGTTTCCGGTACGTTCAAGGTCTCGCCTTTAATATTTCCACCCAGAATAATTCTATAATCTTTTGGTGAAAACTCATAATTATTTTCCTTTTTAATAACAACATTACTATCGTCAGAATATACTAACTGTAATGTTTTATCCTCAGCGTTGTAGACTATACTGATGTTGACCCATGTATCTTTAATGCCAAAAACATGATTTGTGTTGGTTCCTTTTACGTCATTGCTGCTTTGTAGTATATACGTATCATTTTCGTCCGTTAACTCAACTTTTCTAACATCATTCCCACTACCCCGACGTTGTAATAGAAGATAATCATTTCCTTTAATATCACCTATATATACAAGAGGAAGCGCATCAAAACCAGCAGTACTACCAGAGTCTTTATAGGTTGATTGCACACGAATAGAAATAGTAAAACTACCATTACAATTTACATCTGATAATAAAGCACCCTCGTTAATCATGTCAGAAATTTTTAAATCTCCCGTTTTCTTTTCCGTATTATAATTAACTTCCGGCACTACTTTCATAATTAACGGATCTTTAGAAAAAGTATCACTGGTCTCCTCCGCATGTTTAACAAGTGTAGCTGAAGCGCCGGTAATTTCATTTGTCAGTGAACCCTCAAACGGGTAATAACCAATAGGCTCAACCATGCCGGTGGGTTCCCCTCCGTCCCAATAGCCCAGTGGTACAAACTCAGAAACGGAAGAACGATCTTCATAAACATAATATTTATAGTCTGCATAGCTTAACTTGCTGTTGTCTGTGTTTTTTTTGTCTAAGATTTTATCGACAACGTCTTGCGGAAGGTATCCGCCGTTTTTGTCCTGATACGCTATAACATCTTTAATATCACAATGCCCATCACTATTATAATCTTCAATTCCCAGAATATCAGGAATTTCTTTGTCATCAATCTCTAACGGATCAATCGTATCCACCGTCCACGCCATAGAACCGGAAGCATCAAGGACCGTCGCAACGTCCACCGGGTTCTCACCCACATACCAGGACTCCAGATCCACATCGAATGTTCTGCCATCTGTTGTGCCATCTGCAGCCTTAGCCGTTTTGTTCGTATGTAATCCGTAGCCTGTGTTATAATAATTGTTGTCTTTATCTGTATCCTGTTCAAGATTTGAAAATCCCGTTGATCTGCCATTTTTGCCTTCTTTCGAGCTGCTGTCGGCATATGATGTCTCCATAAAAGAATTTGTAAACGTGCCGACGCCGACCGCAGACACAAACATCACCGCCGCCGATACCCCGGCGATTATTCTCTTTGCTGTTTTATTCATAATATGCACGCTCCCTCACAAGAAATTGCATTATGTTTTTATTTTACCTTATATGGTTAGGATTTATTTCGCTGTTTAAAGTATTTAGTAAGATTAGGTAGCATTTCACTTTCGCAAAACAAGATAGTTTAAGAATGGGCTCTTACATTGAGCAGATTCTATATATAATAGATTTATATCACAATTGTATAAAAAATTCAACCCATATAAATTTTCATTTTATTAATTTTATCCGCCGTCACCTATTTTAATATCATTTCAAAAATATCTTCCAAAAAGTCCCAAAACATAGGGAAATTCTCGCCTTTTTACAGCAAAATCACCCCGCCCGGCCCGCAAATCCGCCTGCCGCCGCGCAATTCATCCGCGGACGCCCATTTCCCCCGCAAACGCCCTCGCACCCGGTCTTATTGCCGCTCGCGCCGCGCGGACTTTTATTAATACAAAAAAATTTTTTCAAATTAACGACAAATACTTGCATTACAAATCCGTATGTGTTACAATAAGTGCGTAAAGGATTTATGCACGGGATTCCCCGATTCCAAATACGAGAGGGGAATGGTGTATTGGCGGAAGAAAAGAAGGACGAAATTAATACGAATGATGCAGGCAATAACACGAATGAGGAAGACAGGAAAAAGACATTTCAGGAACTTACAATAAAAGATAACTTTATGTTTACTGCCGTGATGTCGGACAAGGAAAACTGCCGAAAGCTGCTGAGCATGGTGCTAGGCTTTCCGGTAACGGTCGTTTCCGTGGATTATGAGTACAGCATAATGTATAATCCGGATTACAAGGGGATACGCCTTGATGTGCTTGCAGTTGACGATGACGGTTCGCAGTATAATGTTGAGGTCCAGACAGTAAACAGAAAGATTGAAAAGAGGAGCAGGTACTACCACAGCCAGCTTGACATGAAGCTGCTTGAACGCGGAAAGGAATATAGCATACTTCCTGATGCGTACGTAATATTTATATGTGATTATGACCCTGTGGGCATAAAAAAGTATAAGTACACATTCGACCA
>CANQDW010000050.1 GCA_947593975.1 uncultured Lachnospiraceae bacterium
CGTCCGCTTGTTTTTGTATTTTCTGTGCGAAGAAAGAAGAAAATAAAATATTATCGGTTCTTCATACCCGGCCTCATAAAATCCCATGATCTTATCCGAACATGCATACGCCCTTTCGGTATCTCCCATATAAGAAGCTGCAAGAGAGCCCATATAACAGGCCGCGCAATATATTATCACACCATTTAACGGCGCCCCCTCTTTGGGCGCAGGGATATTTTCACAATATCCCTCCATATCCGAACATATTTCCGTACTCTTATCACACAGAAATCTTTTATACCGCTCTAATATCTCAACAACTTCTTCTTTAAGCTCCGTCCTGTTATCCACTATAAACTTATCTATATATGAGGCAAAATCTTTTTCATCCGTTCCGCCCTGTATATAATCCATATATTCCCTGTATAAGCCGACCCTAACGCTCATGGATATATCCTGCGCCGCGCCGGCTTCGTTATATACCGTACATTCGATCGTTATCACGATGCGCTGCAGTATCGTATCAAGATACATCCTTCCGGTATTTGCTCCTTCGGAAAGTTTAGATACGTCTATCCTGAAAGGAAGCGGCTCCATATCGCCGTCAAAACGGTCTGTCCACATCCTTTTATGCTCAGGTATTATAAAATCACAGTCCGACGATATCCTGATCTCCGAATATCCCCATGTATTCCTGCTTATCATCACGCTGTCATATATGTCGCGCGCGCAGTCATCATATTTTATATTATTGCGGTCCGCGCTTATAAGCACCCTGCTTTTTTTATTGGCGTCTATAAGGAACTCCTCAAGCGCCTGCGCGGTCTGCGGGCTTTTTATCACAGTTTCATACATCTGCTGCCTATTAATATCCTTATAAAGAAATACCGGTGCAAAACTGTCTGACCTGAATATGTCCATTGCTTTGCCCGGATTATTCTTTGCAAGTTCAGTAAATGAAGTAAGATCCGTTATTTCGCCTTCTTCAAGTTTTATGGAAGGCACCGCAACCTCCGCCGTAAACAAAATCTTTATTTCTCCGCAGCTTGTAATGGCATATATGCTGTCAGATACCGTTTCGCCCGCAAAAAGCCCTTCCGGATCAAACGTATACGAAACCGCTATCTCGCTCCCCTCGAAATACGGGCTCTTAAATGTAATATAACGGCAATCCGAATAGAGGATACCTTTCATTGATATCCCCATATCGTTGCCGATATAAAAGCTTCCGCTGAATTTCTTACCTTCATCGGTACGTATTGTAAGAGAATTTTCCGACAAGCATATTTTTGCCATAGATCCTGCAAAGTTTCCTACTGAAAACCTGCGTATTTTATCATTCATAAGCAGCCATCCTCTGTAACAATCCTTTGAACAGTAACTTATCTGTAGATAATATCTTCGCGTTTAGGACCGTTAGATACCATGGAGATCCTTACTCCAAGTTCTTCTTCTATGCGTTCTATATATCTGCGGCAGTTCTCGGGAAGTTTATCATATTCCCTTATGCCCTTTATATCTGTTTTCCAGCCCGGCATGATCTCATATACCGGCTTAGCTTTCGCAAGCTGCGGCGTAGACGGGAAGTCCTTAGTTACCTCGCCGTCAATCTCATATCCTATACATATAGGGATCTCATCCAGATATCCGAGTACGTCAAGTACAGTAAGCGCTGCCTCGGTCGCGCCCTGTATGCGGCATCCGTACCGGCTCGCAACAGCGTCAAACCACCCCATACGCCTCGGTCTTCCGGTAGTTGCTCCATATTCTCCGCCGTCGCCGCCTCGTCTTCTGAGCTCATCCGCTTCTTTTCCGAATATCTCGCTTACGAACTCGCCGGCGCCTACCGAGCTTGAATATGCCTTAACTACCGTAACGATACGCTTTATCTCATACGGCGGAAGACCTGCGCCTACTGCGCCGTATGCTGCCAGTGTATGCGAAGACGTTACCATAGGATATATTCCATGGTCGGGATCCTTTAACGAGCCAAGCTGTCCTTCAAGAAGTATCCTCTTATTTTCTTTAAGCGCCTGGTTCAGATATGCAGACACATTGCATATATACGGCGCTATTATATCCCTGTAACCATGAAGCGTCTCAAGAAGTTCGTCCTCATTTATTTCAGGTTTGTGATACAGGTGTTTAAGCAGCACATTCTTTGCCGTACATACACGTGAGATCTTCTCTTTAAGTTTCTCATCATCATCAAACAATTCCAGCACCTGGAATCCCGTCTTGGCATATTTATCAGAATAAAACGGGGCTATTCCGGATCTTGTCGATCCAAACGATGCTCCCGCAAGACGTTCTTCTTCATACTGGTCAAATAATATATGGTATGGCATAACAATCTGCGCCCTGTCTGATACGAGTATCTTAGGCATTGGAACACCCCTGTATACTATTCCCTTTATCTCTTTTTCCAGGTCGGGTATATTAAGCGCAACTCCGTTGCCTATGATATTGGTAGTATGGTCATAAAATACACCTGACGGAAGTATATGAAGCGCAAACTTTCCATAATGGTTTACTATAGTATGTCCTGCATTGCTTCCTCCCTGGAAACGGATTATAATATCGGACTCCCTGGCTAGCATATCGGTAATCTTACCTTTGCCCTCATCTCCCCAGTTCGCTCCTACGACTGCTGTTACCATAAACTATTCCTCCTCTTTACACATTAATCTCGGCTGTCATGCCAAGTAGATTCCTGTTTTCATCAAGTACAGGTTTAATATATTCCAAAACAAACTCCTCTGTCTGCTGCGGCGCGCGTCCGACATAAAGCGATGGTTCCATTACCTTTTTAAGGTCTTCTTTGGTCACCGGGAACTTATCGCTTTCCGCGATCAGGTCAAGCAGGTTATTATCCAGCCCGTTCACTTTGACATTGGCGCCCGCCTGCATGGAAAGTTCCCTTATCGCTTCATGAAGTTCCTGTCTGTCGCCGCCTGCTTTTACGGCATCCATCATTATATTCTCTGTAGCCATAAAAGGAAGTTCAGCCATAAGGTGTTTTTCTATCACTTTATCATATACGACAAGACCGCCCGTTACATTTATGCACAGATCGAGTATGCCGTCAGTCGCGAGGAATCCCTCGGCAATGCTTATCCTCTTATTTGCCGAATCATCGAGCGTCCTCTCAAACCACTGTGTCGCAGAAGTTATCGCCGGATTTAACGCATCGATCATCACATACCTTGACAGCGAAGCTATCCTCTCGCTTCTCATAGGATTTCTCTTATAAGCCATCGCCGACGAACCTATCTGGTTTTTCTCAAACGGCTCCTCAACTTCTTTCAGGTGCTGAAGAAGCCTGATATCATTGGACATCTTATGCGCGCTTGCCGCAATGCCCGCAAGCACGTTCATTACCCTTGTATCAACCTTCCTCGAATAAGTCTGTCCCGATACCGGATAGCAGCCGTCAAATCCCATTTTTTTAGCAATGAGCTCATCAAGCTCCTTAACCTTTTTATCATCTTTCGAAAACAGCTCCATAAAGCTTGCCTGCGTTCCGGTAGTTCCCTTAGAGCCAAGGAGCTTTAAGGAATCCTTCACATATTCAAGGTCATATAGATCCATAAGGAATTCCTGCATCCATAAAGTCGCCCTTTTCCCAACTGTCGTAGGCTGAGCCGGCTGGAAATGCGTAAATGCAAGCGTAGGAAGATCCTTATATTTCATTGCAAAATCAGATAATGACGCAAGTACGTTCACAAGTTTGCCCTTTATAATATCAAGCGCTTTATCCATTATGATAATATCTGTATTATCCCCTACATAACACGACGTCGCCCCAAGGTGTATTATCCCTTTTGCATTAGGACACTGAAGCCCGTAGGCATACACATGCGACATCACGTCATGGCGCACAAGCTTTTCCCTTGCTTTTGCGTCTTCATAATTGATATCATCTGCATGCGCCTTAAGTTCTTCTATCTGTTCTTTGGTCACTGCGGGCGTCCCGTCCTCCGCGGTAAGCCCAAGCTCGTATTCTGCTTCCGCAAGGGCAATCCACAGTTTTCTCCATGTCTTAAATTTCATATCGGGAGAAAATACTTCTTTCATTTCCCTGCTTGCATATCTTTCAGAAAGCGGGCTTGTATATGTATCTGTAGCCATATTTATCCTCCATTATTTTTCATATTCGCCCCGGATATCATCCTTCGGCGGTTCAATCGGATATTTGCCGGAAAAACATGCATCGCAGTATCCCGTATCTCCGCCTATCAGTTCGCACAGCCTCTCCCCGTCCAGGTATCCCAGGGAATCTGCGCCTATCATCTTACATATCTGACTGACAGTATTATTATGCGCAATAAGCTGGTCGCACGACGGGACATCCGTACCGAAATAGCACGGATATAAAAACGGCGGCGAACTTATCCTGACATGCACCTGTGTTGCTCCGGCATTTTTAAGCATCCTTACTATCCTTTCACTGGTAGTTCCCCTTACAATGGAATCATCTACCATAACCACTCTCTTGCCCCTTACCACTTCTTTAAGGACATTGAGCTTAATCTTCACGCTGGATTCCCTTGCTGCCTGCTTTGGCTTAATAAACGTCCTTCCAACGTAACTGTTCTTAATAAACGCCGCTCCGTACGGTATATGCGATTCCTGCGCAAATCCCATCGCGGCAGCGTTTCCCGAATCGGGTACTCCTACCACGATATCCGCTTCGGCAGGATGCATCTGCGCCAGTATCCTTCCCGCCATTATCCTTGAATTATACACGCTCATCCCGTCAAAATAACTGTCCGGCCTTGCAAAATATATATATTCAAATATACATTTCTTTGTATCTCTTCCGCACATGGACGTATACGACACGATTCCTTTTTCACTTAGCACAACCACTTCGCCCGGAAGGACGTCCCTTACAAATTCGGCTCCTACCGCGTCAAGCGCGCAGGTCTCTGAAGCAAGTATATAGGCATTGTCACGTTTTCCGATGCATAAAGGCCTGAATCCAAACGGATCCCTTGCCCCTATAAGCTTTCTCGGGCTGCTTATAACAAGCGAATAAGCACCCGCAAGCCTCTTCATAGCCTCTATTACAGCCTGCTCAACACTGCCTGTATTAAGCCTCTCTCTCGCGATCAGGTATGCTATGACCTCGGTATCTATAGTCGTCTGGAATATCGCTCCCGTACGGGCAAGTTCCTTCCTGAGTTTCGGAGCATTTATCAGGTTGCCGTTATGCGCAAGCATAAGTGTTCCCTTAAGGTAATTGAGCACAAGCGGCTGTATATTATACCTGTTGCTTGCTCCTGCGGTAGAATACCTTACATGCCCTACGCCTATATTTCCTTTGAGCTTATCAAGCACTGTTTCGTCGTATACTTCATTTACAAGCCCCATGCCTTTATGCGATTTCACGTTGCCCACAGGTCCCGTTGTATCGCTTACCGCTATTCCGCAGCTTTCCTGCCCGCGGTGCTGGAGCGCAAACAATCCGTAATATATAGTAGAAGCTATATCATTGCCGTCTATATCATATATACCGAATACTCCGCACTCTTCATGAAGTTTATCCGGTGAGTCGTACTCCCCGTAATCATCATTATTCATACAGCAGTCACCCACAATCAATCAAACAAACCGATTCTTTTTGATACCTCTTTATAAGCGTCCTCAACGCCGCCCATATCGCGTCTGAAACGGTCTTTATCCAGTTTTTCCTTAGTCTTTGCATCCCAGAAACGGCATGTATCCGGCGAGATCTCATCGGCAAGGATGATCTGTCCTTTATACCTTCCGAACTCTACTTTAAAGTCTATGAGCATTATTCCGCACTCTTTAAAGAATTCGCACAGAAAATCATTTATCTTAAAAACATAATCCGTAATAGTATCTATCTCTTCCCTTGTTGACGCGCCTATCGCTATCGCGAAATAATCATTGATCAAAGGATCTCCAAGCGCATCATCCTTATAGCTGAATTCAAGCGTAGGACATTTAAGTTCTGTTCCTTCTTCAATTCCAAGACGTTTTGAAAAGCTTCCTGCGGCAACATTCCTTACAATAACCTCAAGAGGTACTATCTCAACCTTCTTTACGGCAGTCTCCCTGTCGCTAAGCTCCTCGATATAATGCGTAGGTATGCCGATTTCCTCAAGTTTCCTGAAAAGGAAGTTAGTCATCCTGTTATTGATAACGCCTTTTCCGACAATGGTTCCTTTCTTTTCGCCGTTAAAAGCCGTGGCGTCATCTTTGTAATCCACGATAAGTACATCCTCTGCATCCGTCTTATAAACCTTTTTTGCTTTTCCTTCATAAAGAAGTTCTCTCTTTTCCATAACCTGAATTCCTTTCTATTACTTTTTTAACGTTAGTGCTCCACTCTTATGATAACAATGTAGGCTAAGATGTCAATATAAATTATATTAAAAGTTTGTAACCAGTACATACCTGCGCACATAAGATATTGGTGTAAAGAAAATTTTGGGAGGAAAAAACATGAGTGATTTAGCTGCAACAAATTGTGGTGGAGACTGTGGCTGCGGAGGAGAAGGCAACAACAGCTGCTGGCTCATAATCCTTTTACTTCTCTGCTGCAATAATAACAATGGCGGATTTGGCGGAGGATGCGGCGGTAACGGCGGCGGTTCCGACTGCTGCAGTATTATCTGGATCATACTGTTGTTATCGTGCTTCTGCGGAAACAGTATCTGCTAATATCCTGACAGTATCCTGAAATTGTCAAAAACTTCCGGGCTGATATCCCATAAAACGGATTCATCCCGGAAGTTTCATATTAAACATATAAAAAAGCGGGTGATGGGAATCGAACCCACGTACCTAGCTTGGAAGGCTAGTGTTCTACCATTGAACTACACCCGCATATACGGTATATAAACCGCCACTATTAAATTTTCAATCGGGGTGACAGGATTCGAACCTGCGACCCCTTGATCCCAAATCAAGTACTCTAGCCAAACTGAGCCACACCCCGATTTATTCCCGGCGAGCCAGTTTCACTGACTTTTCCGTGACGCAAAACATATTCTACTATATCGATTAACAGATGTCAACACTTTTTTTAATTTTTTTCACAGCGCGAATATTGTATGCAAGCAATTCTATGGCTCTGTAATCAAAAACGTCTTGTGCTGATTCCATATCGCAAGAGAAGGGTTGGTATTCGTTCCAATATATTCTCTGCTGATTACGACTTCATCACCGGTCTGATATCCGGAGAAATCTGTGTTTAATGAAAAAGTTTCTTCGCCATTCAAAAGTTTCTGTTCTGCTATAATGGCGTCATTCACTTTTACACGTATGGCAGTTTCATAAGACGGCATGATCACACCGCCGGTTATAAACGTAGTTTCCGGCGTTATGTATTCCTGGTCAACGTCAAAGTATAACCACGCGTCAGCCACTATGGGATAATCTTTTATGATGAGAAATCTTTTTGCATGATTTAATATCCTGACATTGGGATGAACAGGCAAATTTCCGGTATATTCTCTGCTTATGATTACTTCATCTCCGGGTTTATAATTTGAAAAATCCACTTCGAGGCTGAAAGTATCTTCTCCGTTTAACAGCTGCTTTTCTGCTGTCAGAGTTCCGTTTACTTTTACCTTTATAGCGGTTTCATAATTTTTATTGTCAACGCTTCCTGTAAGCAGTGTGGTTTCAGGTTTTATTTCGCTTTCGTTAATGTCAAAGAAAAGCCATATGTCCGAAACGTCTTCGCCGCTATAAGGAGTGGGCGTGGGAGTGTCGGCAGGTTTTGGGGTGTTCAAAGCCCCGGGAGTGTCGGTTGGAGCAGGTGTTGGCTGTGAGAAAATAACGTCCTGTCCGAGGACGGAAATTGTATTGTCAGTGTTTTTTAATACAGTAACATTGTATACGGTCTTTTGCTTGCCGACATATGCTGATATCTTTGCTTTCCCCGGCTTTTTGGCTTTTAGTATACCTTTTTTGGAAACCGTTACAATTTTTTTGTTGTTTGATCTCCATTTTATCTTCTTTTTTATTTTTGTCCGGATTTTTGCTCTTTCACCAACAGACATGGTTATGGAATTTGGTTTTATATTTTTTATCTTTGCCTCATTAACTGAAACTGTGGGAATAAATATGCCAAATATCATGGAAATAAATGTGATCAACAATATTTTTTTCATAACATCCGCACCCTCTTTCTATAAGCCGGTAATTTGGCTGCTTAAATAACGTTATAAAAGCATCCGTAAAGGCATGGCGCCCTGCTGTATGGCAGAGCGCTCATGACCTGTTTGGATTACTGTACTACGAAATAAATATAACTATTTCTTGATCTTGATCGTAACAGTTTTCTTAACCTTCTTAACTTTTGCGGTAACCTTAACTTTTCCAGGTTTAAGAGCTTTAAGTTTTACTGTGTTTTTCTTAGCGTTCGTAAGTTTGGCAAGTTTCTTCTTATTAACGCTCCATTTAACTTTGCCTTTAACCTTGGTAAGTTTAGCCGTAAGTTTAATTGATTTGCCGACTTTAACAGTTTTTTTGCATTTTATCTTTATGGACTTTTTAGCCGCAGGAGCAGGAGCCGGGCTTGGCTGCGAAACAGTTGGCTGATTAGTATTGTCCGTGGTTTTAGGAGGATCCGTTGGTTTGGCTTCATCAGGCATTCCCTGTACAACGTTTAAAGTATAGTCTTTAGAAGTTGTATGATCTTCGGCATATGCCTTAAGGTTAAATGTTACGTTTTCTCCGTTTACCGTAAATGTCTGCATTTTGCCGTCGTTTACGAGGCGGCCGTCGATATACAGAAGTCCTGTGATATCGCCTAACTTGATATTTGCCTTAACTACCTGTGTTCCTGCAGGTACATACAGAGTAAATTCATCGCCGTTTTGTTCAATATTACCTATATTAGGCGTTATCTGTGTAATGGATGCATTTGTGCTGAAGTCAACGGTTGTATACAGACCGCCGACAAGCCTTGCGCTGTCGTTTGAGTCGTTGCTCTCAAATTTGACTTTTACCACTGTAAATGTTTCCTGTGTTCCTGCGTCGTTCGTAACCTGAAGGTTTGTCATGCTGTTTTTGAGCACGTCTTCAGGAATCTTATAATATACGTTATAGAAGTCGTCTGCGCCGCTGTAATTAAGCGTTTCAGATGCGATCACAGTATCGCCTACGGTTATCTTAATAGTTTTTCCGTTATCTTCTTTTGCAAATCTGCAGAGTACGGAATTGTTCCTTTCAGGATTTACTTTCATATTGTATGAGAAGTATCCGCCGGCAGATGCATAACGTGTGCTTCCGCCCTGTTCGATCGTACCTGCTACCGAGCCGTTTTCTTCAATAGCATGTATGCTGTCCTGCTCATACTGTCCGTATCCGGGCTGTAATGAATCAACAAGACAGTTTGCAATCCTTCCTTCTTCTTTGTTCTTAAGAATGGATGCTTCAAGTTCTTCCTGGGTCTGCGCGCTGAAGTACCAGTATATACCATATCTTTCGTCGTTAAGAGTATTGAATGGTACGAATGTGAGACCGCCGTCAAAGTTATCGGCAGCGTCGGTTCCGTTCAGTGTAAATTCAAGCGTGTCGGAAGAAGTTCTCTCCATATTGTCCGCTATGTTCTGCATAAATGATTCGAGTGTGGCGTCATTTATATAGAGAGTTTCAGGACCAAGTATATTTGTGTTCGTGGAGCCGTATGCAATTCCCGTAGCCCATTCTTCAGAACCTACAACTTTGTAGTGAGCGGCGCTCAGGTTTGCTCCTGCCCATGTGAGGTTGTCGCCGTTTGAAAGATCCATGCGTTCGGTTCCGAGTTTTGCGGCAAGGAGCGTAGGACCGTAACGGAATGCATATACCGTATTGTTATCAGGAAGTCCTATTGCCTGTACGGTCATAGGATATTTGATCTTGATAACGTCGCCGTTTGACCATGTGCGGTCGAGGTCGATATAACCGCCGTCGTCGGATGCGGCTACTGATTCGCCGTTTACCGTAACGTATGAAGGACCTGATATCCATTCGGGAACTCTCAGGTATATGTGCAGTTTTACAGGAGAAGAAGCTGATACCGTAAATGTGGCTTCATCGCTTGTTGTTACGTCGCTGTCCTGTGTGAGCGTGATTCCTTTTTCTTTCCAGTTCAGGATTGATGCAACATACTGGTTTACGATAATGGAATCGTCATTATGGAAATATATGCTGTCGCCAAGTTTCGTGAAGTTCTCCATTCCGGTACCTGTACAGCACCAGAACATGTTCTTGTCCGGATCGCTCTGGCTGAAGAACTTAAAGTAACCTGTTGCCATCGGCGTGAAGTAAGTAGTGCTTCCGTCGTTGGTATTTATTGATCCCATGATAGCGTTTCTGAGAGTGGTTTCATAATAGTCGGCATATTTTACGTCGCCGGTTAACATGAACAGATCCCTTGACATCCTGAGCATATTGTGCGCGCAGCAGCTTTCGGCGTTGCACTGTGTACGTGTGGCGTCAAGCGCATTATCGTTTCTGAAATGCTCCATATCGCTTAATCCGCCTGTAGCAAATGAATGTTTGCTTGTAACGAGCGTCCAGAAATCTTCAACATATGTGAGATATTCCTCGTCTTCAGCGGTAAGCTCGCCTTTTTCGGCAAGGACCTTATAACGGTTAAGCGCGCCGAGGAACTTCGGTATTGTAGCGTTGGCGTGCCTTCCGTTCAAAGTATTATCATTTCCGGATGTAATTGTTTTATAAAGGTTAGGATCGTCAAACATATGCGCTGCATCCCTGTAAGTCGTGTCGCCTGTAAGTTTATACAGTTCGTACAGGCAGTCGTTCATGCCGCCGTACTCTGTGCCAAGTACACGGTTCTGAACTCCCGTAGTCCAAGCGCTTACGCGGTTGTATACCCATGTTCCGAGTTTCTTGGCAATATCAAGCGCTTTGTTATTGCCTGTACATTTGTATACGTCGAGAAGTCCTGTAAGGACTTTGTGCATATTGTACCATGGCACCCAGTTTTCGGCCTTGCTTACTTTTCCTTCTACAAAATCGAACTGCTTTTCAACGTAGCTCTTATCTTCGATTTTGGCGCCGAATATAAATCCTGTGCCGAGAGCGTCCTGGCATACCGCAAGCTCATCGATCATATAGGTCAGGATGTCGCTTAATGTAGGGTCGCCGGTTGCCTGTACCGCCTGCGCTGCAGCAGAAAGATAGTGACCTACGCAGTGTCCTCCGATGTAGCTGTCCTCCCATCCGCTGTATGGCCTTTTGCCCTTCGTATCAAGTCCCGCTGTCTCCCTGAAACGTGAGAGCAGCCTGTCTGCGTCAAAATTACATAAGAATTCTATGTCGGAATCCTGCGCTGCGACATAGTACTCGTCTGTAATCTGGACTTCGTCAAGAGGAAAAGCTTTCGTACCGTATGGCGCAGAAGCAGCTTTTACGGTTTTTACCGTCCCGCCGCCCTGCGGGAGCATGGTTATGACCATGCCTGCAGCCATGGTTAAAGCCGCAATCTTGGTCGGCAGCTTTTTCTTTGAGCGTGTTTTTTTCATTAAAATACCTCCTTAAAAATTTATTCATTATTTATATAATAATGGAAAATACACACTGTATTTTTCATATCCAACTTGGTTAAGAGGAATAAAACGTATTCCCCTGTCCTGTCCGCGTGTCCTAAACTGAGGTCTCCAGAATCCCCATTCGCGTTCGTTTTCGGGAACAAGCGCTGTTTCGGGATGATCGCGGTCAACAGTAAGCGTACGTTCTTCGCTGCACAATCCGCAAAGCACTTCCGGTCCGTACATGAAGGCGGCCATATCCGGATCGTCCGGAAGAGGACATACGGTAATGCCTTTTTTCAGAGTGATGCATATTACGTCATCATTATTAAAAGTACCGTTTATGTCGGCGTAACAGCTGCCGTCTTTTATCACGGCAATATTTTTCCCGTTAAGAAGTACTTCTGACGGTGAAACTATCCACCACGGTATGCGTACATGTATATTCATATCCACGGGTTTTTCGGTTTCTATACTAAGATACACTGTAATTGTGTCAGGATTGTGTGGATATTCCGACGGAGTTCTGTTAATTGTATGCTTTCCTGAACTTGTACTTGACAGGTGGAAACTTCCTGTGAGCAGATCATGCCTCTGGTGTATGATCACCGGGGTTTCCTCTATTATAACATGCGCATCCGATTCAAAATACTGGTTCACGTATATATCTTTTTCTTCCTGATAATATATGTATCTGTTGAAGGCGGCGTTTGCCTGGACCATCGAACCGTGGCAGCAGAAGAAATTGCTTGTTTTGCTGCCCCAGCCCTTGTGTGAGCCGGCGCGCATAGGAAGGAAATATGCGATAAGACCCTCGGTAGGGTTATCGGTTGTGTAGCCGTTGGTGTATTCCCAGTGCCAGTACGTCTGCGCCATAACGCCGTTGTATATATTTCTTTCTATATAATCTGCATAAGAAGCGTCTTTATACCATCTGAACATATAATCGGCAAGGCGGATCATATTGTAAACAGTGCAGTGTTCCTGCGTCTTTAAGCCAAGTCTTTGCGACAGCTCCATTTTTGGCGACCATATTTCCCCGTTGGTCTGACCGCCGGTGGCATACATTCCGCGGGTTGTGACCGCCTGCTCCCAATATTTTGATGCAATATCGCGATATTTGGTATCGCCTGTCGCCTCGTAAGCTTCCGCTGCGCCGATGACTTCGGGTATCGTGGTATTGGCGTGCATGTTGGTCAGCGGATCCTCTCCGTTAAGGAGGGGACGAAACAGGCGAGAGCGGTAATATCTGTCCATTAAAGCCTTATATTTGTCTTTTTTGGTTATTTCATATAAAAGAACCCATATTTCCAACATTCCGCCTGTTTCAAAGTCAAGTATGTCATCGAGTTTTTCTCTGCTGAAATTATCTGTCCAGTCGTAAAACCAGTCCGCAAAATTATCTGCTATTGTAAGGGCTGTTTCATTGCCGGTATACAGATACATATCCACAAGTCCCATAAAAGTTTTGTGGATCGTGTAGTGCGGAGCCCAGATGCCTTTTCCTGCTGCGATCCTGTACATATATTTTTCGGGTATGCTTGCAGCCCAGCTTCCCCCGTTTGCCTTCTGGCACTCATAAAGCCTGTTTATGATAGTGTCCGCTTTGGCTTTAAGTTCGGCGTCGCCGGTTTCATATACGTGCATGGCGGCGGCTGAAAGCCAGTGACCGAGGAAATGTCCCCTTAACTGGCATGTGGGCGATTCCCATCCGCCGTGGATATCGCGCGGGATCTCGGCGTCATGTACAAGCGCGGCTTCAAACTCGTGGTTATAAAGCAGCGCGCGGTTTGTAAGTTCCATAAGATAACTGCGGTTATCCTGTTCCCTGCGCTTCATCGTACCGTCTAAAAGCGTTACATCCGGACCTTTAAGTTCGTGCAGGGCGGTAGTCTTTTTTAATTGCATATATTTTCCTCCATATCAATGATTAAGTACCCGCTTCGTAAATGCGTTGCGGTATTCGGTAGGTGAAAACCCTGTTGTGTTTTTATAGCTTCTCATAAAATTATGACTGTCGTTATATCCGAGCTTTACTGCTATTTCCTGTACCGTAAGGTTGGTATCAGTCAGAAAGAAGCTTGCGGCTTCTGCTTTCTGTTCCAGTATGAACTGCTTTAGCGTAACGCCTGATATGCGGCAGAACATATATGATATATATTTTTCGTTATATCCGAATTTTTCGGCAATCTGCCTTACGGTAAGTTTGGAATGGATGTTATGTTTAACATAATCGACAATATCTTCATATATCTGCCGGCTTGCTTTAGTGTCGGAAGGAGTGTTTATGTGCGTTTTTATATCGTCGTATATCTCGCACAATATGACTGTAGCCATATAATTAAGCGTGTGCGCGTTAGAGTTATTCCTTACGGCGTCCTGAAGCTGTTTCATGAGAATTATGATCTTTTCGTGATGTATAAGCCTGCAGTATTCGGGAAGGGAGATGTTTTCGGACGAACTTTGCCCCTGCGGCTCAAAATGCATCCAGTAAAATGAGCAGTCGGAGCTTTGATAACCTTTGCGCTTATTAAACGGCTCGGGCACAGGGGGAAGGAGCAGCATCTCACCTTCTCCTATATGATATTGCTGTTTGTTGTATTCAAGATAAAGAACGCCTTTGGTAACAACGCACAGTTCGTAATCGTCAAGAAAAAGTTCGGCATGTTTCCAGTCTTCAGACAGCGCTTCAAATTTGCCTGTGAGGTGATACAAAACCGGCTTTGAGACAGAAATTGTGTAGTAATCCATGTACACCCCTCCATTAATGACATTTTGACACTAACTATAGTTGTTAGTCAACATTTTTTTGCAAATATATAACTTTTTGACACTAATACATACCTTTTGTAACAAGACCGGCAATATTGACAATATATTAACAGGGATGTAGAATATTTCTAATATATTTTACGGAGGTATAGCTATGATCGCAAAGAGTATGGTTGATTATGTTAAGGGGAGTTCTGTGATAAGGGCAATGTTTGAGGAAGGCAAGCGTCTGGCGAAAGAATACGGACCTGAAAATGTGTATGATTTCAGCCTTGGTAATCCAAGCGTGGCGCCTCCGGCAGCGGTAAAGAAAGCGATAACAGATATAATTGAAAATGAAGATGAAACATATGTGCACGGTTATATGGCTAATGCGGGATATGAAGACGTCAGGGCAAAGATAGCGGACAGCCTTAATAAAAAACACGGCACGTCGTTTAATGAGAATAATATACTCATGACTGTAGGGGCAGCCGGAGGGCTTAATGTTATCCTTAAGACGCTCCTTGATCCGGGAGACGAAGTTATAACATTTTCTCCGTATTTCGGCGAATATAAAAATTATGTGGCTAATTATTCGGGAGTACTTATAGAAGTTCCGCCTACGGATGATTTCCTTCCTGAGGCCGAGAGTTTTTCAAAAGCATTTTCCGAAAAGACCAAGGCCGTTATCATAAATAACCCTAATAACCCTACGGGCGTCGTATATCCCGAAGAGACGATAAAAGAGATAGCCCGCGTGATGTATGAAAAGGAAAAGGAGTATGATAAAGCGATATACCTGATTGCAGACGAGCCGTACCGCGAACTTGTATACGACGGCGCAAAGGTATGTTATCTTACTAAATATTATAAAGATACGATAGTAGGTTATTCATACAGCAAGTCGCTTTCGCTTCCGGGCGAGCGGATAGGATATCTTGTTATGCCTGATGAGATAGATGATTTTGAGAATGTTGCGGCAGCAGCGTGTGTGGCCAACAGGATACTTGGATTTGTAAATGCTCCTTCGCTTATACAGAGGGTGGTCGCAGAGTGCGTGGATGCCGAAGTTGATGTGGAGGCTTATAATAAGAACAGGGAACTTTTATATACAAGCCTTACTGAAATGGGTTATGAGTGCATAAAGCCCCAGGGAGCTTTTTATCTGTTTGTAAAGGCGTTTGACGGAGACGATAAGGCGTTTACGGCAAAGGCAAAGGAATATAACCTGTTAGTTGTTCCGGGGGCTACGTTTAACGGACCTGGCTATGTGCGCATAGCATATTGCGTTGATAACGATATGATAAAGCGCGCCCTGCCTGCATTTAAAAAACTGGCAGAAGAATATGGAAAATAAAAAGATAAAGCAAAAGAGGTAAATATGTAATGTCAGAATGGATGAAAAATGTAAGGAAAACAGAGCCTTATGTACCGGGAGAACAGCCAAAGACAGATAATGTAATAAAACTTAATACGAACGAGAATCCGTATCCGCCTGCGCCGGGGGTTAGAAAAGCCTGCGCCGGCATGGATACAGACAGGTTCAGACTGTATCCTGACCCTGATGTAACGCAGCTTACCGAGGCGATAGCGGATTATTACGGCACGGATACATCGGAAGTATTTGTCGGCGTCGGCTCGGACGACGTGCTTGCGATGTCGTTTCTTACATTTTTTAATTCCGATAAACCTATACTTTTCCCTGACATTACGTATTCGTTTTATGATGTCTGGGCTGAGCTTTTTAGGATACCGTATAAAAGACCGGCGCTTAAGGATGATTTCAGGATAGATATAAATGATTATATGGAGCCAAACGGCGGCATAGTATTAGCTAACCCGAATGCGCCGACTTCACTTTATGAACCGGTATATAATATTGAAAAGATCATAAAAGCAAACAGCGGCTCGGTAGTTATTATTGACGAGGCTTATATTGATTTTGGCGGGGAGAGCGTGCTTCCGCTTATACACAAATATGACAACCTCCTTGTTGTGCGCACGTTTTCCAAATCCAGGTCGATGGCGGGCGTAAGGATAGGATTTGCCATGGGCAGTCCGCTTCTGATCGCCGCGCTTAAAGACGTTAAGGCATCATATAATTCATACACGATGAATATGCCGGCGATAACGTTTGGAGTTGAAGCGGTAAAAGACGATGCATATTTTAAAAACACTCTTGAAAAGATTATAAATACGCGTAACCGTACCAAAGCAGAACTTGAGCAGATGGGATTTGCCGTGCTTGATTCCGGAGCGAATTTTTTATTTGCGTCGCATGAAAAGATGCCGGCAAAAATGATCTTTGAAAAGCTACGGGAAAAAAACATATATGTGAGATATTTTGATAAGCCGCGAATAGACAATTATCTCAGGATCACGGTAGGGACGGATGATGAAATGGATGCGTTTATTTGCGCTGTGAAAGAAATAAAAGAAAATTATGTTTGTGTATTTCAAGTTGGAGTAAAGATATTGTCAGTTGATCAAAAATAAATAAAAAGAGTATTGGTTCCTTGAGGTATAATGATTTTAA
>CANQDW010000051.1 GCA_947593975.1 uncultured Lachnospiraceae bacterium
TGC
The DNA here is from genome assembly GCA_947593975.1 of uncultured Lachnospiraceae bacterium. Lineage (GTDB taxonomy): Bacteria > Bacillota > Clostridia > Lachnospirales > Lachnospiraceae > V9D3004. The sequence goes on from CANQDW010000051.1 coordinate 4, forward strand.
CCCTGTACGACCTTAATATCTTCAATAATGCCGTTGGTGCTAAACCCCATCTCCTCGGTATAAGGGATCACCTGGGCATCTCTGTACTGCGTATTGCTTATTTCCTGCCGCGTTACCTCAACAACGTCGCTCATATCTCCCTGCGGCTCGTTAAGTACCGGAACGCTCATTGTCTTTTCCGCTTTGCCGCATCCCGCAAATATCATAAACACGCTGAGTACGGAAATAATAAAATATATTTTTTTCATACCATTTCTCCCTTTCAACGTACTATAACGGCATCGCCGAATTCCAAGCCGCCCGTTATCTCTATCTTATTTTCGGCTTTCAGGCCGACCGTCACTTCTTTTGCGCTCTTAAGGCCGTTTTCATCCTCGTAATATACTACATATGAATCTCCCATTTTATTAACCGAACTGTCCGGAAGATACAGCACATCCTTATGTTCCTCTATGACATACTCGGCGTTCGCAATATTGCCGTCGCTTATGTTATCAGGCACATAATCCAGCATAAAATACACCATATTTTCCTCATCTTCCGGAAAATGCACGACCGTATCATATTCTTTATCAACGCATGTTACTTTCATCTGCTGCCCCTCTGAAAGCATGCTTATGTACTCTGAGGAATCCTTATCGGCGCAAAAAAACGGCATCCCTCCGTCAGATACGGTTACTACGGTAACATCCTGCCCGAAATTCATTCCGGGATCATGACCGTGCGCGCCGTTCTGATTATATCCCGCCGCGCCTGTATCAACGTATGTAACCGTACCCGCTACCGACGCCCTTATCTGGTAACGGCTCTGTTCCTTTCGGGCGTCGGAAAGCTGGGTTTTAAGAACGTCAAGTTCATTTTCATAAGAAGATATCTGCACGTCATAATTTTCCTTTATTGCCTTTATGGAAATATCTTCATTAAGCACTATCTTTTGCTTTGCTATCTCAAGTTCGCACATCCTGCGCGTCTGTTCAATAATCTTTTTCTGTTTCTTTATCTCATATTTTATTTCATCAATATCTATTTCCGCATCATCGGAGTTAAGCTCAACCAAAAGGTCCCCTTCTTTTACCTTATCCCCGACTTTTACGCATACCCTGTCAACGGTAAGCCACATAGGGATGCTTATATTTTCTGTATTCGACTGTTTGAATTCACATGGGATATTGCGATAGTCCCTTATATCACCGCGCTTTACCGTAGTCATGTTAAATTCCGTGCCTTCATATTCCTTGACAAGCGTTGTTGTCCTGAACACTTCTTCTTCCGGAAGCAGGCTGCATGATGATATACACAAAACCATAAGAATAATTAAAAATATAGCGGATATCTTTCCAAAATGCATGGCATATACAATTCCTTTCGACAAAATGCGCATTAAAATGCATATCAATGAGATTATATCATATAAATAATCAGACCGCTATAATTTTTACTTCATTTTCGGATTAAATATAACAGACGCTATATATCCCATAATAAGGGCTCCGGATATGCCTGCTGCTGCCGCGGTAAACCCGCCCGTGAACACTCCGACAAAACCGTTCTTTGCAATGTCTTCTTTTATACCCTGAAACAGCGTATTGCCAAATCCAAGAAGCGGCACCGACGCGCCCGAACCTGCCCATTCTTTAAACGGTTCATATACGCCTGCAAAACCAAGCACGGCGCCCAGGCATACGAGTATTACCATAACATTTCCCGGCTGCAGCTTAGTGTTATCAAGTACGATCTGCGCAGCCGCGCATATCAGCCCGCCAACTACAAATGCGATTACATAATCCATAAACAATAACCTCCTATAATGACGACTGCAGCACTATTCCGTGCGCAATTCCCGGAATACTGTTGCCTTCGTGATAACTTACTGTCGACATAAGAGCTCCCGTCGGCACAAACAATACTTTTTTCCATATTCCCTTCATCAGTTTATCCATAACAAGACCGCAGAGCGTGATCGCTGCGCAGCCGCAGCCGCTTCCTCCGGAATGCGTATCCTGTTTGTCGCTGTTATATATTTCTATCCCGCAGTCCATATATATCTTATTTATATCTATCCTGTCTGAAGACAGCATATTCATAAGGATATCCCTGCCTACGACTCCCAGATCTCCCGTGATCACCCTGTCATAATCGCTAAAATCGGTATTAAAATCATCGGCATGGGTTTTAATAAGATCGTAGGCTGCCGGAGCCATTGCGGCTCCCATATTGTTAGGGTCTTTTATTCCGTAATCTACGATCTTTCCGGTAGTGATCCCCGTAATACTTACATATTGTTTTTTATCACCGTCTGTTTCTTTTGCAAGATCTTTAGCGCATAATATGATCGCGCCGCTTCCGGTAACCGTGGTTGTTGCGGAAAGCGGTCTCTGGCTTCCGTAGCCGAGCGGAAACCTGAATTCCTTTTCCGCCGTTGCAAAATGGCTGGACGTAAGCGCAATAGTCCTCTTTGCAAACCCTCCGTCTATAAGCATTGCCGCAAGCGCTGCCGATTCTCCCATTGTGGAACATGCGCCGTATACTCCAAACAATGCTATGTTCAGATTCTTAATCCCGAACGAAGTCGCCATAAGCTGTCCGAGCAGATCTCCCGCCACAATATAATCAATATCTTCTTTTTTTACGTTCGCCTTTTCGATCGCGCATCTTACCGCCAACATCTGCATCTTACTCTCGGCCTCTTCCCAGTTTTCAGAAGAAAATAACGCCGAATCTGATGTTACGTCAAAATAACGCCCCAACGGTCCTTCAGATTCTTTTTTTCCGGCTACGGACGCCCATCCCGCTATAAAAGGCGGATTATCAAAACAAATGCTCTGCTTTCCTCTTTTTTTGCTATCAGACAATTTTATCACCTACTTTATACATTAATGTATATTTTATCCGTAAAAACAAGTTTTATGTGTACAGATATGATTTTAATAAAAATTTTTATCCGCAGGCAAAACGCCGGGAGGCATCCATATATAACGGATGCCTCCCGACTGATAATTCCGGTGTGTTCTTAATATAAAATATTTTTTATTTTCTCTGCGGGATATCCCTGCCTGTATAATGATTCGGCTATCTTCTTTTTGGTAGGATAATCCGCCTCGGATATATCCGAGACCTTTCTGCGTACAAGCTGTTTCTTAAGCGCTTTTTCAAAAGCTCCCGAATCATCCGCCTCTTCAAGCACTTCGTCTATTACATTTTCCGCAACTCCCTTTTCCATAAGTTTTTTGCGTATCCTCTTAATGCTTTTCTTGTCCTTATAGCATACAAGATAATATTCCGCATATCTCTTATCATTCAGAAGTCCCTCTTCGGCAAGATGCTTTACCACTTTATCGGACGTCTCTTCGGAAAATTTGCTTGCAAGCAGCCGCTCCCTCAGTTCATGACATGTTCTTTCATTATAACGCAGAAGAGTCATCGCTTTATAAAGCGCCTGCTGATATTCAGAACTAAACTCCATTACTGTCATCTCCCTATATTATATACTGCAGATAAGCAATCATAAAACTTATTTGCAAATTACCCGGATAATATATTATTCAAAAAAATCAATATCTTCTTCCGGTTTCTCTTCGGACGCGGATACATCAATGCTAAAAAGTTCCCTTACTTTTCTTTCTATCTCATCCATTATGTCCGGATGATTTACAAGGAACTGCTTCGCATTCTCACGCCCCTGTCCGATCTTTTCGCCGCCGTAAGCGAACCATGCCCCGCTCTTATCAACAACGTTCTTCTTTACAGCAAGATCAAGTATATCCCCTTCCTTTGATATACCCTTTCCAAACATCACGTCAAATTCCGCCTCGCCGAACGGAGGCGCAACTTTATTCTTTACAACTTTCACTCTTGTCCTGTTGCCTATAAATTCTCCATTCTGCTTAAGGGTCTCTATTCTTCTTACATCCATTCTGACAGACGAGTAAAACTTGAGGGCGCGTCCTCCTGTTGTCGTCTCCGGATTGCCAAACATAACGCCTACTTTTTCACGAAGCTGATTAATAAATATAACCACGCATCCTGATTTGCTCACAACCGGCGTAAGCTTGCGGAGTGCCTGCGACATAAGCCTTGCCTGGAGACCTACATGTGAATCGCCCATCTCTCCGTCTATCTCCGCCCTCGGCACCAAAGCCGCAACCGAGTCCACTACTATAATATCAATTGCTCCCGACCTTACCATTGTCTCCGTGATCTCTAACGCCTGCTCCCCATTGTCGGGCTGCGATATGTATAAATTATCTATATCCACGCCTATATTGCCTGCATATACCGGATCAAGGGCATGTTCCGCATCTATAAATCCTGCGATCCCGCCTCTCTTCTGTACTTCGGCAATAACATGAAGCGCAACCGTTGTCTTTCCGCTTGATTCAGGGCCATATATCTCAACGATCCTTCCTCTCGGCACTCCTCCTACCCCGAGCGCGATATCAAGGCTGAGCGAACCCGTAGGTATAGCCTCTACGTTAAGTACGGCTCCTTTGTCGCCAAGTTTCATGACCGTACCTTTTCCATACTGCTTTTCAATCTGCGCAAGCGCAGATTCCAGCGCCTTTAATTTATTACTGTCTGCCATTATATATCCTCCTTATTCGAACTTATGTTCTTATATGTCTTATGATAATACAAAAGCATATGCTTGTCAACTTGTTTTGTTAAATCAATTATAACAGTATATCATTCAAATGTATACATCAGTACTAAACAAAATATAATCTGTCATTTTGTACATATTATCTCAATCTGTCGGTCTCATACCTTACACGCGTCTCAAGATATTGTACAATCTGCTCATATAACCCGGAAGGATTTTCGGTATCCGGAGCTATATCAAATGCCACTGCCAGATTTCCGAGCATCCTCGCATCAAGCATATCTTTCTTTTCCGTGATCTTTTCAAGTTTTTCCCTTATACTGTCTGCGTCAAGTATGCTCTCAAGCAGATTTTGCCCTTCATCCTCTGCCTTTTCGCCTCCCGATATTTTCACAAACCTCTTTTTTCCCTCCTTTGTAAAGCCCCCGAACATATCCGCAGGCCTTGCATATACTTTAAAATCATCATACAGCGCCTGATATATTACAAGCTCCTCTCCGCTTTCTGTGTGCGACGCCATTGTAACGATCTGGTATTCCCCTCCTTTATAATGGCGGTACCTTTCTCCCGGAGCCGGTCTTTTTGACTCATATGACATATATGATCCCTCCTGTTAACTTATTATTTATTCCAATGCCATTATAGCAGAAATATGCGGGTCATACACTCAAAATATCTTTATTTTAATTTGACAACTATCTCTGTTGATTTATAATGATAACAGAATTATTTGTAAAGGAGACTCATATATGAATACCGTTTTAGAAGAAATATCCAAAATAGGCATAGTTCCGGTAATAAAACTGGATGATGCAAAAGACGCCGTTCCTCTTGCAAAAGCTCTCTGCAGCGGCGGACTTTACTGCGCGGAGATCACATTCAGGACTTCTGCCGCCGAAGAATCCATAAAGCTCATAACAAAAGAATTTCCCGACATGCTCGTGGGCGCGGGAACCGTACTTACTACAGAACAGGCAGACAGGGCGATAAACGCGGGCGCGCGTTTCATTGTAAGCCCAGGGCTTAATCCCGACGTAGTAAAATATTGTATAGATAAAAACGTCCCCGTAACTCCCGGCTGCGCAACTCCGAGCGACATAGAATGCGCGCTCGCGCTTGGGCTTGACACAGTTAAATTTTTCCCCGCCGAAGCTGCGGGAGGGCTTCCGATGATCAAGGCAATGTCAGCGCCGTATACGAAAATAAAATTCATGCCTACGGGCGGGATAAACGCAGATAACCTGAATTCATACCTTGCATTTCCAAAAATAATCGCCTGCGGCGGAAGTTTCATGGTAAAAGACAGTTTTATCAAAAACGGTGAATTTGATAAGATAACGGAACTTACAAAACAGGCTGTTAATACAATGCTTGGCTTTGAAGTCGGACACGTCGGCATCAATACCGAAAGCAAAGAATATGCCGGCTCGCTCGCGGAATTTTTCGCGTCATCTTTCGGCTTTAATACAACAGACGCTCCCGGAAACGTCGGTTACTTTGCCGGAAAAGGCATAGAACTTCTGTATGATGCCGCAAGCTTCACAGGAGAAAAAGGCCATATCGCGGTCCTTACCAACTCAGTTGAACGCGCGGTATACCATCTTGGCAAAAAAGGCATTGAATTTGAAGAAAATACCGCAAGATACAACGAACGCGGCGACCGTACTTTTATATACCTTAAAGGCCTGTATTCAGGATTTACCATTCATCTTTCACAAAAAAAATAACCATATATATGCTTCGGGAGCTGCCCGCTTATAAAAGCCCGCAGCTCCCTTATATACTTTCCGCTCCCACCTGTATGTCGTTATATTTTTACCGTACTTCAAATTTTTTATCTATATCGTCCTTGGAAACAACCGGTCTGTAATCCTGTTCCTTTACTGCCTGTTCACGTATATTATCAACGTCTTTTTGCTCTAATGTCTGTATATATTTTTGTATCGCAAGCTGCTTTTCGCACACTATCTTCTGATATTCCCAGTATTCTTCTTCCGAACCAAACTGTTCCATAACCTTTTTTACATCATCTGAATTCGCCGCCTGCGCCGCGGTTTTCTTAAATTCTGATATATATTCATCAACTTCGTCTTCTGTAACATCAAAACCGTTATTTATGGCTTTTACATACATGGCGTTATATTCTTCCATTTCTTTTACAGCCGCTTTTTCCGCCTCTTTTTCACTTTGACCCTGCAGCAAATAGAACGCCTCCGCTATCTGTATTTCCTGTCCGGTTATAAGGATATCCCGTCCGGCCTCATACACATCATCGCCGGACACTACTCGTTTTGAACAGATCCCTTTTACGGTTATCCTGTAAGTATTTGTTTTGTTATCATGCGTCGTTTTTTTGCCGCCGCCGTTAATGCTGCTTAGGATATTTCCCCACTGCGCCATGAAATCGCCTTTTCCAAGTATATGTTTTGCAGGGAAATAAACAGATATACATATGATAACGATCAGCGCGGGACAAAGTACATATCCCGGCAGGCGGCTTCTTTTTCTCTTCGGAAGATCATCAAGCAGCCTGCTTATCCTGTCTTCATACGATACCGGTATACCAATATCCAGTTTTTCAAATTCATCATGCAGATACATATCCATATCATCATATGACTTCATAATATCACCCCGCCTTTCGCATCTTCCTATCCGGCATCATTCCGGTTTTCAAGTATATGTTTTAATTGCGCCCTCGCCCTGTTTAACCTGCTCTTTACCGTTCCTTCCGATATCTTTAGGATCTCTGCTATATTTTTAACGGTCATCTCATTAAAATAGTACATAATTATAACAATACGGTATTTCTCTTTAAGATAACTTACGCTGTCAAGTATGTCTGATCGCCTTTCGGGTGTTTCATATGCATTAAGGTAATCGAATATTTCTTCTACCGCCACTTCTCTTTTTGCTTTTTTTGACATATTCTTTGCCTCATTTATAACGATCGCCAGCATCCAGTTTTTTAACCTGCCCGCATCCCTTACTGTATTTATATTTTTCCATGCCTTAAGAACAGCTTCAGATACCGCGTCCTCAGCATCCGTGGCATTATGAAGGATACCGTATGCCAGCCTGAACATAGACTTACTTTCTTTACGTACGGCAAGGCAAAATTCCTGCTCAGTAATTTTATCCATATGCTTCACCATTATTTCATTTATATATATAAGACAATCCATATGCCCAAAAGGTTGCATTTTTATTTTTTATCTGTTTTCATTCACATACTTTTTCATCCTGTCCTGTATGATCCTTATGGCTTCATCAAGCGATTTTTCCCCGGAAAAATACTTTCCCGCTTCTTCGGCTATTATCTTATATCCGTCATCGTAATTGCCTGCGGACACAATTGAATGTTTTATTATATCCCTTAATTCAGATACTTCTTTTTCGGTTGCCGTGCCCACATCATATTCTTTACCGTCATAACCTATATTTTTCTTATCTATCGGCTTTACCGTCTGTCCGTTTTCGTCGGTATACTCTTTAGTCGCCGTACATCTTTTCACCATTTTTTCAAATTCCGCCTTAGAAGCCGGAAAACCGTTCATATCCTCCTCATATTTGCAGGAAGTGACAACGCTCTTTATAAATTCCCATGCGGCTTCCTTATATTCTGAAGACGCCCCTATCGCCAATGCATTTCCCAATACAATATGCGATACTCCACCGGCGCTTCCCGGATAGCCGATATATGCGACTTCCCCGGCTGTATATTCTTTCATGGTCATATCAGAAAGGCCGGATATACTTGTTTGTGTAAACAGCACCTGCCCCGACTTTAAAGCGCCGTCTTCATCCATTACGAATTCCGCAGCTTCTTCACCGGGAAGCGAATTGCAGAATTCCATAAATTTTCTGAACTCTTCCCCGTCAAAAAATACCTCTCCCGTATTCCAGTCAATATACGCATTAACGTTATCCATAAGCAGGGTTTCAAATACCAGGCGCTTATTTCCTATGTTAAATACCGCTTTGCCGGCTTTGGAATTACAATATTTTATAAAGGAATCCATCGTCCAGTTATCCTTATACTCTTTAAGGGATGACGCTTTGCCTGTAATGGTATATATACCAAAACTGTCCGATAAATAGTATTGTCTGCCGTCTGCGGCCGTGCAGTCTGTGAGCCCGTCAACAAAATAATCAGGGCCTAAGACGTCGTCTTTTTCCATAAAAGGCGTAAGGTCACATAACACGCCTGCAGATATTAACATTTCTTTATTTATATCCGATACGTCGATGATATCCGGCACTCTTCCCGCCGTAATATCAAGGTTCAGCGCATAATACGGGTCTTCCTTATCGTCATAAGTCTTATACTCTATCTTATACTGCGGATTTTCCCTGTTGAACGCGGTAATCTTTTTCCTTATATCATCATCGTTATATAAACCCGCAAAAGTAAGCGTTGTTTTTTCGGAATCATTAACATCGCTTTTTTCAAAGATAACCATATCGTTATCGCCATTGTCATTTTCCGCAATGCTGCACAAAAATCTTTCTTCATCGATCGGGATAACTTCCATGACGTTTCTTTCTACGATTCCTATATCCAGCCATCTAAGCAAAGGGGTAATGGTATTGTCGGCCATATTATAATCATACATGTATACATTATCTCCAATAAGAAAATTATTTTCTCCCGCGCATCCGAGGAAGTTATAGTCACATCCCTCGGTACTTTCTTCTGCTTTGCCGTCTTCATCTTCTTCAGGCATTGTATTTATGAATTCTTCCAAAGGCTTAAGCTTACCGTTTTCAAAATCGGCAGCCATATATTTATACCCCTCGGCTGTACTGCTCTTTATCAGCATACTGCCGTTATCGTCCGTGATAATGCCCCAGATATCTTCACCGATACAATCTATCTCCTCTATAAGTTTTCTTTCGGAATCCACTTTAAAAATACATTTTATTTCATTATCATCATCGAGCGCTTTACCATATATATTGCCTTTTTGATCGCAGATTATGTCTGCAAAGTTATATTCGTCATAACCCGTATACTCATTAAATGACTGCGAAGATATTTCCGTTCCGTCTGCTGCCGCCTGTTTAACAGACAACGTATACTTTTCGTTTATCTTGTCCGTACCGTGATTTAATTCACGAAAAATCACAGTAAGCGAACCGTCGTCATTAATAAAATATTCCGATATATCATCATTTATATAATATTCTTTTTTGTATACCGCGCTTTTTTCTCCCGACTCCGGATCATATTTCCAGATTTCTGCATGTACTATGCAGTTATATTTCTCATATAACTTATCTGTCAGTTCTTCTATATTATCAGGCGACTCTTCATCAAGTTTATCCCGTTCTTCAGAGAATCCCTCCGGTATGTCGGGATATTTTTCGGCAAGAAAATATATATTGCCGTCATGCTTCTTTATATTGGTTATCAGGCTGCCTTTTAAAGTTTCGTCAAATTCACTGTACGTATATACGCTAAGTTCTTTTTTCTCGTCTTTGTTATTTTTTCCGCACCCTGCGATACACAGCAGCGATAACCCTACACATACAGATAACATTATTTTTTTAAACATAAAAATCCCCCCTCTATTTTATTAGTCATGCAAACTGCTTTTATCTGTTTTCATTCACATATTTTTTCATCCTGTCCTGTATAACGCTTATGGTTTCGTCAAGCGATTTTTCCCCGGAAAAATATTTTTCCGCTTCTTCGGATATTATTTCATATCCGCCGGTACCGTCATCAAATACGGTTACTGCCGAATGTTTTATAATATTTCTTAATTCAGATACTTCTTTTTCGGTTGCCGGACCTATGTCATATACTGCACCGTCATAATCTGTATATTTATCATTAAACGGCTTTACAGTCTGTCCGTTTTCGTCGGTATATTCCTCCGTTGCCGTACATCTTTTTACCATTTTTTCAAATTCCGCCTTAGAAGCCGGAAATCCGTACATATCCTCATCATATTTACAGGAAGTCACAACGCTCTTTATAAATTCCCATGCGGCTTCCTTATATTCTGAAGACGCCCCTATCGCCAACGCTTTTCCCAATACAATATGCGATACTCCGCCGGCGCTTCCCGGATAGCCGATGTATTCGATTTCTCCGAACGAACATTCATGCATGGCCATATCAGACAGACCGGTTATATCGGTTTCTGCAAACAGCATCTCCCCTGACCTTAAAGCTTCGTTTTCATCCCTTATGATATCCACATCCTCTTCACCGGGAAGCGAATTACAAAATTCCATAAATTTTCTGAACTCTTCCCCGTCAAAAAATACCTCTCCCGTATTCCAGTCAATATATGTATTGACGTTATTAATAAGCAGAGTTTCAAATACCGAGTGCTTATCTCCTATGTAAAATACCGCTTTGCCTGCTTTGGCATTACAATATTTTATAAAGGAATCCATAGTCCAGTTATCCTTATATTTTTTAAGGGATGATGCTTTGCCTGCAATGGTATATATAACAAAACTGTCCGATAAATAGTATTGTCTGCCGCCTGCGGCCGTGCAGTCTGTGAGCCCGTCAACAAAATAATCAGGGCCTAAGACGTCATCTTTTTCCATAAAAGGCGTAAGGTCACATAACACTCCTGCAGATATGAATATATCTTTATTTATATCCGACAGGTCAATGATATCAGGCACCTTGCCCGCCGTAATATCAAGGCTCAGCGCATAATACGGGTCTTCCTTATCATCATAAGTCTTATAATCTATCTTATACTGCGGATTTTCCCTGTTAAACGCGCTGATCTTTTTCCTTATATCATCATTGTTATGTAAACCTGCAAGAGTAAGCGTTGTTTTTTCTGAATCATTAACATCGCTTTTTTCAAAGATAACTATATCTCTGTCGCCATTGTCATTTTCCGTAATGCTGCACAAAAATCTCTCATCATCGATCGGGATAACCTCCGCAACACTGCTTTCTACGATTCCTAAATCCAGCCATCTAAGCAAAGGAGTAATGGTATTGTCGGACATATTATAATCATACATGTATACATTATCCCCAATAAGAAAACTATCCTCTCCGGCGCATCCGAAAAATTTATATTCATGTCCCTCCGTACTTTCTTCCGCTTTATTATCTTCATCCTCTCCTTCAGGTATTGTATTTATGAATTCTTCCAAAGGCTTAAGCTTACCGTTTTCAAAATCGGCAGTCATATATTTATACCCCTCAGGCGTATTGCTCTTTATCAGCATACTGCCGTTATCATCCGCGATACTGTCGCTGACATTTTCATCACTACAATCTATTTCCCCTATAAGCCTCTTTTCGGGATCCATTTTAAAGATACAGCTTATCTCATAATCATCACTGAGTACTTCCCCATATATATTGCCTTTTTGATCAAAGGTTATGTCGGCTGCGCCATATTCGTCATAACCCGTATACTCTTTAAGAGACTGCGAAGATATCTCCGTTCCGTCTGCCGTCACCTGTTTGACGGATACCGTGTACTCTTCGCTTATCTTGTCTGCTGCCGGGTTTAATTCTTTGAAAACTATCATAAGCGAACCGTCGTCATTAATAAAATATTCCGATATATTATCATTTATATAATATTCTTTTTCGTATACTGCGCTTTTTTCTCCCGATTTTGGATCATATTTCCATATTCCCGCATGTATTATGCTGTTATATTTCTCATATAACCTATCTGTCAGCTCTTCTATATTATCAGGCGACTCTTCATCAAGCTTGTCCTGTTCGTCCAAAAATCCATCCGGTATGTCGGGATATTTTTCGGCAAGAAAATATATATTGCCGTCATGCTCCTTTAAATTGCTTACTATACTGCCCTTTAAAGTTTCATCAAATTCACTGTACGTATATACGCTAAGTTCTTTTTTTTCATCTTTTTTATTTTTGGCGCACCCTGCGATACACAGCAGTGATAATACTATACATGCAGATAACATTATTTTTTTTAACATTAAAAATTCCCCCTTTATTAATTACGCAAACTGCTTTTATCTGTTTTCATTCACATACTTTTTCATCCTGTCCTGTATAACGCTTATGGTTTCGTCAAGCGATTTTTCCCCGGAAAAATACTTTTCCGCTTCTTCATAGACTATCCCATATCCCTTGTTTTCGTCGTACGGAACAATTATTTTTGAATGTTTTATCATATATCTTAATTCAGATACATCTTTTTCAGCCGCCGGACATATATCATACACTGTACCGTCCTGGTCTTCATATTCGCCGCTTACAGGCTTTACCGTCTGTCCGGTTTCGTCGGTATACTCTTTAGCCGCCGTATATCTTTTTAACATTTTTTCAAATTCTTCATTAGAAGCCGGAAATGAGTCAGGATCATCATATTCATCCGTAATGACCTGCTTTATAAATTCCCAAGCGCCGTCTTTTTGTTCTGACGCCGCGCTTATTGCAAATATTCCTCCATCCCCCGGCATCATATGTGAAAAGCCCCCTGCTTTATCCGGATAGCCAATATATGTATAATTTCCTTTGGAAGCGGCGTTTCTTAACAATATATTATCCATGCAAGATATATAATCTTCCATAAAAAGCAGATCTCCCGACCCAAAAGCCTTATTTCCGTTAAGCGTAAAATCAGCGCTCCCTTCATCAGGGAATGAATTACAGAATTCCATGAATTTTCTGAATCCTTCCGTATCAAAAAATACTTCTCCCGTATTCCAGTCAATATATGAATCAATACCATCTTTCAGTATGGTAAAAAATATATTGTCCTTATATTCAAAATCAATTGCCTTTGTATTTTCCGGAGCCGAATCACAATACTCCATAAATGAATCTATATTCCAGTTTTCTTTATATTTATTAAGGGCTTTTTCATGTCCCGCCATAGAAGTAAGCGTAAAATTCCTCAGCAGATAATATTGTTTGCCGTCCACAGCCGTACTGTCAAGCAGCCCCGGAACAAAATAGTCCTTATTAAGAGTGTCATCCTGTTCCATAAAAGGCGTCAGATCGCACAATACTCCCGCAGCAATAAACATATCTTTATCCACGCTTGATACGTCAATTATATCAGGCGCTTTGCCTGCCGTGATGTCAAGTGTAAGCGCATAAGCAGGATCCGACTTATTGTCATATGTCCTGTATTCTATTTTATACTTATCGCTCTTTTTGTTAAACTCAACTATCTCCTGCCTTATGATATCATTGTTTTCAAGTCCTGTAAGCGTAAGTACCTGCTTTTTATTTTCATCTTTGTCACTCTTTTTTAAAATGACGGCAGTTGTCATCCTGTCATAAATCGTACCCTCGTCTCCAAGTATGCCGCACAGAAAACTGTCATCACCGGCAGGCACGGCGCTTTGTACATGTCCTCCGACTATTCCGCAGTCCATCCATTTAAGCAAAGGCGTAAGCGTATTATCGGACATATCGTATCTGTACATATATGTATTATCTTTCAGAAGATATGAATCTCCGCCCGCGCAGCCCAAAATAGAATAATCGCATCCTTCTTTTGCTTCTTCTGCTTTATTTTCATTATCGGCTTCCCCGGACAGGGTATTTATAAATTCTCCTGCGGGCTCAAGCCTGCCGTCATCAAAACCGGCTGTCATATATTCATATCCCGGTTCGCTATTACTGCATTTTATCAGCATATCGCCGTTATCATCAATACTGCTTCCTGCCATGGCTGCATTTATGTTCCAGTCTATTTTCCCTATAAGCTCTTTATCAGGGTTCAGTTTAAATAAATATTCAATTTCATGGTTATCATTTGTTTTCACGCCATATATGTTGCCGTAAGAATCAATGTCTATATCCGAATCACTATACTCTTTTCCACCCATATATTCTTCCATTGTCTGCCACGATATCTCCGTACCGTCGGCTGCAACGCTCCCAACTGCCTTTGCGTATCCATAAGCCTCGTCATCAATGTCAGCCTCCGGGTTATATTTACTAAAAAATACCGTAAGCGTACCGTCTTCATTAACACAATATTCGTCAAAAATTTCATTATCATAATATTCTCTTTCGTATACCGGTTTTTTCTCTCCGGATTTCTTATTGTACTTCCATATGCCTGCCTTTATCTTAAGGTTATATTTATCATATAACGCGGTCTTTAATTCAGCATAATTATCGGGCGCCTCGCTGCGAAGCCGGTTACTTTCTTCCATAAATCCATCAGGAATATCAGGGTTCTTCTCCGCAATAAAATATATATCATCACCGTATACCTTAATATGGCTTATATCATTATACAAAAGAGCTTCATCAAGTTCACTGTACGTATATGCGCCAAGTTCCGGTTTCTTATCTTTACCGCACCCTGCGATACACAACAGGGATATGCCTATACATACAGATAACATCATCTTTTTTAACATTAAAATCCCCCTACTTTTCTGTTGTACAGATTAAATCCTCTCTGTATCCATAGTTTAATATTATATCTTATACCTTATATTGTCAAGTACCTTTTTAAATATATATACTATATAAAAAAAGATGTAAGGTTTCTATCAGCGATAAATATCTTACATCCTATGATCATTATTGTATTCCGTCTGAATTTTATGATATGTTTTTCAATATCCGGCTATGTTCCGCAGCTACAGTTTTCAATACGCTTACATCCTGCTCTATCTCATCTATCTTTCCCGCTTTATCAATGTATCTTTCACATGTCGATACATAACAGGCTTCTATATTTTGCAGCCGCGGCAGTATCTCATTTTCATTTTGAAACTTCAGATAATTAACATCATCCCTTAATGAACTCATACTGTTCTCCAAAGAACTTACCCGATATTCCAAAGAACCTACTCTTTCTTCCAGAGAACCTACCCTTTCTTCCAGAGAACCTATTCTTTCTTCCAGAGAGGCTACTCTTTCTTCCAGAGAAGCTACTCTTTCTTTCAGCTCATCTATATCTTTCTTTATCGGTTCAAGTTTAATATCGAATAACTGAGTTATAAATAACCTGTCATCATTTGTTAATGCCATAGTCTCACCTCCCGACTTATTGTAATATCATTATATCAGCGCTTTTGTAATATGTAAAGTCATTATTTTGCTCTTTGTCATTTTCATCAAAATGCACAAAATGTCCCCTAAACGATCATTACATATATACATGCTTCGCAAGTCTGTATAAAGCGCAGGCTATGAAAATGTATAATAATGATCTATACTTTTAAACATGAAAAAAAGGACTGCCGGAAATCTCTTTTTTGCAGTCCTTTTTAATCATAAACTCTTTAACCTGTCTATCTTTTATCCAGTTCCTTATATTCTTTGTGAACTCCAACAAACTTATAAGCAGGTCTTATTATCTTGCCATTATTTACAAGTTCCTCAAGTCTGTGCGCGCACCATCCCGACATCCTCGAAATAGTAAATATCGGCGTAAACAGCTCCTGCGGGATCTCAAGCATCGAATATACAAATCCGCTGTAGAAGTCTACATTTGCGCATACAGGTTTAAACAACTGCCTCTGTTTTGTAATTTCTTCAGAAGCGATCCTCTCCACAGCTTCGTATAACCTGAATTCCTTAACCCGGTCTTTTTCTTCCGAAAGCTGCTTTGCATAATCCTTAAGTATGATCTTTCTCGGATCAGATATCGTATATACGGCATGACCCATTCCATATATAAGACCGGCTCTGTCAAATGCCTCCTTATTAAGTATCCTAAGGAGATATTCCCTTATCTCATCTTCATCTTCCCAGTCGTTAAGATGTTCTTTAATATCTGCGAACATCTGCGTTACCTTCATGTTCGCTCCGCCATGCCTTGGTCCTTTAAGAGAACCTATCGACGCCGTTATGGCCGAATACGAATCAGTGCCTGTAGTACTTACAACATGTGTGGTAAACGTGGAATTGTTACCGCCGCCGTGC
>CANQDW010000052.1 GCA_947593975.1 uncultured Lachnospiraceae bacterium
GCATCTGCCGGTCTCGGAACTCTTATACAATGCACACTCTTTTATTCTGTTAATAAGTTGTGTATACTTCTGTCCTTGCTCATCCAATTTAATTTTCAAATACTCATTAACAATCTCAGGAGTCTCGTCCTCATTACACTGCCAAGCAAACTCATAGCCATACAGTACCCGATGCTCCTGTCCGACATTCTCGGTTAATACCTCTACCTCAAACTTATAATTTCTTCCTTGCATACTCTGGTTAAGCGGAATAAGATTAGAATTAGCCATCATCTCCATCTTGTCATCAATCGGTGCTTTTATAAAAGTCAGCCCAAAATCAATACCGGAAAGCACATTGGACTTACCAAAATTATTAAGAGCTACCAAAGCTGTAATGTTATCAAAAGATATTTTTACATTAAATAAATTCTTAAACCCATCTATCAGTACAGCCTGTATCTTCATAACGACACACTCCTATCTTACTTATATCATATTCAATATCATACCGCTTTTATTCATAAAAAGCAATAAATTTTTGCATATTTTAAGCAAATTTTACTTTATATCGCTTTAAATTGCGATTTCACGATAATTATTATTGCTTTTATGTCTTCTGTCTTTATACCGCCTACTCCTCCTCATACACCCCCTGCTCCCCATTCTCATCCAGATAAAAAAGCGTTCCGTTTTCATATGACGCCTCCCCGTCCGAAACATTCTCTGCCACGGTTTTCTGCGCGCCGTTTTCTATATTTATCTGCATGATATAATATTTTTTCTTCAGGTATATATATTTCCCGCAGACGAAAAACCATTTTGTTTCCTGCCCATTATCAATTATACTTTCTTCATCTATGCGTTTCGTCTTAAGGCCGTAAAAATCCTCTGTATTTTCTTCCGTCGAGTTATAGACCAAAGTATCTGAAAAATCATCCATATCTATTTTTCTTATGCAGATACCGGTATCGCTGTCATTTTCCATTAAATAATAACAGTCCCTTCCGTTTACATATATATTATGTATCGGAAAAGCAAGCGGAAAAACATTCCTTATCAGATCTGTTTCTTCCCCATTTTCATCGGTATAGATAATTGTATTATCCTCATCGCAAATGGAAATAACTCCTCCTTCAAACGGACACTCATCCTGCCATCTCTCCGCATCGTTTATCTGAAACTTTACAGGTTCCGTAATCTTTTGCGCAGCTTTACACCCGCTCATTGTAAATACGGCAAAAGCGATTATAAGGGCAAGGCAGATATTTTTTCTGATACCACCGAATCTATAGTAAGCTTTTGAAAAAAGCATGAAGCACAAAAAACACGCGGCTAAACACATCGCAATAAAAACTGCCAGGCACCCGCTAAAAGCAGGCTGCGGTATGTGATGGAAAACACAAACTTTCTCAAATCCATGTTCGGTAATGGCTGATTCATAAAGGTTTGGCCACAGATATCCGCACGCCCTAAGAAGTCCAAGGGGAAAAGGGATGTAATATCCATATGATTCTTCCGAAAATAACAGCTCCGGAATAAGAACTGAGATGAAACTTATAATAATTCCAAAACTCTTCTTTTTTAACAGTACCGCTAAAAGCATGGCTGCCGCCGCAAGAAATATTCCCCCGAACACTCTCATAAAAACGACTAAGAGCGCAGCGTTTGAAAGCGAAATGTCATACCGGGTCCCTTCAAACATCTCAAGTGAACAAAGCATACAGCCGCCCTGCTTTAAACCAACCGCAGCATACAGATAAAAAATATGAACCATCTGGAATAGCAGTGAAAGAACTGCGCCGGAGGCTGTCCCTATCAGGATTTTTGTTTTCGCCGCATGGTATTTTCCTTCTCTTGATGATAATAAAAGCGCGTCCATTTCAGATTCATATTCCGCGCAAAAAAGCATGCAGGAAATGATGATAATGCTGATGATCAGGAAAAAATCCAAATCATCATGCTCCAATATACTTTGCCATCCTCTTGTGTCGAGTATGCTTCCGCCGCCTTTTTCCTTTTCATAAAGATACTGGTGATAGATTACCTGAAACGCCTCTTCTTTTCGGGATTCGGCAAGCGTTCCGGTTCCTTCGTGGTATATGCTGTCATATTCCGCTTCTATTTCTTTTATTTTCTGCGCGGTTATCTTTCCGCCGTATTTATGTATATAATCCTGATAATACGCCTCGTTTTCATCGATCATAAAATGGGAATCGTAACCGGTATGAACAACAAAAAATATCTTTAGCAAAAGCAGCGCCGCTATGAAAAAAATCCCCTTCTGTTTAATAAAAACTTTGTATGATTCTTTAGCTAACATTTACACTCCCCTCCCCTGCGGACAGCGCCGGCCGTATATCCATAACAGAAATTGGATTCCTGCCTGGATCAGAACCTGCGCAAAAAGATACCAATAAAGCCACGGCACAAAATGCCCCGCTATATCTGCCCCCGATAACCCCTTATACAGCTGCGCCCCGTTAAGCAGGGAAAAGGGACTTACAAGCGCCATAAAGCGGCTTGCGGGGTTTATTGCGCATATGAACCCTGCCCCGTACAGGCCTGCGGTCACAAAAGCAAACATCACCAAAAATATCGTAATAACATTTGAAAAAACTTTAGCAATCACACCAAACAGCGTAACGATACCGCATAAAGCAATGCATTTAAGCGCGGTAAGCAGGATATAAAATTCAGATACGGATAAATCAAGCGGCGTATACCGGAATTCCTCCAGTGAAAAAAGTTTCATATCCGCGCCCGAAAGCCCATACAGATAATCCATAACCGCGTAATTATATAACGCGAATAAAACAACCAAAAAGACCGCGCTGCAATAAAAAGAAAGATACTTCATATATGTATATCCCCTCTTCCCTCTTTTGGCCGTTAAGATGATATGTTCCATCCCGCTTTTTCGTTCTGCATAAAAACACGGGGTGATGCAAAGAAACATGATGATGAATACCATTACGTCCGAATAGTCATATTCAAACAGCTTCCTCCAGCCAAGAGTATCATAAAAAAGCAGAGGATTTCTGCCGCTGTATTTTTTTACGATATATGCATTTTTTGACGCTTCAAAATCATTTCCCAGTTCTTTAAAAAATGATATATTTTCTTTTGCGCGGTGTACCAACAGATCATTTTCTCCCTGATAGTAAACCAGATACTTTACAGGTTCGTAAAACTGCGACCTAAGCAGCGAAAAATCGCCATATATATATCCCGTGTTCGTATCCGGATCATATTCCGTACTGTAATCGCCCTGTTTTATCAATGCGTAATATTTCTTGTAGTCTTCCGTAAGCCGCCGCACCTTTTCTTCCGTGACCGCGCCGTCAAACTCTTTATGCAGTTTCTGCCGGTAATCCCATTCCCCCTCCGACGCAATATGCCTGGTCATTTCATCCGAAAATCCCGAACCGGTCTGTCTGTACTGAAAATAGGCAAAAAGACCGTTCAAAAACATCAGGGCCGCAAGCGCGGCAAAGATTGATTTCCTAAGGAAATTTTTTCTTATCTCGTAATATAATATTTTCATAACTAACTCCCCCGCCGCTATTTTCTGAAAACCGATAAAAAAACATCTTCTAACTGCGGCTTAACCGCCTCCGCCGCTTCGGAAGGTTTTTCTTCGCTGATGATACGCATGGATATCTTATTTCCCTCCCGCTTCATATTTGCAAGCAAATAACGGTCTTTCAGTTCCTCGGCCTGTTTATCGGACGCCGTTACTTCCCATACGGTATTTCCTACCGCCCCGCACAGTTCTTCCACGTTTCCCTTTTTTACCAAAAGCCCGTTATGTAAGATCAAGATCTCATTTGCGATACACTCTACGTCCGGCACAATATGGGTAGCAATAAGCACCATCCTGTTCTTTGACAGTCTGGAAATGATATTCCTGAACCGTATCCTCTCTCCCGGGTCCAGTCCCGCTGTAGGTTCGTCAAGCACAAGTATCTCGGGATCGTTAAGTATTGCCTGGGCGATCCCAAGACGCTGTCTCATACCGCCCGACAGTTCGCCTATCTTCTTTTTTCTATGCTCGGTAAGATTCACCTGTTCAATTACGTCTGAGATCCTTTCCTTTCGCTTTTTTGCGGCTATCCCTTTAAGACAGCACATATAGTCAAGGAACTCGCCGATTTGGAAATTAGGGTAAAACTTCGGATACTGCGGCAAATAGCCTATCTTATCAAGATAAGCGACGTCCATTTTTTTTACATCCTTACCGTCTAATAATATCCTGCCCGAACTTTGCTTAAGCACCCCGATCAAAATATTAAGGAGCGTTGTCTTTCCGGCGCCGTTTGCTCCCAAAAGCCCATAGACGCCGTTTTCCAACGTCACGTTCATATCTTTTAACGCATAGAAATCCCCGTATTTTTTACTGATATCAATTAATTCCAATTTCACAGGCGTATCCCCTTCCTGAATCAGACATATATGTCACGATATATTTTTCGCCAAACCGCATGATCTGATCCGGTTTTATAGTTTCGGTTTTTGAGACTTCTTTTTCGTATGATTTTTCTCCCGTTTCATAATCGTATTTTCTGACTCTGAACGCGCTATCGCTAAGCTGCTTTACGGCAATAACAGATTTACCGTCTTCCGTTACCGCGGCGTGTGTGCTTTCAAGCCCGTCTACGCTAAATGCATTGTGTTCATTTGTCCCGCAATCAAGGACTAATACTTTTCCACTGGATGAATTCGTATAAGGATCGTGCGCGTCATTTACGCATATATACTGTCCGTCTGTATGAAGTTCAGACGCCTGATAATTATGTTCTGTAAAAGAGATAAGTTTTTCTTTTTCCGGATCCAGATACCCGTAGCGGGCGTCCGTCTCGCCTTCGTCTGCAATAAAAGCAAGCTTATCATCCCCTGTAAAACTTATCTGCTTAACTTCTATGCCTTCTTTTAAAAACGCCTCGCTGCTTTTGCACTGTCCTGTCTTAAGATCCATATAAAATACTTTATTTTCAGCAGAAAGCCATGCTGTCTTCGTTCCCGCGCGGTTTAGGACAGGTTTTTCGCCTAACGCTTCTTCGCCGCCCGCGCCGCATAACGCATCAAGCACATCTGTCCTGCTGACCTCCTTTAAATCCTTATCATATAAAACAAGCTCATACGCTGCGACGCTCTTTTTTGTCCTTTTCGTATCGTCCGGAATATAGATTCCTTTTACATATTTATCTTTTCGTTTTTTTCTTAACTTCTGCTTTGCGGCGGCATAACCGTTTTCGCAGTTAAATACCGCCATGATATCTTCCTTTTTCCCTATATGGATGCTTGCCGTAACTTTCCTGTTCCCAAGATCCGTAAGTTCAAGACAATTATTTTCATAGTTATGGTCGAGATAAAAATATTTACTGCTTCCCGCTTCTGTTATTTGCTCAGATTTCGGCTCATTCGTTTCTTTTTCCGCATTTTCCGTACCTTGGATCTTCTTTGCAAGAAGCAGTATATTTGACTGATAAATATCGGAAACCTTATAATCTTCCCCGCTTGTCATCGCAACGGCGTAGATCGTATTCATATCTTTATAGTTACTGATGTCCAGCGAAAATCTGATCTGCCACATTTTTCCCTTTTTTGTTTTTACTTTGACATAATCCCCGCCGTCTATCTTAATGGGCTCGTTATTTACAAATACCGTGATCTTATCGGTAACCTGCTTTCCGCCGTACAGATTTATAGTGATATCCGCTCTGCCGTTTTCTGCCGTAAGCAAATTTGTTTTCTCTTTCGTCGGTTCTATCGTAAAGCCTACCGAAGAATCCAGGCTGTCATACTCTCCCTCTCCAAAAAACTTTTCCTGCGCAGCCAGTATTTCTTCCGGAATATCAATCATCTTGGCATCCGTCTGCGCGCCCTTATGCACCTTATTCCCATCCGCCTCCATTTTTATCTCAAGCGGGATATTGGTGCCTAATTTTAAACTGTTCCCAAACACCGGATTTTCCCCGCCCTCCGGGACAAAATCCGGATTCCATATAGTTGCGGGAATGATCCCTATCGTTTCACCCTTTTTCCCTGATACCGGGAAAAAACTTAATGTTAATTCCACGCGCTTGCCCGGAGGGATACTGAATTTCTGCATTACCGCCTCTTCTTTTTTTCCCTCTTCTTCATACGCAGAAAAAGGCTGCGCTTCCCCGTCCACAAAAAGCAAAAGCCCTACCTCTGCATTTTCTTCTCCCGCCTCTCCCATATTTTCTATGTAATAAGGTATTTCAACCGCCTCCCCGTTATATGTGTACTCATCCGGGGAACCGTCCGCAAAACCATAGCCTATCATTCCCTGCGACTGACTGACCGCGTCATCGCCCTCATCCTTAAATTGATCCGCAAGTCCCCCGCTTTTTTGTTGCGGTTCTTTATCCTCTGTTTTTCCCATACAGCCGGCAAGCGTACACAATATAAAACTTACGGCTAAAAATAACAAACAACATCTGATACATCTGACAATAAACATTTGAACTGCTCTCCTCCCTTATTTTTCTTTACTTTTTTAGAACTTTACCATATAATTGTAATATAGTTGTAAATGACTTTACGCCCAAATATTGTTTATGAAAAGAGGAATTAACGTGTCTGATAAAACGGATAAAGACAATGACCTTAGAAAAGTACTGGCTTCGATTTCAAAGCTGAATTATATCAATCCTGACGCCATTCCCGATATACCTCTGTATATGGACCAGGTCACTACTTTTATGGAGGAACAGCTTTCTTCATATAAAAGGTTTGAGGATGACAAGACCCTTACCAAAACGATGATCAATAATTATGCGAAAAATAACCTCATCCCGCCGCCCGAAAAAAAGAAGTACAACAAAAAACATATGCTTCTTTTAATATTCATATACTACTTCAAAAATTTCCTTTCAATCAGTGATATACAGGAGATTTTTAAGCCCATATCCGAAAGATTTTTCGATACCGATTCGGATATAGACCTTGAATATATATACAAATACATCTTTGACCTCGAATTTGACGGCATGGAAATTCTCATGCGGGATGTTTCCAAAAAATATAACCTTGCAAAAGAAGCGTTCCCGAAAATGCAAAATGACGAGGACAACGATATACTGTCCACGTTTGCATTTATATGTATGCTTGGATTTGACGTATATGTAAAGAAACTTATGATAGAAACCTTAATTGATTCAAAACATGAAAATAAAGAAGAGAAACAATGATCTACTGACATAAAAAAGCTGCCTGTTAAACCTTAGGCAGCTTTTCTTTTCCGTGACCGGTCCTTTTAATACTTTAATTATCTTAATCTTCCGTAGTCCACATATGTATTGTAAGCCCTTTTTCCCAGCTTACCGTGCCGTGAAGCGGCGCGCTTTCTATCCATGCATAATCAGGACAGTCCGTAATGATAGTCGGCTCGGTAACCATTCCGTTATCGTCTATGCCGTTATTTTCTACATATACCTTACACGGATTGCCGTTTGCATCGGTTCCTTCAAGGATATATCTTGCCGAAAGCGTCTGCACCTGTCCGGCAAACTGAAGCCTTGCGTCAACGCTGTCCTTTACAACCGTACCGTTAAAATTAGGTCCTTCGCCGCGGCCTCCGAAATGTATCATCGATGCATTTCCTGTATTTCCGTTTACCTCATCTGACGGGCCGATATCTATGTAGAATGTAAATAATTCTTTCGTGTAAGATTTGGTCGTATCGGGTCTTACTACCTGAGGCGGGGGTACAGGATCCGTATTCGACTCGTTCCATAATATATCTATAGTCTTTTCACCGTTTCCGTTATCCGTAACTCTTCCCTGTATGTCTGCGGTTTCAATCCAGGCAAGTTCTTTGCTGTCGGTTACGATAACCGGTTTGGAAACAAGATTTCCCGCTTCGTCTTTTACTCCGTTATCTTCGATATACATACTGCAGCTGTTTCCCGTCACATCAGTTCCTTTAAGGATATATCTTGCGCAGTAACTCGTTTCTTTGTCTTCCTTATATTCTTTCGTAACTACCGTACTTTCTTTTAATACCGTTCCGTTAAAATACTCTCCTTCGGCGCTTCCCGTAAAGTACTGCATATTTACATAACATGTATTTCCGTCTACGAAATATGAATCTGTATCATTAACCGTCACGGTCATTATCTTAGTCGTATACAGATCCGGTGTAGGCTCCGGCGTGGGTTCCGGCGTATCGGTCGGCGCGCTCGTAATATCAGGTTTCGCCGACGGAGTATTAACCGGCGCGGGCGTGTCGGACGGTTTTACGTCCTGTGTCTTATCTTCGTTCGCTTCATTCTTGCACGTAACTTTTATCACTCCCACTTTTCTTGCCTTTTTACCGAGTTTTTCGGTTACGGTTATTTTTGCTTTGCCGGTTTTCTTTGCGCTTATTACTCCTTTTTTATTTACCGCGATCTTTTTTGCCGAAGAAGATTTGTATGTATATTTTGCTTTCTTATTCTTATTTTTAATTACAATCTTCTTTTTCTGTCCGACTTTCAATGTGAGATTAGAAAAGGACAGCTTTGCTTTCTTTGCGCAGTCTGCAGAAGCCTGGCTTCCGAATACAAGCGCGCAGGCGAGCAGGATACACATAAGCTTCTTTCCCATAATCTGTTTTTCCTCCCTTTATTTTATATATTCAGCTGATAATACAGTCCTTTAAGTTTCATAAGTTCTTCGTGCGTTCCCTGTTCTTTAATCCCCTTATCAGCTATATACAGTATTCTATCAGCATTTCGGATAGTTGACAACCTGTGCGCGACGATAAATGCCGTTTTATCTTTTATAAGCACGTCAAGCGCCTGTTTTATAAGCATTTCCGTTTCGGTATCGATCGCGCTTGTAGCTTCATCAAGTATTATGACCGAGGGGTTCTTAAGGATAATGCGCGCAAAGCTTATAAGCTGTTTTTCACCCGCCGAAAGCGATGCCGCGCCCTTCTCAAGCCTGTGGTAATAACCGCCGCTTAGCCTCTCTATATATTTGTCGGCGTATATCGTCTTCGCCGCTTGTATACATTCCTCGTCTGTAGCTTCTTCACGTCCGTATCTTATATTGTCGATAATGCTTCCCTGGAAAATGAACGGATCCTGCATAAGCACTCCCACTTCTTTCCTCAGCGAATCCAGCGTAACTTTCCTTACGTCTTCGCCGTCGATCATAACGCTTCCCGAATCTACGTCATAAAATCTCGTAAGCATATTTATTATCGTGGTCTTTCCGCCGCCTGTAGGACCTACGAGCGCGACTGTCGTTCCGGGTTCCACATGCAGGTTAAAGTTCTCGAGTACC
Source organism: uncultured Lachnospiraceae bacterium (assembly GCA_947593975.1). Lineage (GTDB taxonomy): Bacteria > Bacillota > Clostridia > Lachnospirales > Lachnospiraceae > V9D3004. The sequence continues at coordinate 9,280 of CANQDW010000052.1, forward strand.
GTATTTCCTTCTTCATAAGAGAAAGTTACATCGTTAAAATCAACTTTTCCCTTAACGTTTTCAAGCCTGACGCTCTTTTTGCTGTCCTTTATGTCAACGGGATAATCTATGGTATCAAATACGTGTTCAAGGTTGGAACTTACCGACGCGAGCTGCTGTATGATGAACGCTATCTGCGTGAGCGGGCCGCTGAAAAGTCCCATATAGCTTGTAAACGCAACTACGGTACCTGCATTTACATTTCCGACGCCGTTAAGTATCATATACAGCGCAACCCCGTACAGCGCTAACGTTCCAAGGTTCCAGAATATTTCTACGATCGGCGTATTAAGCTCATTCCTGTAGCATATGCTTATCCATGTCTTTATATTGTCTCTGTGGACGTCCATATATATTTTTTCGTTTTCTTTAGCGCGGTTATAGTTCTTTACTATCTTTTCACCCATTATGGATTCGATGATAAACGCCGTTCTGTTGGATATCTTTGCGCGGTGTACCGCAAACCTCTTCCTTAACGAATACCTGAGACCTATAACGCACACCATCATCGGCGCGACCGCAAGGTATACTATGCCTGTAAGCTGCGGGCTTATTATAAGCATGAATATGCTTACAACCACGAGCTTTACTATATATACCGCAAACATAAGCACATGGTTCGTAAAAAAGTTCGCGAGGTCGTTTATATAATCCGTAACCCTTACTACGATCTTTCCGTTGGGCCTTGAATCAAAAAAGCTGAACGACAGACGCTGCAGCCTGTCAAAGACGTCTTCCCTTATCGTGGCTATGATCCTGTGTCCGGTCTTTCCCATAAGCCTCTGGTGGACGAAGTTAATGGCAATCTCAATCGCCGCAAGTACGACAAGTCCTAATACTACTATTGTAAGCTCCCGGTAATCCTCATTTACGACAACATTGTTGATGATCTCTTTTATAAGCAGCGGCGACACCAGTGAAGCTCCCGCCGATACGAACATCAATACGCCCACAAGCATAAATACTTTTTTATAAGGCACAACATATCTAAGCGTCCTTGCAAGCTGTTTCATATCTATTTTCTTCTCTATTACTTCATCCTGAAAATATGTATTTACCTTTGCCATTTACTTCACCCCCTCCCTCTTCATCTGTTCGGACAGCCCGTCAAAATCAACTACCGATTTTCTCTCGGCCTCCTGGATATTATATACTTTTGCAAAATGTCCGTTAAGTTTCATAAGCTCTTCAAAATTACCGCGCTCAATTATCATTCCGTCCTGCATATATACTATTTCATCGCAGTCTACAACTGAAGAAAGCCTGTGCGCCGATATGATCATCGTTTTATCGGTATAGTGCTCTTTGATATCATTAATAAGCCTTCTTTCAGTATTTACATCCAGCGCGCTTGTTGAGTCGTCAAGGACAAGTACGGGCGCGTTTTTAAGGAGCGCCCTCGCTATCGACACCCTCTGCTTCTGTCCGCCCGATATTCCGAACCCTCTCTCGCCTACTATTGTCTCATAACCTACCGGAAGTTCTTTAATGAAATTATGCGCCTGCGCGTGCTTTGCCGCCTGCACGATCTGCCTGCGCTCAATATCAGGCTCCGCATAGGCGATATTAGAGTCTATCGTATTAGAAAACAAAAATACATCCTGAAATACATATGAGAAGTTCTCTCTTAAGCTGTCCAGGGAATATTCCCTTATATCCTTACCGTTTACCCTGATTACTCCTCCGGTAAGGTCATGGATACGGACAAGCGACTCTAACAGTACGCTTTTTCCGCTTCCGGTACCGCCTACTATTCCAAGCCTGCGTCCATACGGGATATCCAGATTGATATCTTTAAGGACGGTCTTTCCGTCTATTACAAGATAACCGTTTTTGATGCTTATATCCGGCTTGCTTTTAATATCTGCGCCGTCTGCCGCGTCAGGGACTTTCGACGTACATTTGAGGAAATCTATCATCTTATGCCCTGACACGATCTGCTGCTGCATGATAAACAGCGTATTATTTATCTGCGTTATATGATCCATTATTTTAAGCACGTAACTTGATGCCGTAACCAAAAATCCGACAAGTATATAACCTTTGATAACAAGCACCGCGCTTATCGCAATGGAACCTATGTAGGCGATCTGCTTGATCGTACTGAATACTACTTCAAATCCCGACGACAGATTGACCTGTTTTATGTACGCATCCTTTAATTTTTCATTTGACTTCCTGAACTTCTGCCTTTCCACTTCTTCATTCGTAAATGAACGGACAAGTCTTACCGCCTCAATATTTTCCTGCACGGTAAGGCTCATCTCGCTGTTGCAGGCGCGTATATTTTTATAATTGGCTCTTGCTTTTCTCCTGAAGTTAAAAAGCGCCGCCGCAAAAAACGGCATGAGGACAAGAGGTATTATAAGCAGCGACACATTAATTGACGCCAGCAGATAAATACACATTGCCAGAACAAATATACTGTCAAATATCCTTACGATCATCGTACAGAACAATTCCTTGTACATGACCGTATCTGAATTCACCGTGGTCAGAAGCTCGCCCGTATTAAACTCGGACAGCGTTTCGCTGTCAAGTTCCATTATCTTTCTGAAAGTTGCCTTTCTGAGTTCCGTCTCGATCCTGACCCCAAGTTTCTGTGAATTGACATTTTTAAAATATACAAGCACAAGCCTTACCGCAAGCAGTATCATAAACAAAACCGCGAGAGCAAAGAACAGGCGCATGCTGTGTATCTCACCATATCTGCCGTCAAGCATAAATGAGAATATATTGTCAGTCTCACCATGGTTGTCAAGTATTACATAGTCAATAAACATCTCTGATATAAGCGGAAGCATAAGATCGCATATTATTGCGGTATAACTGCACAATTGTATAAGTATCGCCATATGAAGATGTTTTTTCCAGTATTTAAAGCCGAATTTTAATACTTCCATTATCTCATTTTCCTTTCAGACAGCAGTCATAGTCATACTATCTTTACCGTACTTTTCTGCCCTTTATTTTTTAACAGCTTTTTATATGCTTTAAGCTTCTTTTTAGGAACTTTTATCCTTGCTTTCTTATGTATTCCCTTAAACGCCCTGCTGCCGGCTTTTTTAAGCTTTACGGATCTTATCGTAACGCTCTTAAGCTTTGCGCAGCCGTTAAATGCGTTCTTTCCTATGATCTTAGTGCTGCCGCCGATAACGATCTTTTTAAGCTTCTTACATTTTGCAAACGCAGCGTTTCCTATCTTAGTTACTTTAAACGACTTTCCGTAAGCAGCAATTTCATCCTTTACGGCAAACGAAGTTATATTTTTATCATCCACGGCGGTCAGGCTTACGCAGTCAGCTGCGGTTACAAGATATTTTCCGCCTCCGTAAGTAAATTCCGCTCCTACGGCATAGGCATTATCACTGTCCGTACCGCTTACCGGAGTATCGGCTGCCGAAGGCTTATCCTGCGGATTTGTACCGGCAGGCGGCATATCAGGTCTCTCGGCAGGCGAAGGATCATCCGTTGGTTTAGGTTCCTTTGTCGGTTCCGGTACCGGAGACGGCGTTGGCGTCACCAAAGGAGCGGGCATATTTCCGGCATCATCCTTATATACGGCCTGTATCTCGGCCTGTTCCTCTGTAAGCGTTACCTTAGTTTCGTCTGCTTTGTCATCTGCTGCCGACGCGCCTTTAATATCCCAGTGGTCAAACTCATATCCCGATACTTCGCCTGCTTTAAGCGTTATCGGATATGTCCTGTAATATTCTCCGTTCCAGCCATAATATATATCTGGAACTATCGAATTAACTTTTACGCAGTCGGAACTTCCTATATTATTAGTTATGCTTACTTTGGTACGCGAATTGTCCGCCGAAAGTTCCGGTATGTTATCCTCAAGCATCGTAAATACATAAGAAGGCCTGTTTCTCAGGAAGTTTTTCATTGTATTTACACCGTTTGACACATTGCCGACATTCCATCTTACCCTGTGTTTATCCATAAGCGGCGTATATAATGCGGCAAAGCCGTCAAGCGCCGCCGACGCGCGTTCATATTCAAAGTTCCAGTTCCTTATATCCAAAAGCGTATTGGCAAACCGCATCCTGAAGTCCTGATTTTTCATAAGGGCCGTAAATACGGGATCGCCTTTTTTGTTGTCTTCTCCCATCGCATGGTATTTTATCGAATCGTAGTAAGCTCCGGCTTCCGCCGAACCGTATATTCCCATAGACCATTCGGTATCATAAAGCATATAACGCCATCTGCCGTCCGCATACGGATTGGAAGCATCCTCTAACGAAGGATCCGCAACTTTCCAGAATTCAATATTATTGTTTGGCGTTGCGTCATTGGTCCCGCTCCACCAGTCGTTGTTGCATATATATATTTCCGTCGCATAATAATCTATGAAACTGTCTATGTCGACCATATCCTGAAACTTCTTATAATTTTCCTCTTTTGTCATATCAAGGCTGCCAAGCGCCATTAATTCTTTAAGGGCTTCTCCGTCGGTATCTTCTCCTTCGTCAAGCTCCATATCTTTATATACGATCACATTTTTATTATTAACCCCGAACTGTTCCTCGAGATATTTATCGCTGTACTTTTCGGTAAGGTTATACAGTCCCCAATATTCCCCGTTCAGATACAGCATACACGGCCTTGCCGCCTGGGTCACATAATTCTTGTCGGTAACCATGCTCTGTATGAAAATATCCTGAAACTTGGTGATATCTACGTCATTGCCGCCGTTTCTTAACATTACGCTCTTATATTTATCTTTCCCCGAATCCGGTATAAGTTCATACCCTTTAAGGTTCTTCGTACCGTAATCATACTCATCCCTGAAATATATATTGATGCTCTTCTGCTGATTACGCCTCGAATATCCTCCGTGTATCCTTATCCCTATACCTATGGACAGATCCGCGGTATTGCCGCCGTTAAAGAAATCCATATATGACGACCGCTCCCATTCCTTTCCATGCTGCATGAAATTCGCATAAGGTTCAAGATCGGTATCCGGGTTAGGCCATGCAAGGCTGTTATAAGTATCTCCGAGCACATATATTCCCGTCTTGCCGTCAAGAAGATTATCGGGATCGGTAACGATAGACATCACGGCGCAGCCGTTATACGCCTTACTGATATCATTACCGATAAAATATGTCCTTGTAGATACCGGCGTTGCGGCTCCTGTATCGTCATAGCCCGCCGCCCTTATAACAGTCGCCCGATCAAGGCTTGCCGCAGACGGTACATATGCGTTATGTCCGTCCGTA
>CANQDW010000053.1 GCA_947593975.1 uncultured Lachnospiraceae bacterium
TGGTTCAGGCAATGTCAGAGTATCGTACTCTGTCTTACTGAGATCAGGCCCGTTTATGAATTCAAGCCCGTCGCCCGATACAGAATTTTCAACAGGATGAGAATTGATAAATTTCATTCCGCTTATTACCGTATCTGAACCGACACACAAATAATCTTCACACTCATAACCTGAGTCCGCTGCGCTGCCCGCGCTTTTAACTACGGGATCATTCCATGTAACATCCACGCCATACCAGGCGTTTCCTATTTTTACATAATTCCACATATGGTTTCCTGAAGATCCATCGCTTGTTACCGCACTTCCGTCTACAAGAACGCAGCCGATCCCGGACTTATCGCACAAAACTTTAAAAGCCCGCGCATATCCCTCGCATACCGGTCCTTTGCTGCCTGTATTTCCCAAAAGCGCGCTTATACATTCCCATGCATATTCGGAACCCGCTTTTGAGTTTCCGTTTGAAACTTCGGTATTATACATATTACTCTTTGTAAGCCTGTGATTAAAAGATCTTATTTTCTTATATACGGAATTTGAATCATCGCTTTCCGACAATATATCGTTCACGGCTTCATCCCTTTGTACGATCCCTGCTTTTACGGAAGCCGCGCTGCGGTAATCTTTCCTTCTCATATCATATGTATCATTTTTCAGCACCAAATACATCGTCGCTTCATATGTTGTAGTATTTCCTTTTGTGATCACTCTTGCGGAATACCGGTACGAAGTGGTGCCGTCAAGCCAGAACACTTCCGGGTGATCCCTGTCAAACGCATCAAAAACCGTGCGCATCAGAAAAATCTCATCATCCATACGGGCATTAAATTCTTCTTCCGTACCTTTTATCGTAACATTTGAAAATTTAATGGCGTTATATCCGCCATTTGCAATCCAGGTATTTCCGTTTTCAGAGAAATTGGAATCATCCGTCCAGAAAGATTCATCGGACAATGTATCGTAAAAATCAAGCGCGTATTCGGGTACTTCTATCCTGTCTATCCATTTATCATAATTACCCGATCTTAATTTTACATATTTGTCCGAACTGCCGTAAAGACTGTATGCGCTGTCCGCATCGTCCGGATATATTATATCCGATCTGCTGTATGTGTACACATACGCATCGTTTTTTTCCGTATACGCCTTTATCGCGTAAGGTTCACACAGCCCCGCCGTCATCACGGGAATCAATAAATATGCCAGAAATTTTTGAAATCTTCTCTTTTTCATACTCTATACCCCTTATATTTTTATATAAGAATAGCACATTTTTCGTATCTTTTGAAGTTCATTTTTGCATTTCACGAAATTTTAAAACATCCATAAAATAACACAATTAAGTCACAAGTTGGTTATATAGTATAGCTATAGTATATTTAACCCTTGTATTTTTCACCAGATAATCGTATACTAATAATACTCGGAGGCAAAATATGAAAAACAAAAAAATGAACGGCTTGTATTCGCTTCTGATCATGCTGCTTATAATAGGGATTATAGTTTTGCAAATCATTGTCAGGATAAATGCGATCAAAAGCAATTATTATATATACACATCGATATTTATAGTTCTGGTACTCTTACTTATATCAGTACTTTCTGTTTTTTCACGCAAAAATAACGTACGCAGGAAACTTTCTTTTAATATACCCTTTTTATCGGTATGGATATTAATGTGCCTGTGCATGTTATATTCGGATATCGCAGTCTTTAAGAAATATTGGTTTCTAAGCCTTATACTTCTTATACTTTTTACGTCATTATTCTGTATACTGCAGCAGTATAAGATGACGGACAGGGACAGATTATGGAATTTATTTATACGCAGCGTGCAGATAATATTTTTTGCCACTGTGATATTCTGTTTCCTTTTCAGACCGTATACGCCGGGCGTAAGATATTCGGCGCTGTCCGCAAATCCAAACGTCTACGCTATGTTTATCATATCCGTATGGGCCTGCCTGATCTCAAGGTTCGATTATATCATATATAAAGAAAAAGCCATTAAAAACTGCATGTTCATATATGTGGAAGCCGGATGCGCGCTGTTTTTCCTGTATATGACAGGCGCAAGGACTTCATTTGGAGCTGTCGTCATCATATCCGTCATATGGTTTGTATTCAGACTATTTTTTGCAAGGAAATCCGGACATGCTTTTATCAAATATATCCTGGCTGCAATACCCGTTATGGCAATATCATTTTTCGTGTCATACGGACTTTTGGCAACCGTGCCGCACCTTATCAACCATCCCGTTACATTCGACCGCGACAAGGAATTTCTGGCTGAATATGACAACGGCAGCATATGCCTTGCAGCTCAAAGCGCTCTGCAGCCTGACAATTCTGCGTCACATTCCGGCGCATTAAACGAAATCGAACATGATATGGAATCGGCCATACATAACGCCGATAAAGAACCTTCCCTGATAAAACGGATAGCAATGGCATTTAAAGAAGGAGAAAGCCTTGATAATATCTTAAACGGAAGGATTACCATATATAAAAGCTATATTAAAGAACTGGATATGAAAGGGCATAGAAAATACAGCAAAAAAATAAACGACTACCGCGCTCCGCACGCACACAACAATATACTGCAGATGGGATATTCATATGGCATACCTGCAATGATCTTTTATACAATACTCAATATATTCAGTATTATAGCGTCGCTGCGTTATTATATAAGATATCATGATAAAAGACGCAATTCCGTGTTTCCTTTACTGATCACTTTTGGATTTACGATAGCATCGCTTACCGAATGTATGCTTATCCCGATACAGTCACTGCTCGCGTTTTCGTACTATCTTACCATAGGCGAACTTATAAATACACAAAAAGACTAACGTTCCGCAAAACGCGCCGATCGTATCTATTAACACATCGGCTGCTTTGCCGGTTCTCCCCGATACAAAAAGCTGATGTATTTCATCTGTCGCCGCATATAACATGCATATGATAACGACAATAAAAAGTATCTGCTTAAGGCTTATCATCCTTATATTTCCTATATTCATATTTATGAGCACCGGTATGCAGATAAGTACTGCAAGTATGGCATACTCCGCCATATGCGCCGCTTTTCTTACCGGCGTATGGAGTTTTTCTACAAGCGCGTCATACTCTTCTTTTGTAATATCTTTATTATATTCGATAATATCCACTATTTTCTGAGTTATCGTAAGGCTCAGCGAAGAAGACTCTTCTCCCGTATCCTTTGAAAACCCAAATATAAATAACATCCATAAAACCGCCGGCAGAAACGTAAGATACATCAGTCTTTTCATAGCGCTTTTATTTCCTTTCCAAAGCATCTGAGAGCTTCTTCTATTATATTATGCATATCCATGTATCTGTACATTCCAAGCCTTCCGCCAAATATAACGTTTTCTTTCTTTTCTGCCAGCTTGAGATATTTATTATAAAGAAGATTATTTTTGTCATCATTAACCGGATAATAAGGTTCCATTCCCGGTTTCCATACATCCGGATACTCTTTCGTAACGATCGTTTTTTTCTGTTTGCCAAATTCAAAATGTTTATGTTCGATTATCCTGGTATAGGGAATATCATATTCCGTATAATTAACAACGGCGTTTCCCTGAAAATTCTCCATATCGTATATCTCATTTTCAAACCTGAGCGTTCTGTATTCAAGACTGCCGTAACAGAAATCAAAATACTCATCTATCATCCCGGTAAAAAGAATCTTTTTGGCGATATTATCATACTTTTCCCTGTCCGAAAAATAATTCTCGGAAAGCCTTACTTCGCACCCGTCAAGCATTTTTTCAATGATCGCCGTATATCCGCCTTCAGGGATACCCTGATATTTATCATTAAAGTAGTTATTATCGTAAGTAAACCTTACCGGGAGTCTCTTTATTATAAATGCGGGAAGTTCTTTCGCGGATTTCCCCCATTGCTTTTGCGTATATCCTTTTATAAGCTTTTCGTATATATCTCGTCCCACAAGCAAAAGTGCCTGTTCTTCCAGATTGGACGGACTGGTTATACCTGCTTCTTTTATCTGTTCTTTAATTTTTTCTTGCGCTTCTTTAGGCGTTATTACGCCCCAGAGCTTATTAAATGTATTCATATTAAAAGGAAGGTTATATAACTCATCCTTATAACGAGCAACTACACAATTGGTATATCTGTTAAATTCTGCAAACTGATTGATATAATCCCATATTTCTTTATTATCCGTATGAAAAATATGGGCTCCGTACTTATGGACCCTTATCCCCTCAATATCTTCAGTATATATATTGCCGCCTATATGTTCTCTTTTATCTATTACCAGGCATTTTTTGCCTGCTTTCGTCATCTCTCTTGCAAATACCGAACCAAACAGACCGGCTCCCACAACCAGATAATCATACATACCTTTTCCCCCTGAATATTCCCTTAAAGCAATAAATCAGGTGCAGAATATTCTACACCTGATAAATTTTAAATCAATTAAACTGTCAAGATCAAGCTTTTCCGTTACTTCCAAGAACTTCTGTGATCTTGTGCGCAACGATCGCTTTAACATTTGCGCGTCCGACTTTAAGATATTCTCTCGGGTCAAATGCTGCAGGATTATCTGTAAGCACCTGACGGATACCTGCTGTCATTGCAAGACGAAGGTCAGAATCAATATTGATCTTACATACTGCGCTTCTTGCTGCCTGACGGAGCTGATCCTCAGGTACGCCGATCGCATCTGCAAGATTTCCGCCCTTCTCATTTATGATCTTAACATATTCCTGAGGTACGCTTGAAGCTCCGTGAAGTACGATAGGGAACTCAGGGAGTCTCTTAGATACCTCTTCAAGGATATCAAAACGAAGCTGCGGTTTTGTTCCCGGCTTGAACTTGAAAGCTCCGTGGCTTGTACCAATTGCGATAGCAAGTGAATCAACGCCGGTTCTCTTAACAAATTCCTCAACCTCGTCAGGATTGGTATAACTTGAATCTTCAGCTGATACTTTTACTTCATCCTCAACGCCTGCAAGCGTTCCAAGCTCAGCTTCAACTACTACGCCTTTATCATGCGCGTAATCAACTACTTTCTTTGTAACAGCGATGTTATCTTCAAAAGGTTTGCCTGAAGCATCTATCATGACTGACGTAAATCCGCCGTCAATACATGATTTACAGATATCAAAATCTGCGCCGTGGTCAAGATGAAGAGCTATAGGGATATCATTAAGTTCCAAAGCTGCCTTAACCAGATTAACAAGATACTCATGCTGCGCATACTTTCTTGCTCCTGCCGATACCTGAAGGATAATAGGGGAGTTAAGCTCTCCTGCCGCTTCAGTAATACCCTGTACAATCTCCATGTTGTTTACGTTAAATGCTCCGATAGCATATCCGCCGGCATACGCCTTTTTAAACATTTCTGTTGTTGTAACTAATGCCATATCTATATCTCCTTTACATAATTTTATTCTATTATAATTCCACCTGTATATTTTGCAAATAATTTTGCGAATTATTTTCTAACAAGATGTACAGGCACTCCGTTAGCAAAAAGCGGTGTAAGCTCTCCCATGATAAGAGGTCTTGCATACTTTTCAAAATCATCCGTAAGTCCGCATCCGTCTTCGGTGATCCATTCGTCCGGAACTTTTCTCTCAACGTTTGCGATATCATGGATATCATGAGCGCTTGTACCGCACTGATACGGATCGTCGCCGTTTCTGTCAAGCGTTATCATCATTGCGGTCTTTCCTTCGTCTGCCGCCTTTACTGCAGCTGCTCCAACCTGGAACGCTTCATTTATATCGGTAAGCGATGCGATATGCGTTGCGGATCTCTGGAGTGTAGAGAATTCAATGGCGCGGGTCTTAAGGCCTGTCTTCTCTGCAACTATATCGGCAAGCTTTGCAGCTGTTCCCGACATCTGCTTATGTCCGAATGCGTCAACCGCAACTTCACGTCCGATCTCGCATACATAACGTCCGTCTGCTATCTTAACGCCTTCCGATACTGCAATAACAATAGATGATTTTGTCTTCGAAAGCTCTTTGATCTTATCTACGAATTTATCTATATCAAATACTCTTTCCGGAAGATATATCGCATCCGGTCCTTCGCAGTCGCCGCTCTTTGCAAGCGCTGCCGCTGCCGTAAGCCATCCCGCATTACGTCCCATGATCTCAACTATGCATACCGTAGGCTTTTTAACGCCAAATGAAGAGTTGTCACGGATAACTTCTTTTAATGATGTTGCGATATATTTTGCTGCCGAACCGTATCCCGGACAATGATCTGTGATAGGAAGGTCGTTATCAACGGTCTTAGGAACTCCTACGAACCTCTGCGTCTTTCCATGTGCAGCCGCATAATCGGAAAGCATCTTTACAGTATCCATTGAATCGTTGCCTCCGCAATAGAACAGATAATCAATATCATGCTTTTCCATAACTTCAAATATCTTGTCATAGATTTCTTCGTTGCCTTCGATCTTTGGCATCTTGAAACGGCATGAGCCAAGAAATGCAGACGGTGTTCTCTTAAGCATCTCGATACCCTCGTCAGATGCGAGATAATCGTCAAGATCGCATATCTTGTCGTCAAGGAATCCTTCAATTCCGTGGATCATACCATATACTTTGTCAACACCAAGTTTCTTTGCCTGCGCATACACGCCTGCAACAGAAGAATTAATAACGGCTGTTGGTCCGCCTGATTGTCCAACAACAATATTCTTACCCATTTTCATTACCTCCGAAAATTTATAATTTTGCTTCTACGGTTCTGTATTATAGCAAACTCCTTTCCTTTTTTCAACAAAAAAACCGGATTAATAAATTAATACCGTTTATTTACCGTTTTTTTAATAAAAAGAAATACTCGTACGCGTTAAACATAACTTCACACGCCGCATCTTTTATTTTGATCACTTTATTTACCATATCTCTGTCTTTTTTCGAATTTTCATTTTCATATAACGAAAAGAAACAATCTTCTATAACAAGCCCCGCCGCATAAAAATGCCTTTTCGCCTCGTTATACGTATAAAAATGCGTACATCCTTCATATACAATACCGCCTTTGCCATAAGTAAAATCGCCCCTTAAAAGCCCGGCTATGACCGAGTGGTGCATTATATTCGGTATGCATACTATGATCTTTCCGTCCTCCGTAAGGTTCCTGCTTATATTTTTCAGATAATCCACGGGATCGTTTATATGTTCAAGCACGCTTTCAAGCAATATATAATCAAAACACTCTTCCCTTCCGCAAAGTATAAGCGTATGGATATAGTCCGATATCTCATATATGCCGCCCGTTATATACGGAATGAGCCTGTCTCCGAATGCGAATGAATATTTTGTATCTTCCGCTCCTATCACCCGGCTTTTCGGATATACGCCTTTTATATAAGAAAGCAGTTTTCCCGTTCCGCAGCCTACGGAAAGAATGCCAAAGCTTTCGTCCTGTTTCTTATGTATCAGCGGATATACTTTCCTGTTTTCTTTGTATAATTCCCATGTATTTATACCCCATTTTTCAAAAAAACGCTTTTCATCTTTATTATCGATACAGATACCGGCGGCGTTTCCATATCTGCTGTTCTTAGCCGTAATATTTCTTAAGCCAAGCTTAAGCGCCCTCATACAGTAATCAGACACGGCATACTGCATATGTTCAAAAGACCGGTCAAAAAGTCCTGCATCATCGATGAAACTGCGTCTCATGATAAATGATCCCGATATGCCTGCCGCAATGTTCTCATACGGAGCATATATAGTGTTTCCGACATATACGGTATCCTTTAAACTGCTGAATACGATCCCTGTATCATTATCTTCATAAAGCGCAAGCCTAAGCCAGAAAACAGCCATTTCATCTATGTCCTCTTCACCGGAATACATGTATATATCGTTATCTGACTTTATATTTTTTATAAGCCTGCTGCATTCTTTCGCATTGTCCGAAATCTGTATGCAGGAAAACGGACGCACTTCAAATCCTTCCGTCCGCGAAAGTCTCTTCATCCTGTCTTTTTGCAGACCGTCTTTTGCCATTTCCAGGCATATGTATTCCTGATTAATATTTTTATTTGAATATAGATCGGCCATTTCAATAAAAAAATCTTTTCCCGGCCTGTTCATTTTAAGGGCGCACGTAAGCCTGTGCGCCTTCTTAAGCGAAAGGGTCGGCACATATTCATATCTGTATGAAACACTTTCCCTGTATTTGCAATCATTACCCAAATCAATATACCTTTATGCTTTTCTTATAATATATGTAATGCAATTAAGGTATATGAGTAAAAGAAAAAACTTCCATGAAACCCTCAGGTTCCATGGAAGTCTGTCTTTAGCAGCTGTACATATTCAGAAATATTTTTTATTGCCCCATAAATTGCTCTTTTTAAGGTCCAGGTATTCCATATAAGCTTTTTCAAGGATCTGCTTTTCATTAATAAATTTGAGCAGATGATAAGCCTCATGGTATTTATAATATCCGGAATCAACAAAATATTCCTCGCGTTGTGGTTTACTGTAGTAGCTGTCAGCCATCATCAGGTACCAGTGGACATTTTTAAGAACCGTATCATTCTGTGCATTAAATGAATACTGACTTTTACCTACGTACTTAATAATTGACGCATCTGCGCCGGATTCCTCTTTTACTTCACGAATGGCTGTCTCTTTGTACTCTTCGCCATCTTCTACAGTTCCTTTCGGCAATACCCAGCCTTCATACTTATTTCTGTAATTCTTATATAAAAGCAGTATCTTGCCTCGGAATATAACCACACCACCACAGCTCGTTGCTTCAATCATTGCAAGCGCCTCCTGTAATTGTCTGTACAGACATATGGTGTGTACATAACTTTAAGTAGTATATCACAACCTGACGTATTATTTCAATAGTACTCATCAAATATTTTTTTTGCTATCGGCACAGCATAATCGCTTCCTGTTCCCGCTCTTTCAACGATTATACTGACGGCTATCTTCTTTCCGCCGGACTCCGCATAGCCTATATACCATGCATGGGAATCGTTTCCCGAATCAAACTGCGCCGTTCCGGTCTTTCCGTATACAGTATAGTCCTGTCCTGACAAAGCGTGTCCCGTTCCGCTTTTAGTGACTTCAAGGAGACATTCTTTAAGAAAGTCAATCTCCTCCGCGCTAAGCACGGTATCACCGTTTTTATATGAAAAAGTTTTTACGGTCCTTCCCGCCGCATTTACCATTTTATCCGCAATATGCGGAGTCACAATGTATCCTCCGTTTGCAACCGCCGATATTATGATCGCATTATGAAGCGGTGAAATGAGAGTTTTTCCCTGACCTATGCACGTCTGCATCACTTCACCCTCCGTAAAGCTCTTATTAAGCGAAAACGTGCTTTGTTTATATGCATAATTTACCGGAAGTTCCGTATTAAAAAGGAACGAACCGCACAGCGTACGGAACCGCTTTTTATTAAGTCCAAGCCCTATAGTCGCGAAAGCGCTGTTGCATGATGACGCAAACGCCTGTACTATATCTTCCTTCCCATGCTTCTTTTTATTATAACAGTTTATCCTGTACCCGCCTTGTGCCGCCGAGCCCTTACATTCAAATGAAAAATCCCTATAGTCCGAATTTTCACGCATATATTCGATAAGCGTAAGGAGCTTAAATGTTGAACCCGGCGGATATAAGCCCTGCGTGGCCCGGTTAAGCAGCGCGGATTCGTTATTCTTATCTTCTATAAGTTCATCCCAGTCGCGCTTTATCGTATTCGGATCATAATCAGGTTTCGATACCATGCAGAGTATATTCCCGCTTTCGGGTTCAAGCGCTATCACAGCGCCCCTGCGGCTTCCGAGAGCCTCGTACGCCGTCTTTTGAAGTCCGATATCGAGAGTAGTCACAAGATCATCGCCCGGGTTCTTTTTGCCCTTCAGCTCATTCATTGCCGATACAACGGGATTAATGCTTGAATTCAGCATATACACGTTATACTGCGCCTCAAGACCGGTTTTTCCGTTATCAAAATGTCCTGCCGTATGTGCGAACATATTGTCGTACGGATATCTTCTAGTCTCATTTCCTTCATCATCCGTAACAGTCTCCGCGATCACGCTTCCGTCCGCCGAAAGTATGCTTCCGCGTCTGGTGTATTCCGAAAACAGTTCCTGCGCCTTATTATATGGGTTATTTAAAAGTTCCATATTATCTCCTGCCAAAAAAATCACAATATAGGCGATAAGGAGTACAAAAATGATCATTAAACTGTAAGATATGACCGCAATATTTCTGTTGTCATTGTTTTTATCCTTCCGCTTCTTCATCTTCAGCCTCCTTACTGCCATTAAGCACATATATGCCCTGTATTATCGAAAACAAAATAAGGGTACTGAGCACGGAACTTCCACCGTAACTGATAAGCGGGAGCGTAACGCCGGTTGACGGTATGAATTTAGTTACTCCGCCTACTCCCAGAAATACCTGGAAGATAAATTGTATTCCAAGTCCCAGCGCGGTAAACTTATAAAACGGCTTTTTTATTTTAATTGAAATATTCACAAACATTATAAAGCAGCTTATATACACAAGCAGTATGCATATGGCAAATACCCCGCCAAGTTCTTCCGATATCGCCGCAAATATAAAATCGCTTTCAACAATAGGTATCTTTCCCGGAAGCCCTCTGCCAAGCCCCATTCCGAACCATCCGCCGGTCGCTATCGCAAAAAGCGACTGCGCAACCTGCAGACCGCCCGAATCGATAATGCTCCACGGATCGCGCCATGCGTTCACCCTTGTCTGCACATGCGTAAAAAGTTTCCATGCTATGACCGCCGCCGCCGAACCGCCCGAAAGTCCCGCAATAAGATAAAGCACATTGCCGGTAACAGCCGTAAGCACTATAAGATATGTGACAAAATATATAAGGGCTCCTCCCAGATCCTTTTCTATTACAAGTATAAGCACATGCGCCGCGGCAAATAACGACGCCGCCGCAACTCTTTTAAAATTGCTTTTTTTTGTAAGCACAGCCGCTATGAAAAATACAAACAGTATCTTTACGAACTCCGACGGCTGAAAAGCAATCCCCTTTATGATGATCCAGTTTTTTGCCCCGTGTTTTTCCTCGGCGAATAAAAATACTACCGCTAAAAGAATTATGCCAAATATGGCATACTGCCATCCGAGGCGGTCCAAAAACGATATCTTTTTTATGATGACCGGTATAAATATGCAGAATATAAGCCCCGCAAGCACAATAGCGGACTGCCTGATCGCATATCCTATGTTTATCCTTTCTAACATGAATATACCTATCATCAGAAGCATAAACATATTGTTAAGAACAAGTTTTGAAAGTCCTTTATAGAATATCTGATACATATGCACTGCTATAAAAAACACTATCATCTGCAGTACAAACAGGATTATGATCCTGAAATCATAATCCATAAGGTATAAGACGGCATGGGCGACAGCTGAGATCAAAAATATGCATACCCTCTGCCTGCTGTATATTCTTTCCGACCTTTCTTTGTCTTTACCGCGAAATACCGTAAAGCAAAAAAAGGTGTACAGCGCGAATATTATCACAATGATATATCCGCACAGCTTTACGATCGTATTCATCCTGTTTTCTCCTTAAGCCTATTTGCTATGCGTTTTATCTCGGAAGGTCCTTCGTCATAAAACGATAATCTTATCCTGTTAAAAAGATGCGGCGGTATCTTATCCATATAATCCGTCACTTCATAATGCATGATCTCGGTATATCCGTACCTTTCATGCCTCATGACCGGATATATGTTGCCGTATGAATCATATATCTTATCATATCCGTCCATACGCATCGCCGTGACCATTGCCGTATCTCTCTTATATACCGCTGCATCATAATCATATTCTGCCGCGGACATAAGTTCTTTATGTGTCATTTCGGCAGGCGCCTGGCATACGTTAATGCCGAGTTCGCAAAACAGTTTCCGCGCACAGGCATTTTTCGCATACAGATTATCTGCCGACCGTATATCCATCCTGTCTGCAAACCCTTTATTTTTAAGCCATGCGATTTCCTCAAGGCTGCATACGACCATTCCTCTGAAATACGGATAAGCGGTTATTGCATCCATATCATATTCTTTTTCAAAATAATCCTGTCCGCGCAGCCTGAATATCTCCGGCATTACAAGATATACCGGTTTTTTCGCCATATCAAGTATATCTTTTATAAAGCCCGCGTCCGCATCTTCCATATGCATATACAGCGTATCTATCCCTGCCATATCGTTAAGGCATTCAAACTGTTCCTTATTTCTGCACTCCGCTATAACTTCATGCTCTCCCGCGCTTTTGATCATATTATCATAGACAGGCGGTCTTTTTAAGCCCGTCCTTTTGTATGTTCCTGTGATCTTATCATATAACTCGCAAAAGGCTTTGCGCCTTATCTGCTTTAAGGCTCCTAAGCTTACAAATATGTCGTCATCTGCTTCTGTTATAAGCTCATCCCACACAAACAGCGAATCACCCGAGACTTTTATCTTATCTTCGATAACCTGCGCGCTGACGGCGCGTTTTTCCGCCTTACATGCAGTATCTCCGTATACGGTGCAGCATTTATCCGGCGAATCCGCAAGTTTTATGCTTAATGAGATCCTTTCGCCTTCATGCGCGGTAAAGGTTCCTCTTACGGCAAGTTTTTTCTTTTCTGCGGCAAAACTTTTTAATATCCCGTCTATCAGCGCGTTGTTCCTCACCCTGAATACTTCCATGCCTTTTAAGGCCTTAGCCGCGTTATATCCGGCGTTTATCTTTATCTTATCGTTAACTTCATGGCCCGCCCCTAAAGTATGGACATGCAGCGTTTCGCCGCCGCTGTTTCTTATTTCAAGTATATCCTGCGGATGTGTTTTTTCTGTAAAAACAAGTTCTATTGTATTCTTATCAGGAAAAACCTCTGACACCATACCTGCCTTTATTCCCTGATGTCCGGGCCTTTTATCGGAAATCATGTTTTTTCTGTCCGTCTTGTCGGTAAGATATCCGCAGGTAAACCCGCCGCGGTTATATATATCCTGCAGCAATTTTATGTCAGATTTAAGTTCTTTTTTTATATCATCCCGCAGGACATATGCGTCGTGCCCAAGCTCAAAATACAAATCTGTATATTTTCTGTACATATAAACGCAAAGCGCCACATATTCCGGTTTCTTCATGCGCCCCTCTATCTTAAAGGAATCTATCCCCGCGCGCACAAGTTCGGGGATGTATGAAAGGCTGCAAAGATCCTTCATGCTTAACATATGGCTTTTGCTGCCTTTTTTATCATCGGGCGAATACTTTTTGCGGCATGGCTGCGCGCATGCGCCTTTATTTCCGCTTCTTCCGCCGATAAGGCTGCTCATAAGGCACTGTCCCGAATGTGAAAAACATAATGCGCCATGAACGAAGACTTCCAGTTCAAGCCCTGTATGTTTTCTCATATGCATAAGTTCGGCAAAGCTTAATTCCCTTGCCGGTACGATCCTGGTTATACCGTAGTTTTTAATAAGCTCTGCCGCAGACGCCTGTACAATATTCATTTGTGTGCTTGCATGGACCGGCATATCCGGAAATTCCCTATGTATAAAACGCATAACGCCGGCGTCCTGCACTATAACAGCATCCGCGCCGCCTTCATAGATAAGTTTTATAAAATCGTACAATCCGGTAAAATCATTATCATTAAGCACGGTATTTACTGTTATATATATTTTCTTATTATAAAAATGTACGTCATCAATAACCGGAATAAGCGTTTCGTTATCCGGATTATCGGCAAATGCCCTTGCGCCGTATTTTCTGCCGCCCATATAAACTGCATCACAGCCCGCGTTTATAGCCGCGTACGCGCTTTCTGCGGAACCTGCCGGCGCAAGTATCTCAGGTTTTTTCATATGATATATTCCTTTAGAATCTTTTTTTGTTTCCCGAAGTCAGCTTATCAATCTTTTCCTGCGCCGCAACAAGTTCATGCTTTAACTCAAATATGACCCTGTCGGCCTCTTCCTTTTCTTTCGTCATTTCCTCAAGGCGCTCTACCGCCTTAAAATAGTCGTCCGCAATGTTGATTTCAGTAAGAACTACCCTCGTGTCGTTATTTACGCGAAGCGAACCGAAATTTTTTGCCACTTCATCAATCTTTACATTGATATAAGTTGCAACTTTCTGCAGATAATCGGAGCTTTCGTAGCCGCACAGCGTATATTTTTCCCCGCCGATAAGCACTTCCACATCATTTTTCTTCTTCATCATAATTTTTCATCCTCTATACCAAAATTTTTATATCCAAGTTCCGTAACTACCCGCCCTCTCGGTGTCCTTGCTATAAATCCGTTCTGTATAAGGAACGGTTCGTATACATCTTCGATTGTGCCGGCATCTTCGCCTATGCTTGCCGCAAGCGTGTCCAACCCTACCGGTCCGCCGCCGAATTTCTGTATCATCTGCAAAAGAAGGTTCCTGTCTGTAGTATCAAGTCCGTTTTTATCAACTTC
>CANQDW010000054.1 GCA_947593975.1 uncultured Lachnospiraceae bacterium
CTGTGCTTAAATAGCGTATTTTGCTATTTTATGCACAGTTTCGTGGCGAAACAAGTGGAAACGTGTCTTATAACAGCGAGAGCATTATCTGCCCGGCTGTTTTTATCTTATATTGTATTTAAAATTATTTGGAAAATTTTTGATATGATAGTTTTCTATTTGATTTCCTGTTCTAACTGATTGAATAATCCTGAGTTTACAGGCGTTCAGCCTCCTCCGAAAGCCTTTCCCATTCTTCCATAAGCTTATCAAGAGAGGAGCTTAACAAAGAGCGTTTTTGGGTAAGCTCATTAAGCAGTACAGGATCGTAGCCATTATCGGGATTGGCAAGTTCAGAATCGACATCCTCAAGCATTTTTTCGGTTTCGGAAATATCATTTTCGCATTTTGCAAGAAGGGACATTATCTTTTTTGCATTTGCTTTCTGTTCCTTTTGCTTTTCCCAGCTGTCTTTAGATGATGTAACATTATTTTCGGTGTCCTTTGTCACGCGGGGCGTATCGTCGGATACGGATTTGCTGTATGCAAGTTCCACGGCTTCTTTTTTCTCAAGGAAGTAATCGTAATTGCCTATGTATTTATTGATATGGCGGCCTGTAAGGTGTATTATTCCGGTCGCAGTGCGGTTTATAAAATATCTGTCATGGGATACGTATAAAACGGTTCCGGTATAGTTTAAAAGCGCGTTTTCAAGAATTTCCTTTGACACAATATCGAGGTGGTTGGTGGGCTCGTCAAGTATAAGAAAATTGGCGTCGGACAGCATGAGTTTGGCAATTGATACACGGCCGCGTTCTCCGCCGCTTATATCTTTTATGAGCTTAAATACGTCGTCATTTGTGAAAAGGAATGCTGCAAGGACGTTCCTTATCTCGGTATTGGTCATGTAAGGATATGCGTCGCTTATTTCATCAAATATCGTTTTTTCAGGCGAAAGCATCTGATGTTCCTGGTCATAATAGCCTATGCATACGTTTGAACCGAACTTTATAGTGCCGCAGTCGGCAGGCAGGAGCTCGTTTATTATTTTAAGTATTGTCGTTTTGCCGGTTCCGTTATCGCCGATTATCGCAATGCGTTCTCCTTTTTTTATGTCAAAACTTATGTCCGAAAAAAGGCAGTTGTCATCAAATGATTTGGAGATGCCTTCCGCGCTTAATACGTCATTGCCGCTTTCTGTTGCCGGTTTAAATGTTATCTTCATTTCGGAATTGATTTCGTAAGGTTTTTGGATCCTGTCAATGCGCGCAAGCATTTTTTCGCGGCTTTCCGCGCGCTTAATGGATTTTTCCCTGTTGAAGCTTTTCAGTTTTTTTATGACTTCTTCCTGACGGCTTATTTCCTGCTGCTGTTTATAATAAGCTTTAAGCATACTTTCACGAAGCAGCTTTTTCTTCTCGGAATAAGCGGAGTAGTTGCCGTTAAATACCGTGCTTTTGCCGTTGTCAAGTTCTATTGTTTTAGTGACGGTTTTGTCTAAAAAATATCTGTCATGAGCCACTATCAGTACGGCCCCTTTATAATTTGCAAGATAATTTTCGAGCCAGGAAATAGAGTTCATGTCAAGGTGGTTGGTAGGCTCGTCAAGAATGATAAGGTCAGGCGCCGATAAAAGTATGCGGCCCAGGGCAATACGCGTTTTTTCACCGCCGGACAGGGTGTTTATTTTCTGGTTAAAGGAGTCCTCTGAAAAACCGAGCCCTTTTATGATGCCGGTAATTTCGCTTTCACAGGCGTATCCGCCAAGACGTTCATATTCAGTCATGGTCCGGTTATATTCGGAATACATTTTTTCAAGTTCGTTATCTGAAGCAGAGCGCATCTTGCTTTCGAGGCTGCGTATTCTTTTTTCGAGTTCAAATATGTCTGCTTTTGCAGATTTTATTTCCTCATATATGGTGTTTTCCGAATCAAGCGGCTGGTACTGCCTGAGATATCCGAAAGAAGCGTTTTTTGAAAATATGACTTCACCGCTGTCGGCGCCAAGTTCGCCTGTGATTATGCGCAGCAGGGTAGTTTTGCCGACGCCGTTTATGCCGACTACGGCGCATTTTTCGTTATCATTTATATGGAAGGAAACATCTGAAAGTATGGTATCCTCGCCGAAAGCCTTAGTTATATGGCTGCATGAAAGTATCATAATAAATCTCCGTTTTATTCAAGACTATGCTGATAATTTTACTACGTAAAAGCGGGCTTGTCCAGTGTCAGGTTAAAGATTGACAGATACTTAACAATTTAATATAATCAATTTGGTGAGTACCTGATAATATGAGGAGAGATTGCAATGTCAGATAAATTTATTTCAAGAGCCGTGATCAAACGACTTCCCAGATATTACAGATACCTTGGCGAGCTTATGGAAAATAATATAGAGCGTATTTCTTCTAAAGAGTTAAGTGAACGTATGAAGGTTACAGCGTCTCAGATACGTCAGGATTTTAATAATTTTGGGGGATTTGGACAGCAGGGGTACGGTTATAATGTAGAATATCTTTATACGGAGATTGGCAAGATACTGGGACTTACCAAGACGCATAATGTAATTATAGTGGGCGCCGGTAATGTCGGACGTGCGCTTGCCAATTATGCCGATTTTAGAAAAAGAGGCTTTGTATTTACGGCATTGTTTGATATTGACGTCTCATTAAAAGGGATTAAAGTGGGAGATTGTACAGTATTTCATGTGGACGACATGGAGCGTTATGTAAAGGAAAATGATGTTGAGATAGCGGCGCTTACGCTGCCTAAGAATAATGCTCCCGAGATAGCGGCGCAGCTTGTGTCGTGGGGAGTTAACGCAATATGGAATTTTGCGCCGGTAGATCTTAACCTTCCGGACGACGTGCTGGTGGAAAATGTACATCTTGCAGAAAGCCTGATGAGGCTTTCATATAGAATAAAAGAAAAGAGCTGATCAATTTATATGAAATATTTTGCAGACGCAATGGAAGCTAAGCTGATAGATATGATATCGTCAGAAGATTACAGTATATCGCCGGAGATATTGATGGAAAGAGCGGCATATGCTGCGGCGGAATTTATTAAAAAACATATTTCAATATATCACAGGATCCTTGTGCTGTCGGGAAACGGCAATAACGGAGGGGATGCCTCGGTTGCAGCAAGGATACTGAACGAAGACGGGTATAATGTATCGTTATATATGCCGTACTATGAAAAGGCGTCTGAGCTTGCGCTTAAGCAGTATAATACCGCCGCCGAAAGCGGAGTTGATTGTGTGTTTGCTTTCAGACCCGAATGTTTTGATATAATCATAGACGGTTTGTTCGGCATAGGACTTAACAGGAACGTTACCGGCGTCGAACAGATCATGATAAAACAGATGAACGAATCGGAAGCGAAAGTGTTCTCAATAGATGTGCCGTCCGGGATAAATGCTTCTACCGGAAATGTAATGGGAATTGCGGTAAAAGCATATGCAACGGTTACGTTTGGCGTTATGAAGGCGGGGCTTCTTCTTTCACCGGGAAATGAATATGCCGGAATAGTGCACGTGGCAAAAGCCGGATTTCCGGCGAAGGCGCTTGAGCGTATATGCAGGAAAAATTTTTATTACGAACCTGAAGATCTTGTTCTGCTTCCAAAGAGATATGACGACGCCAACAAGGGAACCTACGGAAAGCTTTTGGTTATCGCCGGTTCGTACGGTATGTGCGGCGCAGCGGAACTTTGCGCAAAGGCTGCGTACCATAGCGGGTGCGGGCTTGTGCGAGTGCTTACGGATGAGGATAACAGGGTGGCATTGCAGGAAAATGTGCCGGAGGCGGTTATATCCTGTTACAACTCTAAAGAAGGGCTTTGCAGAGAAGATATAATCAAGACGCTTGACTGGGCGGATATAGTGGCAATAGGTCCGGGGCTTGGCAAAAGCGAAACTTCGGCGGAGCTTTTTGATATAGTTGTAAAAAATGTAAAGGTGCCTATGGTAATAGATGCCGACGCCATAAATATACTTGCAGACAGGGGAGACTGCAGCAAAGTTATAAAGAATGCCGTGATCACCCCGCACCTTAAGGAAATGTCAAGGCTCAGCGGAAAACCGATAGACGCTATGAAAGAGGATATGGTACGGTTTGCAAAAGAAAATTCAAGTGATGATATCATACTTGTCCTTAAAAATTCAAGGACAGTTGTGGCAAACAAAGAACGGGCGTATATCAATACATCGGGAAACGATGGGATGGCTACTGCGGGAAGCGGCGACGTCCTTACAGGCATAATAGCCGCATTTATGGCGCAGGGGCTGGACAGATTTTCGGCAGCGGCTGTTGGAGTATATGTGCATGGCCTTGCAGGTGATTCGGCAGAAGAGCATGTAGGCCAGTATTCGCTTACGGCAACAGATATCATTGATTCTCTCGGGGAGGTTATGGCATGATAGAGTACGACAGGGTTAAGGCAGTGATCAACCTTAAAAATATCCGTGATAATATTATCAATCTGAAAAAGTGCGTACCGCCTAAAACAAAAGTAATGCTTGTCGTAAAAGCAGACGGATACGGACATGGCGCGGAAGAGATCGTAAAATATGCAGACGGGCTTGCAGATGCGTACGGAGTTGCTATTATTGATGAGGCGGTTACGCTGAGAGAGAAGGGCATAGATAAGATGATACTTGTTTTATCATATACGCCGAAAGAGTATCTTGGGGTAGCAGTCGAATATGGAATATCGCAGGCGGTAACTGATCGTGAAACGGCAGAATACATGTCGGATGCGGCGGTAAGGCTTAATATGAAGGCTAAGATACATATTAAGCTTGATACCGGGATGGGACGTCTGGGATTTTCATGTGACGATAACGGGATAAAAGAGATAGAAAAGATATCAAAACTTCCTAATATAGAACTGGAAGGCTGTTTTACGCATTTTTCAAAAGCGGACGAAAAAGATATTACATATACTAAAAAGCAATTTGAAAAATATATGTATATGATAGACAGATTAAGCGAAAAAGGCATTACATTTAAAATAAAGCATGTATGCAACAGCGCGGCGACCATACAGTATCCCGAAGCTGCGCTTGATATGGTAAGGCTCGGGATAGCGATATACGGCCTGTATCCTTCGGAAGATGTAGGCAGGGATATGATAGAACTTGAACCCGCTATGGAGATAGTGTCGCAGATAAGCTATGTAAAGAAGGTGCCTGCCGGAAGCCTTATAAGTTACGGCGGGACATATGAAACAAAAAGGGACAGTATCATTGCAACTGTTCCCGTAGGGTATGCGGACGGTTATCCGCGCGCGCTTTCCAATATCGGCAGGGTGCTTGTAAACGGACGGCCGGTACCGATCGCCGGGCGCATATGTATGGATCAGTTCATGATCGACGTTACGGATATGCCCGATGTAAAAAAGGGCGATAAGGTAATTCTTTTGGGAAAGAGCGGAAATGAAGAGATAAGTGCCGAAGAGCTGTCTGCGCCGGCTAATTCCTTTAATTATGAATTTGTATGCGGAGTAGGGAAAAGGGTTCCGCGAAAATATATCAGGGAATAAAAGAACTAATAAATGCCTTTGTGAATAAAATACTATGTATAACATTTTACGTTTCGGAAATACTTTAAGTAGTTATTTCCGGAAATGGAGTGATATTACAATGTTGATTCGCAGAGGAGATATATATTATGCAGATCTGAGGCCTGTCGTAGGGTCTGAACAGGGCGGTGTAAGGCCTGTGCTTATAATCCAGAATGATATGGGAAATAAGCATAGTCCTACGATCATATGCGCAGCAATAACTTCAAAGATGAATAAGGCGAAACTTCCGACGCATGTCGAGCTTGACGCAGAAAGATATGGGATCGTAAAAGATTCCGTTATACTTCTTGAACAGGTGCGTA
Source organism: uncultured Lachnospiraceae bacterium (assembly GCA_947593975.1). Classification (GTDB taxonomy): domain Bacteria; phylum Bacillota; class Clostridia; order Lachnospirales; family Lachnospiraceae; genus V9D3004. The sequence continues at coordinate 5,871 of CANQDW010000054.1, forward strand.
CAATAGATAAGTCAAGGCTTAGGGAGAGGGTATGTCATCTCGATTCGGAAGTGCTGCGAAGGATCGATAAAGCGTTAAGGATAAGCTTGTCTATAGATACATAGGAAAAAATATGCTAAAAACAAATAAGACCCCGAAAGGTCTTATTTGTTTAGTAATACAATTACTATAGCATATAATAGGGTGGGAGTAGAAAGTGATTTTACTCACTATCTACGTCCAGTATACAGCACGGTTGTGAACATAATATGAACGAACCAAAAATATATTGTTAATATAAGATATTTTTATGATATCTTTTTATTACAAAAGTATAAAGAGGGAATAATGATACTATGAAAGTCACAATAGTTACAGTTGGCAGGTTAAAAGAAAAGTATTTAAGGGATGCAGTGCTTGAATATAAAAAAAGACTGGGAAAGTACTGTAATCTGGAGATTTTTGAGGCAGCAGACGAGAAAACTTCCGAAAAAATGAGCATGGCGGAGGAGAAGATCATACTTGACCGCGAGGGCGAACGTATTCTCAGATACATAAAAGAGGACGCGTATGTTATTACGCTTGAGATAAACGGGACGCAGCTTTCGTCAGAGCAGTTCGCAGATAAAATAAATGAAGCAGGGATACGAGGCATCAGTCATATTGTATTTGTAATAGGCGGCTCGATAGGAATAGGGGAAAATGTGCTGAAAAGATCTGATTATTCGTTAAGTTTTTCAAAGATGACGTTTCCGCACCAGCTTATGAGAGTGATACTTTTAGAACAGATATACAGAAGTTTCAGGATAATACATGGGGAGCCGTATCATAAATAATTCCGAGTTTGTAAAAGCATCCGTAAATGGATAAAGGGGTATGGCGAAACTGCCATACCCCTAATTGCCGCATAAAATTTATCAGATGCTTTCATCCTCTAAAAGATCGTCGTCAAAATCAAAGTCGTCGTCATATTCATCATAATTTTTGCGTGAGTAAAACTTATATACCGCAACGGCAATGCCGGCAACTAAAGTTACGATCCCGACTATTGCGAGTATTCCAAGGATCGTGTTTTTCTTATCCTCGGCTACCTCTTTTTTGTGAAAAAGCTCGTTTACCTTGATCGCGTTCACGATCTCATCAAATTTATTATCCATTTTAAATCTCCTTTCGTGTATGCGTTTTTAGTATTATATCACTTTTATTCAAAATATACTATAATATTTTAGATAATTTTGCAAAAGATGCTTTCATTCTCCGGATACCGGCGCCGTCAAAATCAATTGTAAGGTCGTAGTCGCCGTTATTGGCTTCAACATTGGTTATCGTTCCTTCGCCGAATTTGATATGGAGCACCCTGTCGTTTACCGAATAAGTTTCGGTGCTTTTTTTCATGCCCCGGCTTATATAAGGATTGTTTGAAAACAGATTGGATCCTTTCGGTTTATGGCGGAACCCTGCCATATCTTCATCATAGTATTTTCTGTGCGCAGGCGCCGCCGACTGCGAAAAAGTGTCCGAAGTCTGCTGGCTCATAAGGTAGCGGGGGATCTCGGAAAGAAACCTTGACGGATTGTTAAATTGGGTTTCCCCGTTTCGCATACGCCTTGATGCGCAGCTTAGCGTAAGCGTCTTCATTGCCCGCGTGATGCCTACGTAACAGAGCCTTCTTTCTTCTTCAAGTTCCGAATCATCCAAAGAGTATATTGCCATTTCTGACGGAAAGACATTATCCTCCATCCCTGAAATGAATACATGGGGGAATTCAAGTCCTTTTGCGCCGTGGAGCGTCATAAGGAGCACCACATTGCTGTCGTCGGAAATGGTATCTGCATCTGCGACCAGCGCTACGTTTTCAAGGAACAGGCTGAGGAAAGATGCCGGATCGGCATTATCATCATCATATGAAAAAGCGTCTGTTTCAAAAGTAACCGTTTTATTAATGAATTCTTCGATATTTTCAATACGCGCGTCGGCTTCTGATGTTTCTTCGGCCATGAGTATATCCATATAACCCGTATCTGCGATAATGTCGCGGACCAGTTCCTCTACGCTGTAGTTTCCCTCATATATCCGGCTTCGGTAATTTTCAATGAGAGATACGAACTGCTGTATTTTGCCCGCGCTTCTTCCTATGCCGTCTATGTATTCGGCGTCCTTTAACGCTTCATAGAAGCTTATCGAATGGTCGTCGGCATAGCGCATGATCCGGTCTATGGTCGTAAGGCCTATTCCTCTTTTCGGAACGTTTATTATACGCCTTGCCGCTATGTCGTCAAGTCCGTTGTCAATGGTTTTCAGATATGCAAGTATATCCTTGATCTCTTTCCTGGAATAGAAATTAATTCCGCCGACGATCTTATAGGGGATGTTTAAGTTCACGAGATTTTCTTCAAATATACGCGACTGCGCGTTAGTCCTGTATAAAATGGCATAGTCCCTGTAATTTTCGCCTGCGTCCACGCCGTCTTTTATGGCGCGTGTAATACCGGCGGCTTCTTCAAAGTCGGTCATATATCTTATATATTGTATAGGAGCGCCGTCTTCGTTCATGCACCAGAGCTTTTTTGATTTCCGCATTGTGTTGTTCGATATAACTTCGTTTGCGGCCGCAAGTATATTTTTGGTTGAACGGTAGTTCTGTTCAAGTTTTATTACGGTCGTATCGGGAAATGTCTTTTCAAAATTAAGTATGTTAAATATATTGGCGCCGCGGAATTTGTATATAGACTGGTCGTCATCGCCGACTACGCATATATTATTTTCGATATCCCCGTCCGGGGTATTTGTAGGTGTAAGGAGACTTAAAAGCTCAAATTGCGCGGAATTGGTGTCCTGATACTCGTCTACAAGTATATATCTGAAACGGTTCCTGTAATATGTAAGCGCATTCTCGTCGGTTTTAAAAAGCTCGGCGGTCTTCATTATCAGATCGTCAAAATCAAGGGCGTTGCCAGATAAAAGCCGTTTTTGGTATTCCTTATACAAAAGCGCGTATTTTTCGTCCCTGTAATTGCCTTCTGCCTCTGCCGCATACATATCGGGCGTTATAAGTTCGTTTTTACATGCCGATATAACCGAGAGGACTTTTTTTTCATTGAAGGACTTGGGGTCAAGATCCATGCTTTTGATTATGCTTTTCATAAGGGTCCTTGAGTCGTCTGTGTCATATATGGAAAAGCTCCGGTCATAACCTATGGAATCGCCGAAGCGCCTTAATATGCGCACGCAGGTGGAATGGAACGTGCTTACCCATATATTTTCAGCCCCGCAGCCTGCGGCGATATTGTCTATGCGTTCGCGCATCTCGTTTGCGGCTTTGTTGGTAAAAGTAAGCGCTATGATGTTCCAGGGGTTCACATTGTATTCCGTGATAAGATATGCGATCCTGTGGGTGAGAACCCTTGTTTTTCCGGAACCTGCGCCGGCAAGTATAAGGAGCGGACCTTTATTATGCTTTACGGCTTTGAGCTGTTCTTTGTTAAGATTATCCAATATATCCATAGCTACCTCCAAACATATGTTTACCTTACCATATAAAAAAGTTATTGTCAAAGAAAAAAAAGTGTTGACAAGACATTTTTTTTGTTTTACAATGGTATTACATTAATGAAGTGCACACAATTAATGTTATCATTTTGGAATAATAGTCTTTAGGCGGAATGTTTTTAAAATTTGTCTATCGTATTATCTGTTGCAGCGGCAATTCGGTTTTATCGATATTTCAGTTATTTCATTACTAAGATATCTGAAAGATTTATTGGGGGTATATTATATGAATGAACAGATGGAGCCTGAGCAGATGCTCGATGAGCTTCTCAATTATCTGATCCACGTTGAGCGTCAGACGCTTTTAATGGTACAGCGTGGTGTAAAGACAAGGGAATCACTTATCAAGGTAGCCGATAATTACCTTAAAAAAAGGGAAGTACCAAAAGACACAAGGGAAAAGATATTAAATCATTTTACTAAGTTTATATGGGGATATTATGTGCTTGAAGAAGCTATCAATGACCCTGATATATCAGATATCAAAGTGCTTAGTGAAAATAATGTGAGGATCAAGCGTAAAGGTAAAAGAATGAGTACGGATATAAGTTTTCCGAGTAAGGCGGATTATAAGAGATTTGTATCTATGGTAGCCGTCAAGAATAAGACTAATCTCGCGGATATCAATGCGATCCAGTCTTTTACCGATAAACACAGTAATGATAATTTCATTTTAAGGTTTAATATTGCTACCGATTTTGTGAATTCTACAGATGTTCCTTATATGCATATCAGAAAACTTCCAAAGAAGAAATATTCCATGGAGAATCTGATAGAGTTCGGGATGCTTGATAAAGAGATGGCAGATTACCTCATTAATGCGGCAGGCAGTTCAGGGGGCATATTATTTACCGGTAAGGGAGCGAGCGGAAAAACTACCCTTATGAATGTGCTGCTTGAATATATACCGCATGAATACAGCGGACTTATTATCCAGGAAAATGAAGAGCTGTTCAGCAATACGCATCCGGACCTCATGTTTCAGCATATCGTAGAGAATAACGGGGAAGGAAAAATAAAATATGATCTTAGGGATTTGGGAAGGAACGGACTCCTTACCGATCTGGATTATTTTATCATAGGAGAGATTAAGGGAGGTGAAGCATTATATCTTCTGAACGCGGTATATACCGGACACAGGTGCTGGGCCTCGGTACACGGGATGAACAGTACCGAAGCGATAGATAAACTTGCTGATTATGTTAAATATGAAAGCGATTATTCCATAAATGATATAAGACGTATGCTTACGGGCATAAAGACAATAGTTTATCTCCAGAATTTTAGGATTATGGAGATATCGGAAACAAGAGGGTATACAGGTGGTGAAATAATGTATGAAAGAATATTTTGACGTCAGGGATAATTTTATCGTTGCCTGGCTTGACGAAAGGTACAGAAAAAGAATCGATAAAGAAAGGGACCTTCAGATAGCTGTAGGGAACAGGGAAAGAAAATCGCTGCTGTATAAGCTGGACCGTATGCTTGATTACAGCGGGCTAAGAAACAAAATGAATATAGGAGCGGAAGCTTACATTGCTTTTATTGCGGCGCTTATGGCTGCCTGCGCGGTTATAACGCATATATTTACAGGCAATATATTTCTTGCAATATCCGTAACATTTATTGTTATCTCAATTTCTTCGGTTGTTTTATATATCTTGTCGGGGATATATTACAGCCGTCTTGAAAAGGAAATTATGACTTTTCTTAATCTTGTAGAGAATTTCAGTAAAACAGAGAATGATATTGTTCAGATTTTTAAAAAAACTATCCACTATATAAACGAGCCGCTTAGAAGCATTATGGAAGAGTTCTGCAGCGAAGCAGAAAGTATGGGCGATACTGAGCCTGCATTTGAGAATATGATCGTAAGGGTAGAACATGCAAAGTGCAGGGAGCTTTTCAGAAACCTGAATGTATGCTCAAAATATGAGGCGAATTATGATGAGGTTGCCTGCGACTGCCGTACGAGTATGCTTGATTATCTTTCCGTAAAATCTGAAAGGGCGGCGATCATAGCAAACGGCCGTGCGGAGATAATCATACTCCTTATCGGAGCCATGTGTACAGTATTTCTGTTTTCCGGGATAACGGAAAATATTTTCGGAGTGCTTACCGGTACTTTGGCAGGAAATATTATTTTGCTCTACTGTTTTATTGTAGTTGTGATATGCATGGTAGTTATGATCATGTTTGATAAAAGGAGCTGATTGCAATATTAGAAAAGACAGATGAATTTCTGAAAAAACACGGCGTATATTTTATGTTTCCGGGTATGAACGCGGTCAGGTTCATGATGATCATGATAATATCGGCGGTCTTATGCGCCGCGGCGGGATTTAAGATACATGTTTTTGCGGCGCCGGTTTTGTTTGCGGCAGGTTTATTTGTACCGGTTATGCTGGCTGTTATGTCAAACAGGGCCGATAATGACGCAATGATGTCCGATATAGAAAGCATGTACGATATTATAAGGATTCAGGCAAGGGCCGGAGTGTTCATACAGGATTCGCTTATGGACTGTTATATGCTGTGTACCAACAGGAGGCTTAAAGCGGCGCTTCTTGAACTGTGAAACAGGACAAGTACAAAAAGTACTATAAAGGAGGCTGTGGACGAGTTTAATTCCAAATTTATAAATGTGCACATAGACATATTATGCATAATACTTAACCAGGCGCAGACAAGCGGCAGGACTGTGCAGATCTTATCCGATATGAGCGAACAGATAAGACAGGTAAGGCACACCCACGCGATGAAGGAAAAAGGAAAACTTGAAAGAAAGATAGAAATCCTTGAACTGCTGATCTTTATCGGCGTGCTGGCGATAGGTATTTATTCAATGGGAACTGAGATCATGACTATGCTTAGTCAGTAAAAGTAAATTAAAAGAAAGGAAGATTATTATGATAAAAAACATCGGAACAAAAATTATGGGAAAGGTAAATACGGTATTGTATAAAAGCAGGCAAAAGTGCGGAGGCAAAGAAATAATAATGGAATTTGCCATTGGAGCGATCGCGATCGTGCTCGCGCTTGTATTCAGGGAGCAGCTTGAGACGGTAATAAAGACCGTCGGAGGTTCTTTTACCGAAAAGATAAGCTCTTTGTTTTCAAGGCTGTGATTTGCCATGCGCAGTATGAATAAAAAGAACGGCAGCATTTTAAAAATGCTGCCGGTGCTTATCGGAATCGCGGCAGTGTCGGTATTGTCATTAATGTACATAACATACATGGATATTATGGACAGAAGGGAAATGGTATTCCAGATATCAAGAGAGTATCTTCTGCGTATGGAAACGGAAGGCTATCTTACCGACGAGGCCGCAAAAGAAATGATATCGGAAATTGAAAAAACAGGAGCGGTAAATATTAACCTGGCGGGTACCACGCTCAGCAAAAGCGAATACGGAAAAGAGATAACTCTTAGCATAGACGCCCGGATACCGATGAATGAGATGGCGCTTACCGATTTATTTAACATAGATACGGACCGGGTGTATAAGAGACTGCACATAGTCAAAAAAACTACGGCAAAAAATTAGGAGGCGCTATGGAACATAAAGAGGGAAGTATAGAATATCTGAGCGCTTTTGTGCTTATATGTCTGGCGGGTCTTTTGCTTGCGTTTAGTTTTTCCGTAAAAGAGCTGAGGCAGTATGAAGCCGACGCAAGGGACGGACTTGACAGCGCGTGCCTGTCCGCCGCGCTTATAGACATTAACGCTTATCCCGACGGACGGGTCATTAATATAAACGGCTATGATAATTCATGGAACGTTTTTAAAAAGTGCCTTAAAAACAATATGAGCCTGGATGATGATTTTAATCTGCGAGGCGAAGGGATATATGATAAGGTTACCATACACAAATTTATCATTTATAACATAAGCGGGGGACGTCTGATAAGCCGCAGCATATTGCAGGACGGAAGCGCGGACTATGAAAACATGGCATATACGGGAAGGGAGACTACGCCGGACGGCACTGTGATCGTATCTTCAACAATATATGCCGATATCGGGATGAATGTAAAAAGTTTTTTGGGGATAAAAAAATATGTGCATGTCAGAACCTCGGTTGATGTTGTGAACAATTAACCGAAAAGAACGTTAAAATTATTATACAGCGGGAGGCGGTAAATTATATGAAAAGAAAAAAGAGTATATTTAAGTATGTGGCCGCAGCTTTGGCGCTCGTGGTTTTTGCGGCTGCGGCAATAGCATTTTTTGGTGATAAAGGCGATCAAGTCCCGGTTATAATGTCATCAGTCCCGGTAAGCAGGGGAACAGTCATAACCGGAGATAATTTCGACAGCCTGTTTGAAATAAAAAATGTATCGGCAGATATGGTAAAAGAAGACGCGATAAGCGATAAGGACGTGATCCTCGGAAAGACATTAAGCTTTGATATGGCTGAAAATGAAATACTGTGCGGGGAAAAGATAAGCGACATGGAGAATAATATGGCAGTCATGGCAAATCCCGTAGTCGCGGGCATACGCGCAGCGGATATATCGCAGTTTTCGGGAGGGATCATAAGAGCAGGCGATCATATTGACATATCTGTGGTGGACAGTAATACCGGAAAATGCAGCAATGTTATAAGCAATGTTTATGTAACGGAAGCTTTCAATTCTGACGGTACGGCAATAGAGGGCGAAGGATGCGCGATGATACTCAACGTGCTTATTGAAAAAGAAGCGGAACAGTATTTGAACGAAATGCTGGCTGTGGGAACCGTCAGGGTATGCAGGCTGGAGAGGAGTACGGATGAGTAAAAAATTAATATTGGCTTTGCTGTGTTTTATTGTCCTGTGCCCGGCAAAAAATATTAAGGCTTCGGTATATGATAACGCATATACATATTATGATAAATACGGCTCGGAAAATACAAACCCGGCAAGGCTTAATGAAGATGACGGA
>CANQDW010000055.1 GCA_947593975.1 uncultured Lachnospiraceae bacterium
GCTGGCTGTGATAGTACCGGCTCCTCTTTTCGATTTTTCTGTTTACTGTCTGGACCTCAACATTATACTGCGAACCGCCATCATCAACTGCAAGCACATCAAGACGTATCCCCTTGTAATCCGGATTATATATTATGCTGTACTCATAATCCACGGAAACGACCGTTACCGGAAAGCCTAGCACCATGCTTAGCAGCTTTCGGCAGTTCTCCTTATCCGACATCACGGCAGTGAACATAAAGTTATCTTTTATTGTGAGTTCCTGAAATGTCTTTTTCTGTTCTTCCTCATTTGTGTTATTTTCTTCTTCATTCGTATTAATTTTATCTTTCTTTTCTTCTGCCAATACACCATTCCCCCTCGTATTTGGAATAGGGGAATCCCATGCATAAATTCTTTACGCACTTATTGTAACACATGCCGGTTTGTAATGCAAGAAGTTTTTGACAAATTGTTTTACTTTTATTACTCTCCAAGATATTCTTTTTCGGAAACCCACGCTTTTCCAAAATCAATATCTTTAAACATCGCTGTAAGCCCGGTGATCTGTTTAAGCCTTAATATTTCGTCTTTATCCATACCGAGATGCTTTGAGATCCAGGAATCAGACCTTCCAAGTTCATGCAGCTCCTTTATGATATTGCTCATAAGATCTATATCATGTGAACCTCTTGCCCTGTTATGCCTTATCGTGCTCGCCATCCTGTCGCTTAAGGGCTTATCTATTACGGATACCGGAAGCATCCCTTTTTCCCTGTCATATATATCCTTATGCTCCAGCATGACCCGGTAACGGTGGAAACCATCTACGATAACGTACTTGTCGTCTTCTTTTGAATGGTAGCACACTATCGGCATCGTATACCCGTCTTCTTTTATGCTGTCGTACAAAAGTTCCAGTTCCGGCGGCGCTACCGCATTAGGATTGTACGTGTTAGGCACAACTTTTTCAATCGGCACTGAGATGACATTATATACAGGACTTTTAAATTTCATTTACATATCCTCCAATCCCTGATATTTCTTTTTTATTATTTTCGACCATTCCTTTTGCGCCTTGGTCTCTGCAAATCCCATCGTCTTGCACAAATGGTCGTTTTTCAATATGCACATGCACATCCTTTTCCAGCTCGGCACATCTTTGGTAGTAAGTATATCATCCGTAGAATCCGGGATTGCCTGTGTAAATATTATCCTCGATTTCTTGTCAAGCGTATAATTGGAAACGCCGTTTCTCTTTATCTTATATCCCTTGCTTATAAGCTCTTCTATCGTTTCCTCCGACAGTCCGCCTCCCGTTTCATGCCAGAACTTGATCGATGTATTGAATTTTTTAATATACTGGTTTTTCATTTTTTTAGGAAGCGTCTCAAGAAGAAATTGAGTATATGATTTCCAGGTATGTCCTTCCGGCAGTTTGATATTCCTGTATCCCATTGCCGATGTCCTTCCGTAGATGGCGGTAAAATTGGCGCCTTTTACACGCCCCAGAAGTTTTACCCATGTAGCGGGCTCAAGTACGCGGTACAGATGCAGGCTGTCTTTTGCATAATCGTTAAACGGAGAAGCAACCCTCATCTGTTCGGGCGCAAGCCCCGCTTTATAGTACATATCATACAATTTATTATACGGATAATTAAACTTGTAATTTGCCACCCACACATCGTTTACGCTCCAGTCATATATAGGAGTGGCGCTCCATACATCTTTGAACATCTTAGATATAAAACAAGTGCCTCCGTAACCGTATTTTTTATTTACTATAGAATGATACCTCTGCAATGATTCGCTTGCGCGTATTCCCAGCAGACAGACGGTTTTTTCGCCTCCGTGCGAATCTTTATACCATCTTCCGAACTGTTTGGCAAGATTTTCCTGATGCATCTTATATTTATAATGATATATCGGATTGTTTTCCAGATTAATAACATATGGTTTGTCAGGCATCGGACGGACCCATATATCCTTTTTTTTATCATCCCACGGGTACCAGTAAGTTTCAAAGCTGCTAAGCGCGGTCCTGGTTGCCATGGGCAGGCAAACCCAGTACGGCTCTATCATGTCCATATTCTTTTCAAACGTTTCCTCAACATATTTTTCCGTAAAAGAATACTGCGCCTCAAAATCCTGATGAAATACGCCAAGTTTTTTCGTAATATTATGCGCTTTCATATAATCTAATACAAGATGAAGCAGGACCGAACTGTCCTTTCCGCCGCTAAACGATACATATACATTTTCAAATTCCTGGAATATATATTCCATACGGTTTTGAAATGCTTCATATACATTCACATCAAGATATTCTTTATGCATACTATCACCTTTTCTTATAGTATATAACATATCATATTATTATAATAAAAAAACACAAAAAACACAATTGTTTCCAGTGTATTTTTTCAGATTCTCCATACAATATTACTGCAGCCGCAAAAGGTTGTAATTCGCTAAAAGGAGGCAATCAAAATGGCAAGAGGAAGAAATCGTGTAGAAGTTCCGGAAGCAAGAGATGCTATGGATCGTTTTAAGATGGAAATTGCATCAGAAATCGGTGTTCCTTTAAAAAATGGTTATAATGGCGACCTTACTTCATACCAGAATGGCTCAGTTGGCGGAGAGATGGTTCGTCAGATGATTAAAAACCAGGAACAGCATATGGCCGGTAAATAACACTGACAAACATGAAAAAAATGGGTTGCTGCATGATAGATCCATCTACAGGCAGCAGCTCATTTTTCGTTTTTTGTCTGTTTTTACAATGCAAATACAGGAACTATCTCGGTATACTTTCCTTTACGCGGACATACGCGCACAATACGGCTTACTTCTTCGTCCGAAAGAGATCTTACCGCGGCGTCGGCGTTTTTTAATACATCGGCGTCATTATATATATCGGCGATATCAAAATAAGCTTCCCCGCTCTGCCTTACGCCAAACATATCTCCCGGTCCCCTGAGTTTCAGATCCTGACCCGCGATATAGAACCCGTCATTCGACCTGTTAAGTACCTCAAGTCTTTCTAAGACCTCTTTTCTCTCATCTGCCGTCATGAATATGCAATAAGACTGCCTGTCAGACCTTCCGACCCTTCCTCTTAACTGGTGAAGCTGCGCAAGGCCGAACCTTTCAGCGTTCTCTATCATCATTACGGTAGCTTCCGGCACGTCGATTCCTACTTCAATGACTGTTGTGGATATAAGTATATCTGTCATCCCGCATTTGAAGCGTTCCATCACTTTATTTTTTTCCGAAGGCTTCATCTTTCCGTGAAGTATGTCTATATTTATGTTATCCGGCATTATTTCCGACAATTTTACATAATAGCTGTTTACATCGGAAAGCTCGCTGCCCTCGCTTTCTTCTATCATGGGACATATTATGTACGCTTTGTTCCCTTTATTTATTTCTTTTAATATAAATGAATATGCGGCGTTTCTGTATGACTGGCCCACTACGCAGTTTTTAATCGGAAGCCTTGCTTTAGGCAGTTCGTTTATCACAGATATATCCATGTCCCCATACAATATTATCGCCAACGTCCTTGGTATGGGAGTTGCGCTCATAACTATGGTATGGCAGCAATTTCCTTTATCGGATATGTTTTTTCTCTGATTTACGCCGAATCTGTGCTGTTCATCGGTAATTACAAGGCCAAGGTCTGCATATACGACCTTTTCCTGGATAAGCGCGTGTGTTCCTATTATTATATCCGTTTTATTTTCTCTTATCTTTTCATACTCTTTTTGTTTTGCGTAAACGCTCATGGAACCCGTAAGAAGAGTTATTCTTACGTCAAAACCTTCAAGGAGTTTTACAAAACTCTCATAATGCTGTTTTGCAAGCACTTCCGTCGGAACCATAAGAGCTCCCTGATAACCGTTCTTCGCATTCAGAAGAAGCGCAAGCGCGGCAATTATAGTTTTGCCCGAACCTACGTCGCCTTGTATAAGCCTGTTCATCACATAACCTGACTTAATGTCCGCTATCACTTCGTTATATACCGTTTGCTGAGCTTTTGTAAGTTCATACGGCAATGAATCAATAAGCTTTTCGCACACTTCAAAATGCGTATACTTTCTTTCGCTCTTGATCTTTGCCGACCCTTTTTTATAGTGTCTCAGCATAAGAAGGAAGGTAAAAAATTCATCAAAAACAAATCTCTTCCTTGCTTCATTTACTTCTTCCCTGTTATTTGGGAAATGTATCTTTTTTACCGCCGGCATAAACGGCATGATATTATACTTTTTTCTGATATTATCGGGGATATAATCCTTTATCGGCTTTAGATTTTCTATTGCGTACGCCTCTGATTTCATCAGCGAATTATTCGTAAGGCCCTCCGTAAGGTTATATATTGGAATAAGCTTATGCAGCCTGTTATAATATTCTTCTTTTGTAAGGATCTTGGGATGAACCATCCTTTTTTCACCGTTTTTTACGGTAATCTTTCCTCTTAATATATAATATGTGCCTACTTTCAGGCTGTTGGCCAAAAACGGCATGTTAAACCATACGAGATTCAGTACGGTTCCCCTGTCATTAAGAGGCGCGCTTACTATTTTTCTGCCGCGTATACTCTTTACCGCAGGTCTTTTTGCCAGCACGCCTTCCACAATAATATTGCAGTCAAGAGGCGCGTCCTTTACCGCCTCTATCTCTTTATATTCCTCGTAGCCTCTCGGAATGTGCATAACTAAATCACCGACGGTATTAATTCCAATCCGTCGGTAATTTGCAGCGGTTTTTTCGCCTATTCCTTTTATGTTTATTATATCAGCGTTTAATTCCATATAACAGCACGGTCCTTTATTTTATTCTACTGACAGATAATAATAATATACCGGCTGTCCGCCATAATGCACTTCAACATCTATATCCGGATAATTCTTTGAGATGTTTCCGGCGATCAGATTAGCCTCGTCCTCGGTAGTGTCCCTGCCGTAATATAACGTTACAAGTTCGGTATCGTCATCTATAAGGTTATTCACAAGTTCAACGGTCGTAGCCATGACTTGTACCCCTGTATTGATTATCTTTCCGTCCTGTATTCCCATTATGTCGCCCTGTTTGATCTCATGCCCCTGAACAACGGTATCGCGTATGGAATAAGTAACCGAACCCGACTTTACGTTATACATCTCATTTACCATTGTCTTTTCATTATCCTCTACATCCTTTGCGGGCATATAATTAAGCATCGCCATTATTCCCTGCGGGATATTCTTTGAAGGTATAACTATGATCCTCTTATCCTCGCACAGTTCCCTGGCCTGTTCTGCCGCAAGTATTATATTGGAGTTGTTAGGCATTATAAATATAGTTTCCGCATCTATCTGTTCTATCGCATTAAGCATATCTTCGGTACTTGGGTTCATCGTCTGTCCGCCTTCTATGATAACATCCGCGCCAAGTCCCATAAATATTTCGCTCAGCCCTTCACCGGCAGACACAGTGATAAATCCCACAGGCTTAGACGGCGTTTCTTTTTCAGCCTCTTCTTCAGTCTCCTCTGCGGTTTCTTCCTCAGGCTCTTCCGCTGCTTCTTCCGCAAGATCCTCTACAGCCCCTTCTGCCGCATCGATTTTCTCTGTCTCTTCGATTTCCTCTATTTCTTCTGCTTCCTCTATCTCTTCTGCGATTTCTTCTGCAGGTTCTTCATCCACGGCTTCTTCCATGGTTTCCTCTTCAGGCTCTTCCGCAGGTTCCTCTGCGGCTTCTTCCACAGGCTCCCCTGCTGGTTCTTCCACAGGCTCCTCTGCAGCTTCTTCTGCGGCCTTTTCAGATGCCTCATCGACTGCCGCAGCATAAGCTTCCTCAGATTCTTCATAAGAGCCCTCTTTTACAAGTACTTCATTGTGTTCCTCGCGCATATTGTCAATCTTGATCTTTGAAAGCGGACCGTAAGTAAGCGCCTTCTGCAGCGCGATACCCGGCATGTTGGTATGAACGTGAACCTTAACAACCTCATCATCCGAAACAACTACGATCGAATCGCCTATTGATTCCAAAAACAGTTTCAATTCTGTCTCTTTTATTTCATCAAATTCACATTCAGGCACAATGATAAATTCCGTACAGTATCCGAATTTTATATCTGCAGTACTTATATCTGCCTTTGATTTCGCAGGACTATACTCTTTTTTCTCCTGTTTTTTATTTACAGCTGCGCTTTTCTTTGCCGGTTCCGGTTTCTTTGGCGCGGTATTTTTTTTCTTCTTCATATTGCTTATATCAGGCTTCTTTGCGCCTTCCGGTCTTGGAATACGTTTTTTAAGAAGTTCAAATGCGCCCTCAAGCAGAGTAAGGAGTCCCTCGCCTCCCGAGTCCACAACTTTCGCTTCTTTAAGCACAGGCAACATATCAGGGGTCTGGTTCAGCACATTCCTCATATGTTCTATTACAGTTTCCGCATATGTTACTATATCAATATCTGAATCCGCCAGATACAGAGCCATATCCGAACCTGCCTTCGCTACTGTTAAAATAGTACCTTCTTTCGGCTTCATCACAGCCTTGTAAGCCGTATCCGTCGCCTTTTCAAACGCTTCCGCAATAATGTCTTTGTCAATCTCGTCATATTCTCTTACTGTTTTCGTAAACCCTCTCAAAAGCTGGGATAATATAACTCCCGAATTACCTCTGGCCCCTCTTAACGAACCGGAGGAAACAGCCTTACACAGACTTTCCATCGTATCGTCCTTTAAAGCATTTACTTCCTTTACGGCAGATTGGGCAGTCATTGTCATATTGGTTCCCGTATCCCCGTCCGGAACAGGGAACACATTAAGCTCATTAATATATTCTTTTTTAGCCTCAAGTGCTTCTGAACCTGCAATAAACAGCTCTTTAAGAAGTCCGGCATCTATTGTATCCATCAAAAGACCCTCCATACAAATATACTTTTACTCATTAACCCTTATGCCTTCAACACTTACAACAATATCAGCTACTTCCATCCCTGTAAATTCTTCAACCTTATATTTTACATTGCTTATAAGATTCTCACATACCGCCTGTATGCTTACGCCATACGCCGCGATAATGTGCATCTTGATCTTAAGTTTATTATTTTCTATAGTAACTTCAACACCATGCGCAAGGCTTTCCATACGAAGAAGTTTGGAAAATCCATCCCTTACGCTTACCGACGCCATGCCTACAATACCAAAACATTCAACAGCGGAGGAACCCGCATACTTTGCTATTACATCGGTATCCACTATTATCTTACCCATATCGGTATTCATACGGCCTTTCATGACAAACCCTCCTTAAGTATATATTTGCTAATACACAGTATACCTTATTAATACATAAAAAGCAATTATTTCTGCTATGTAATCAAACACAGGGCAGGTACATATATTATATAAACAGGCGGCTTATGGTGAAATACATGAAAAGAGTTTTGGGATTCATGCTTTTTTTTATTGCGATCGGAATGATAATAATGCTGTTTATAACAAATGGTTTCCTGGCAATATTCCTTATTGCCCTGTTTCTGATACTCGGATATAACCTTTTTACATCCTGCTAGCATGTTTAAAAGGGACTGTCTTACCAAGGCAGCCCCTTTTTTCTGTCAATCACAATATATGAGAACTATGCTCTCTCTACCCTGCCTGAACGCAGGCACGCAGTACACACATTCATCTTTTTTGTTCCGCCATTAACCTTTACTCTTACCGATTTAATATTAGATTTCCACATATGATTGTTCCTTCTGTGGGAATGGCTTACACGGATTCCGAAGTGAGCTCCCTTGTTACATATTGCACATTTTGCCATCTAAAGCACCTCCTTACATCACTATCTGACACATCATGTGCCACAAACAGTACTATTTTAACAAACACTATCACTAAATGCAAGTATTTTTTTTATGACTGCTCAGATTTATCATTATTTTTTGAAAATTTATTTATTACATCCGGAACCAGATCAAGTATCTTGGTAATTCCATCCTGATTTTTAACGTTTACAAGTTTTGAGGATCCGTCTTTGATAATGAGCACGGCGCTTGGCTGTATTTTGCCTCCCATACCGCCTCCGCCATTATTCTTTTTGCTCTCCTCGTTTGCAAAAGCTCCGGCTGCAACTCCAAATGATACGTCTACCAGCGGAAGTATGATAGTTCCGTCCTCCATGCTTATGGAATCTCCCACTACAGTTTTTGTAGTGATAAAACTATCCATTCCCTTGAATAATGATTCTACTGTTGTCTGAAACTGATTGTCTGCCATAAATCTATTCCTCCATTCTCCCGTCTGTCAACGGATTGTTTTAAATTGACCTGTTACCTTCTTTATATCGCTGTTAGTAATTACTTTTACTAAATGATATATCACTACAACCGACCTTATCTTCCCTTTTACATATATCCTGCCGTCAAGCCTTTTGTTATAAAAATCGGGCACAAGATTATATTTACCTTTTACAAAGGATATAACGAGCCCAAGCGCTCCAAACAAAAATCCCGTATTGCACGGATCCTCAAGCCCTATGATCATATCCGCGTAAACTTTCTTCGGCGCCGAATGTTTTATAAGCGAAAACAGCGTTTTTTTGACAAAGCGGTAAGCGCCTTTGTTTTCAGGCTTAGAAAGCACACCGTAATACGCCTTTGTCTTTCTGGATCTATCTTTAAAGGATCTTATCTTTTCCTTTATATCAGGTATTCGTTTTCTTTTTTTTGCAGGCTTTACAGGTTCTTCCTCATATCCGGGCTCTGCCTGCGGTATACGCTCCGCTTTGGGTCCGGGGGCTTTTTTTTGTCCGTCCTTTTTTTCGGGCTTTTTTACCTGCGCTTCTTTTTTTGCAGGTTTCTTACTTTTTTCGGATTTTTTTGATCCCTTCGTCTTTTTCCTTCGTTTCCTTAACGGTATAAAAAACAGCCTTATTATCCCGCCGTCATCCGAAGGATATATATATTCCGCCGATACGATCCCCAAAAGCCATTTTGCTTTTACCGATACGACGCAGGCGCTTTTTTCTTCGTCCCTTTTACTGTTTTCTTCTCCGAAACATGCCTGTATACGGTAACGCAGCGGGACAAAAAGCGCCATAACCACAAGGCATACGGCCAATATAAGTACTGCAAGCAGGGCAATACCTATTATTTTAAGAATGATCAATAATATATGCAATTAACTATCACACCCCGGTCTGGCCCCGGTCCCGACAAAACTTCTTATATCAAACGTATTTGTTTTGCGATATACCTCAAGCAGTATATCAGACGCAAGTTCAAGGGCCGTTTTGTATGATGCTGCTATTCCTATGACATACAGAGTATTTCTTTTATAATATTTAAAATATAATTCGTTTGATGATATAATGTCAAGCAGGTTAGCCTCATTTGAGGCGATCGCTATGCAGTATACAGGGGTAATATGTATTTTGCCGCTTTCTGCTATCTGCCTGTACATTTCCGGAGACTTTGCCGCCTCGCTGTCCATATACAGGTCCTTATACCATTCTATCATAGGTAATTCTCCTTAATATCATCCAAAAGCTTAACGGAAGCAATAAGTTCCGGCACATCCGCGCAGCTTTTTATCGAATTATCAATATAATCCATTATTTCAGAAGTATTGCCGAAGAATAACGGAAGCCTTGCAAACGAAAGCGACATGACCGCGCGCGCGATCGGACGGCTGCTCGTCTTTATCATATCCATTATATCAGCAGTGATGTCTTCTGTCACCTTATCCAAATATTCCTGCGTAACAGGAATGGGACTGCTTTTTTTCGTTTCGGCAAATATGCTCGGCGAGAATAATATTTTGGAGACATCAAGCCGTTTTACATCCGTATCATCCTCTTTATCCCCGTCCGTCATTTTATCAAATACCGATTCATACGAAATCCTTTTTTCATAATACTTCTCAGGCATGCCTTCGATCTGCGCAAGAACGTTTTCCGCCTCGTATGCATCGTCCGAAACGCCTGTAAGCACATTATATATTTCGCGAAATACCTTAAGACATACCGCATATACGCTTTCGTCTTCTTTTCCTTCCGACTCTTCATTAAGCGCATATACATATAACATATTGATTATCTTCTGGTATATCATATATATATCGGAAATATCGTTAAGGTCTCTTGACGCTTTTCCTATCTTATCCTGAAGTATTGTAAAATAATCCTTTTTTATATCTGTAAAATCAACTTCCGAAAGTTCTTTCGTAAGCTCCCTAAACTCGGTAAAATACTTGTCCATCCCGTCCGGCTCATATATCATCATGGTAGTGCGCAGCATATATATGAACCCGTCAAGCGACTCCGTATCCGAATCTTTGTACAGTTCTATACTGCTTTTTATCATATCGATATATTTTTTTCTTGCCATGCGCATCGGCAGCTGTTCAAGAACAGTATGCAGGCAGTCTGTGATCTCTGCGTTATCCCTGTCCTTAAATATAAAATACATAAGTTCTTTTACATAGTTATCTTTATCAAAATCCGAAAGCCATTTATCTCTTTCTTCTTCGCTCATAGTAAACCGGGCTTCAGCCCTGTTCATAACATGCTCATACGCAATAAGCCTGTCCACATATGCGGTTGTCACCTGCATCTTTTCTGTGATCTGCTTACGCATTTTTTCATATTCAGGTATCATTAACGCTATTTTTTCTCCTGATATGAGTTTTTTAATGGATTCATTTATGAGCCCGAATTCTTCTGATCCAATATCAACATATCTGTTAAACCCGTCTTCCCATATCTCATATAACATATAATATTCAAGCGCGATCTCAAACATGGAAAGATATTTGTAATTACATGACATCCCGCCGTAATATTCTGATAATTTATCACTGTCATTATTCATATAATGCTTTATCTCCCTTTAATATATTTAGAAAAGAAGCACCCAGCTGTCAAACCATTTCAGCATATCTGCATACGCTACGGTCACAGGATATCCCGACAATACCGGATAGAAGGCAAAGAACAAAGCTACCACAAGACCGGCATATACAAACGCCCCCGCTTTAAACGCTTTTTTGTCCTTTGCAAACTTATATATCCCGTAGCCTATCATCATAACTACAAACGGCACGCTTGGGAAGTAATGGTATATAAACGTACATCTGCTTACAAGCATCCACGGCAGATACTGCGCCATATATCCGACACACAAAAATCCCGCGGTCCTGTCCTTATCTTTGCATATCAGATAGATCATGTACATAAATGCAAGTATGCCAACCCACCATACAAGCGGATTGCCCATTGAACTTATTCCCGATTTGAGCGTATCCGTCACATCTTCCAGATAATACAGTATCGGTCTTTGTATAACCGGCCACTGATACCACGCCGACTGGTATGCGTGAGTTGATTCAAGATTTGAATGATACGAATACATATATCCCTGATTTGCAAACATCTTGCTTACAAGGCCCGGATTATTGGCATCAACGAACGGTATATATGACAAAAGGTATATCACTGCCGGAATAACGATAAATGCGATCAGGCAGAAAGCAAGCGTCTTTAAAGTATACAATCCGTAATTATTTATAACGTCGCTGTGTTCTATGCCGTCCGTGCTTCCTTTCGGGTCTGCTGCGGCGGTCTTGTATTCGCCGTATCTCCTTATCATCACCGCGGCAAATATCACCGCAAGCCCTGCGCCTGCATATACGCCTGTCCATTTGCTCGCGCAGCCAAGCCCCATGCATATTCCCGACAACAGAAGCGGTATAAATGTTTTCTTAAGCGGCGTATCATTAAAGCTCATCTTATAATAACACAGCATAAAATAATACATGAGCATAACGAACATAGTGACAAATACGTCAATCGTAGCGATCCTCGTCTGCGCAAAATGCATGAAATCAAAAGTAAATAAAAGCGTTGTTATCGCAGCAAGCCATGTCTTCTTTGTAAGTTTCCTTCCGATAAGATACATGACCGGTATCATAAGCACGCCGAACAATGTACCCATGAACCTCCAGCCGAACGGACACATGCCGAATATCAGCACTCCGACAGCCATTATTGCTTTGCCAAGCGGCGGATGGGTAGTCTCATAAGTAGTAAGCCCGTGCACCATCTCATATGCGGTACGCGCATGATATATCTCGTCGAAATACGTACTGTTCATATATGTCGAAGTTCCGTCAAATATATCCTGTTCATCAAAAAGCTCAGGATAATCGGAAGCATTGGCGGGAAGTATCACCTTATCTTCCGGTCCGTATATCATAAGTTCCATAAGGACTGATTTATCCTTCTGAGTTATAAACTTAACGTATCTTGCGTCAAATGACAGATCAAGCTTATTCCAGCAGAATACGCTGCATACATTTGCAACTCCCGGCTTTACCGTACCGTCTTCCTCTGTAAAACTTATATTTGCCTGGTTCCATGTATTTTTGTCATCTGATATCTGTACTTCAAATTCCCTGTTTTCATAATAACCGAGATATGCAAACATATGGTCTACATGCGTGTGTTCGCCAAGGTCCAGCACTATCTCGTCACCTACGGCTTCGCTTTTCCAAAACGACTGCGGCGCCTTCATGTCCCCAAGATGATAAAACGCAATGCATGCATATATAACGGTTATTGAAAGCATTATTATAAAATCCCATTTGGTCCATTTCGGCATAACATCCGAAGCCTGTATGGAAAAGAACCTTTTTTTCTGCGGCGTCTGCGCATTCTTTCCCGAAGCTTTCGTATTCTTAGGGACATTCGCATTCCTGCCCTTGTTATTCTTTGACGCCCGGCTGTTTTTTTCCATTTCCAAGATCTCAGCCTGCGTATACGCGCGCTTATATTTAATCTGTCCGCAGTATACATATATGAAATATACAAAAGCGCATACAAAAAGGAAAGATGTCAGATATATGACCGGGTTGCCGTAATCATACGTGTCCGGATCATAGTAGAAAAGCACGTGGTATGCATTAATAAAATGAACCGCCGACAAAAATATGAACGCAAGCACATATCTGTAATTCCTCTTTACCGCAGCGGTAATTATAAGAAGCGCAAGCGCCGGATAGATATAACGCTCGTGCATACGCACCGCAAGCATAAATACCGTTGTTACTATAAACGCGCCTGACAGATAATATTTGCTCTCGTTTTCTTTATTCTTTATACAGTAATAAGCCGATACCACAACCGTAAGGACTATAAATATGGTACCCCACGTCCTGTATGGCATAAACATAAAGATCTCATCCTGGGAAGCCCAGTTTTTGCCTAAAAGAGCCCATAAGTTATATGCATTTACCGAAGCATATTCATATTGTCCCAAAGTCTCAACATATTGTTTTAATACGTCCGGAAGCCCGAACGGAACTGCCGCAAGCACAAGCGCCGCTATTGCCAAAAGCCCGATGCCGAGCTGTTTAAACATCCTTTTTACCGAAAAATCCGTAAGAAATACCTGATCGATTATCCCATATATAAGCACGGGCGTAAATATAAGCGACTGCGGTTTGATAAGTATGCCGACTGCAAATACAAAATATGCCGCGGGAAGTTTCTTTTCGGTAACGAAATAGCACATAAGTACTACAAAGAGCGTAAATACCGAATCCACCTGACCCCAGGTGCACGAGTTAAGTATCACTGCCGGATTAAACGCATATGCTGCCGCAAACAAAAGCGCATACGGATGTTTGGTATATCTGCTCCCGACTTTATATATAATATACGAAATCACAAGATCGCAAATGATCGCCGGCAGCTTCAGTATAACCGCCGCGCCTGAAGTAAGAGAAGTGATCCCAAGAAGCTTCATTATCCCGCCTATCACATACAGGATATATATATATCCCGGCGGATAATCCGTAAACACATCGGGTCTGTAAAAATTGGTAACCCCGTTCTGGAATACGTCCGACGCCCAGTACATAAAACACGCCATATCGCTTTCAAAGCCTATATACGCCGCCGCAAATATAATATGCACAATAAATGCGCCCGCGAAAAACAATATAAGCGATAAACGTCTTTCCTGTTTTTCCTTCAAGGTCATGCTGCTTGTCTTACTTATACTCATATCTGTATAACTCCTCCTTATTTATGCACATGCTCATGCGTAAATATATGATCCGCGCAATACTCATAATTACCGTCGCACTTGGAACAGAACCGGAATTCAAGGTCCGGGCTGTCTATATCGGTACGCCCGCATATTGCGCATTTATGCCTGTATATCGTAACAACTTTCTGCGACGTTTTTTTTCTGAAATCCGCCTTTCTCTTATGCTCTTTATACGAATGTCT
>CANQDW010000056.1 GCA_947593975.1 uncultured Lachnospiraceae bacterium
AATATTTCTGAAAGACACAAGATTTCGGCTGATACAGTCAGTTACATTAATTTTAGAACTGCGTTTACCGCAGGTTCCTTTATAATTATTGTAACACGCAATTTGTAATAATGCAATACATTTTTTCATTTAATATCTTCCATAGCAGTCTTCTCATCTTTCTGAAGCGCTTTTATATATCCTGCGTACAGCTTTGCTCCCGATGCATCTTTCTGATCATATTCATACCCAAGCTTATCTGCAACAAACATTGCCGCCTTTTCAAATAAATCACACATTATATCAACAGCCTGCCACATTTCTCCCGCAATACCGCCTGAATACGTCATAAGCAAACGTTCCCATTCGTCCTCATCAAGCCATTTGTACAGATATTTCCCTGATTTGCCGACGCTTATTTTCCATTCATTTAAAAGTCCCGCTTTCCACGACAAGACCTTGATAAGCTGTGGCCGCACATACATGTTAAGCATATCCTGCGCGTATGGTATCTCATATCTGTACAGCCCTTTTGCAACATTATTAAGGCACCACCAGAATTCACTGCATACTGCTTCATATTCGGCTTCGTCCGGTTTTTTTACATAATATCCCGCATCTGATGATTCCTTAATGTCGGGAAAGATTCCGTCTTTGTCAAGGAGCACCTTGCATAAAGTATCGTCTGCTATATCCTTAAGACATTCCTCTATAGTCTGAACATGCAGATCGATCCTGTTTCCGTCGTTAAATATCATAAGCCAGCAGTAGCTCTTATCAAAATCACATTCCATGCCAACTGAAGCATCTATTGCATCCGGACGCTGCATATACAGAATATCGCCAAATACCGAAAGCCAGCTTTCATCTTCATAATACGGCTTAGTCTCATCAACCGCATATACAATGTCATAATCCCTTAATATATCCTTCGGCGCATTCGGATTAGTACGTGAGCCATTCATATACACTGCTCGTATATGATCATCATGTATGGCCGTATTCATGATAAGGTCAAACATTTCTTTTTCACTTCTCATACGTATTCCTCCGCAAAATATCGCTGTAATATTATTTTTTGAACAGTGAAAATCCTTTTTTTTCATAAGGCTCCGTGTGAATTCCCGTA
This sequence comes from uncultured Lachnospiraceae bacterium, assembly GCA_947593975.1. GTDB lineage: Bacteria > Bacillota > Clostridia > Lachnospirales > Lachnospiraceae > V9D3004. Next base: position 1,109 of record CANQDW010000056.1, read on the forward strand.
ACCTTATAGCCCGTGTCTTCTATTACTTTTGTAAGCTTATCTTCATCAAGCGGCTCTTCGCATATTATCTCTGTCATATTCTTACTGTGCGAAGAAGTCACCTTTTTTATATCAAACTCATTCCTTATGGCGTCATTAACGTGTGACTCACACATTCCGCATGCCATGCCTTCTATATCCAATACCATTTTTACCATTTGAATCTCTCCTTTTCCGCCCGGTTAGTACAGGCTAACCTTTTTTGATTATTATAACACAATATTCATATTATAGCACATATTTTAATAATAATTAACAATAATTTACCCTAAACATTTGCCATAATAAAAATGATATGCTATAATGACACGTGTTGTACAAATATGCGGATATGGTGGAATTGGCAGACACGCCAGATTTAGGTTCTGGTGCGCAAGCGTGCAGGTTCAAGTCCTGTTATCCGCAGTTTTTTATTTAAAATAAAGCCTTTTTTAGAAAATCCTCTTGATAAATATAAGAGGATTTTTTGATTCTGGCATCAACGTTGATTGATATTAAAAATATCAAAGATGTAAGCAAAGAAAAGCTATACAAACAACTGGATTTTGGATATAATATAGATAAACCTATAGCAAATTATTTGATTGTGAGGAATAAAAAGTGGTAACTTTTACTATTGATGAATTAACTCCCTGTTTGCGTAATGTATATACAGGAGATATAGTTGAAACGGAAGTAATGAGGGTGCGCAGAAAAAGTTTCCTGTCAAAGTTTAATGAAAAAACCGGTTGGTATGTAAATTGGAATCAGTTTGATACAGAAACGGAAATTTATGCTTTGGTGATAAAAGGAACAGTTGATATTCAGGGATTAATTGCTCTTACGGATGATAAAGATAGCAATGCAATATATATTAATTGGGCATGCACTTCCCCAAATAATAATATCTGGAGAAATGGAATAAAAGAGTATGAAGGTCGGAGGACATTTGTTTGCGATTGCAATGAACAAATCTATAGAAAAAGGTCATGGTGGCTGTGTACATGCGATAGCGATGGATACAGATATTTTACAGCATTATGTTGACGTATTTGGGGCAAATATTATAGGAATACTGCATCCATACCATTTTGTTATTGAGGAAGAAATAGCGGAGAAAATAATGGAGGTATATGATTATGATTGGTCAGATGATGAATTATAATGTTTCAGATAAAATTGAAAAGGATAAGGTTGCCCGGGATTTTATCAGAGAAGTTAATCCTTATCAATTTAAACGTTCATTAGGAATTGATCTACGGGCATTGTCTCATTATGCAGCACGCAAAAAAGTAAACATTATTGATATGGACAAAAGCGAGATAGAACAATTTAAAATTCAAAATTCAAAATCTTCACAATAAAAATCCCCTGAACTTTTCAGGGGATTTTTTAATTCTGATATCAAGCAGCCAAATCATGCAAACAAACTCATAAGATGCGCTACTATATACTCTTTCCTATACATTTTATTTAATTTTTCAAATCATTATCCCTTTAAATCCCCGTAATTATATGATACTATTTATACTGTATTTTAATTTTTGGGAGGATCATCATGAATAAAAAAGAAATTGCGGAAATAAGAAAATTATTTAATAAAGAACGCTGCCATGTAAGAAGGCTCTGCGGATGTTATGTCGATGCCGAAAAGAATATAAAGACCACGATCAAACATGCATTTTTATCTCTTGAAGAAGAGGAAATGTTTAAATATATAAATATATTCCGGGCTTCGCTGTCAGGCACGATCGGAAAAAACCTTATTAATCTGGATTTCCCCACCGAACAGGAAAAAGAAGGCGGCACACAGGATTTTCTGTTAAAATTAAGGAACAGCCGTCTTAAAGATGACGAACTTATAAGCGAATTCTATAACAAGGTCATAGAGCACTATGATTATGCGGAAAATTATTATATTATACTTGCTGACGCGGCGTACGATATACCGGGCATTACAACCGACGGCAATTATCTTGACGACGCTTCGGTATACGTATACGAGCATCTCATATGCTGTATATGCCCCGTCAAACTTGAAAAGTCCGGTCTGTACTACAATGCCGAGGCAAACACGATCGAAACCAGGATACGCGACTGGCTTGTCGATGTACCCGCGCACGGATTTTTGTTCCCTGCATTTAATGACAGAAACACAGATATCCATTCCATGCTTTACTACACCAGAAAAAGTGAAGAACCGCAGACTGATTTTATCGACAATATGTTTGCAACCGGATACCCTATGACGAGCAAAAATCAGAACATTGCGTTTCAGAATATCGTTGAACAGTCGTTAGGCGAAGAATGTAATTTTGATACCGTAAAAAATATACACGATAACCTGAATGAAATGATAGAAGAACAAAAGGATATGCCCGACCCTGTAACACTGGACAGAAACGACGTAAGACAGCTGCTTGAAAAAAGCGGGATAAAAGAAGAAAAGCTTGAGATATTCGATAAAAAATATGAACAGATCGTATCGGATGAGACTTCGAATACCGGTTCCGCCGAAACCGCATTTACCGCGTCAAATATCGCAAATAAACGCAATCTGGAAATAAAAACTGCCGACGTGGCTATTAAAGTGAATCCGAAAAGATGCGACCTTATTGAAACTGCCATGATCGACGGTATTCCTTACATACTTATACAAATAAGCGATCACGTAAGCCTAAACGGCATTAATGTGCGTCCCGACGACATTAAGCGGGAACTCTGATCCGATATGTATTACGGGCCTGATCATATCAAGTCCGTTTTTTCTTTGGCTCATATAAGCACAGGCTGTATCTGTTTTCCCGATACGGCCTCAAGAATCGTATCTCCGAGTTTAGATACATCCGCTATCATTGAATTAGGTTTCTTTATATAATTATCCTGTCCAAACGGCACAAAATAAATATTTTTCATATTCATCATCATCCCGATATTATGAAAATTGATACCTAATGCATCATTGGTAGATACTGATATCACGAGCGGCTTTCCGTTTCTCAGATGCGCCTTTGCAGCCATAAGCACGGGGCTGTCTGTTATTCCGCTGCACAGCTTTGCAAGCGTATTGCCGGTACACGGAGCTATCACCATTACGTCAAAAGGGTCATTTGGCCCTATCACCTCTGCTTGTTCAATGGTTTTCATGCCGTTTTTTCCTGTGATCTTTTCAACTTCGGCTACGAATTCGTCTGCTTTGCCGAATCTCGAATCGATCTTCTGCGTATTGAATGAAAAAACAGGAGTGATATCAGCTCCTGTATCCGCCAGTTTCTTAAGTTCCTCCTTTATTTTAGCAAATGTACAAAATGAACCTGTTATCCCAAATCCTATATTACAATTTGCTAATTCCAAAAAACACTCCCCCTGTTACTCGTTATTTTTTATTTTCTCAAGCACCTCCACAACAACATTGCCAAGGATCTCTCCCGATGTCTTTGGTGAATACTTCCCGGGAAGTCCCAGACTGTGCACCGCTGTAATATTATGCTCCCTGCAGTACATAAAATCCGTACCTCCCGGAACCGAAGCAATGTCAATAATCACAACGTCTTCATTCAATTTGTCAATTTCCTTTCTGCCCAACACCCTTGCCGGTACGGTATTGATCACAAAATCATACTTCTTATACTCTTTTCGTTCAAACATATTACATACATCCATTCCATGAAACGCCGCGTCATCTCTCGCATATCTGCTTCTTGCAGCGACAGTAACGTACGCCCCCATTGCATGGAAACGTGATACTATTTCTCTTCCGCACCTTCCATAGCCTATAACAAGGCATCTGGAACCCGATATATTGATCCTGCCGTATTTTACGGCTTCCGCGAGCGTACCTTCGGCAGTGGCCACGGCATTTTTCAGCGCAACTTCCTCCATGTCTCCAAAATCATATGTTTTGAAACATTTAAACCCATCCGGTATATTCCAGCCGAATAAAATGGTATCTGCCGGCACCATTTTTGCAGCGCATAACCATTTTTCGGTCACAGGCGTAGGAAGCACAACGGCGCCACAGCCTTTAAGCGCATCTTCAATAGTATCTTCACTTTTGATATTTTTGCATACGCTCCCGCACTCAACGTCATAAATCTTTACATTAAACCCTCTTAATAAAAGCGTCCGCGCAATATAGCACTGCCTCAGATCTCCGCCAACCACTGCGATATCCATAACAACAACCCCCTTACATTAATATATGTTTTCTTGGCGCCTGAGTGTATGTACAAAAAAGTTGACAGGGCTGTTATCCCTGCCAATTTTTATATCCATCCAAATATATTGTTTAATTTCTCGGCGCCATATACTCTGCCTTATTATAATAATTTCCGGCAAACAGCGGAATGTCCTTAGCCGCAAAAAGTTCCGAAACCGATACGATCTGATAACCCTGCTCCGCAAAATACGGCACAAGCTCTTCAACTGCTTCCGCAGTATGCTGCATCGTTTCATGAAGGAGAACTATATCCCCGTCTTTTGCGTCTTTTGTAACTTCCACGATATGTTCTTTCGTTACGGCGTCCTCCCAGTCATTGCTTATTATATTGCAGCCTATCAGCGGCACGTTGCAGTTATCCTGTACCTGGGTGCTTACGCCGAGGTTAGGCGGCCTTAAGGTAAAATCAGATATCCCGGTAAGGTCGCTTAGAGCCTTGCGCGCCTTTTCTATCTCGTCTGCAACTGCCTGTCCGTCCGGGAATTTCTGGGTGTCGTTTAAAGATGTCCACTGCGAAGTATGGTTAGCTACCTCATGTCCGTTTTCCATAGCCGTAAGGATTTCATTATTCATATCAGCCGTACCGAGCTTTTCGGTCACATAATTAAATGTTGCATGGAAATTGTATTCTTTAAGAGCTTTCTGTATCCTCATGCTGTAGCTTGTATCAGATGAACCTACCGGACCGTCGTCAAATGTAAATGCAACCATTGGCTTACTTGGGTCTATCCATGATATATCAAGCTTATCATATACGAACGCCCCTTCCTGCATATATTCAGGAGTTGCCGTAGGTTCGGGCGTATCCGTCGGGCCCTGTGTCACATCAGGTGCGCTTGTCGGCGTCTGGGTATTTGCCTGCGTCGGTGCAGCGGTAGGATTTATCTGTTCCATTCCTTTATCTTCACTTACGGTAACTTTACATTTCATCTTTTTCTTACCTGCCTTTGCCGTAATAATTGCTTTACCGGCTGCTTTTGCCTTCACAACGCCTTTGGCTGTTACTTTTGCAACCTTTTTATTAGAAGACGACCATTTTACTTTCTTTTTGTATTTTTTTACTTTAAGCTTTATAGTCTCTCCGATCTTCAGTGAAACAGCTGATTTACTAAGCTTAACCTTTGCCGCCTGCGAAACATTCCCCTGCGGAGCGGCAGCGCCTGCAAGCAGCATGGCGCAAATCAGCCAGGACGCTGCTTTTACATATACCTTCTTCATTGTTATCCCTCCATTGATGATTTGATAAATATATTATAACAAATTAATCTTTTTATTACAATGCAGCTTGTATTTTTTTATTCGCTGTGTTATACTTTTTAGAACACATGTTCGTATGGAGAGGTGCCTTACATGATAATTATCGAAAACGCTTCAATAGACGATAAACTGCGAATACTTGCGGACTCCGCCAAATATGACGTAGCGTGCACATCAAGCGGCGTAGAAAGGAAAGCCGAAAAGGGCGGCATAGGAGCTTCAAGCGCCTGCGGAATATGCCACAGCTTCGCTGCTGACGGAAGATGCATATCGCTTTTAAAAATATTATATACAAACGAATGTATCTATAACTGCAGGTATTGCATTAACAGGATAACCAACGACATTCCGCGCGTATCTTTCACTCCCCGGGAGATATGCACCCTTACCATGGAATTTTATAAAAGGAATTATATAGAGGGGCTTTTTCTGAGTTCGGGCATACTTAACAGTCCTGACCACACAATGGAGCTTATGGTACAGACCCTTAAAATGCTGAGAGAGGATTATCATTTCGGAGGTTATATACACTGTAAAGCGATACCGGGCGCTTCTTCGGAGCTTGTTGAGCTTGCCGGATGGTATGCCGACCGCATGAGCATCAACCTTGAACTCCCTACTGCAGACGGCTTAAAAAGGCTTGCCCCAAATAAGTCACGCAGTACGATACTAAATCCCATGCGGCAGATCCAGCTCGGCATAGACCAAAGCCGCAGGTTTCTTGGCATGAAAGGCGGAAATTACAGCGCTTACAATTATACTAAAAACCGCCTTGCAAAAAAGAATACTGCGATCTCTTCATCAAAGACTCTCCCCGATCTGCCGGACGCTCCCCGGACATGTCCATCCGTTCTCCACAGACAGTCCGACAGCCTTACAAAGAGAGGCTTTGCGCCGGCAGGGCAGAGTACGCAGATGATCATCGGCGCTTCAGGTGAGACTGACTTTGAGATCATGTCGGTTAGCGAAGCATTGTATCAGAGATTTGACTTAAAACGCGTATTTTATTCGGCATTCATCAATGTCAATAATGATGATGAACTCCCTGCGCCTGCCGACGGTCCGCCGCTTGCGCGCGAGCACAGGTTATACCAGGCCGACTGGCTCTTAAGATACTACGGTTTTTCCGCATCTGAGCTGCTTAATGAAAAACGGCCGAATTTTAATCCGTTTCTTGACCCGAAATGCGACTGGGCTCTCGGACACCTAAAAGATTTTCCTGTTGAGATCAACCGCGCCGATTACGATACGCTCCTTCGCGTTCCGGGCATAGGCGTAAAATCAGCCGGAAGGATAATCAAGGCAAGACGCATGGGCAGTATAAGCTTTAACGACCTTAAAAATATGGGCGTCGTACTTAAACGCGCAGTTTATTTCATAACCTGCGGCGGAAAGATGTTCTCAAAAGCGCTCCTTATAGATGAGGATTTTATAACAAAACAACTTATAAATAAAAACACGCTGCTGAGAAACAATACGCCTGAAAGCAGTATTACCTACAAACAGATGCATTTATTTGACTTTATTCCGCAATAGGAGTTTAACGCAATGAAACCAATAAGAGTATACAGATGCCCCGACACTATAGACGGTATGCTGACCGGGATATACGAAGCGGGCATATCACGGTATGGACATGATCATATACGCCTTGAAGTTATTTTGCCTGACTGCGTTTCTGAAATGCAGCTTTTTTCCGAATATATAGAAATAACCGAAGACGCAAAAAAAGCCGCTGCAGCGGCGGACAGCATAATAAACAAAATATCTCCGGCTATATATTCAAATATAATCCATGTTCTTTTATCCGCCGTTCCCGACAAGGCGGATATCGCATACCATTTTCTTGTGTATGCTTTCCACATGGGTCCCGCTGTTATGTCCGCCCTGCAGATACCATGGGTAAAACAAGTATTTGAGATCAGCCGCGCCGTGGTAAACGAATCCCACTCTTTCAGGGAATTTCTCAGATTCTCTCAGACAGACGGCATATACATTTCGGTAATAGAACCAAAGAATCACATAACGCCGCTTATAACGCCTCATTTTTCTGACAGATTAAATACGGAATCTTTTATAATATATGATAAAATGCATATGGAAGCGGGCGTACATCCGGCGTCGGGAGAATGGTATATCAGACATATACTTCCCTCGGAAGGCCTGAAACTGGAAAAAATGTATAATGACGACGACGGTCTGGCTTTACTGTGGAAGACTTTCTTTGATGCGATCGCAATAAAAGAACGCGCCAATCCTTCGCTTCAGAGGAACCTGTGTCCACTGCATTTCAGAAAGCACATGACCGAATTTACCGATTAACGGAGGTTTATCATGGATAATACCGAATGGTACGGAAAACCATATTACTCACTTAGCGCATACCTTAAAAATACTTATGGAAGAACTTATAAAAAGATAGCCATAGACGCAGGTTTTAGCTGCCCTAACAGAGACGGTACCTTAGATACTGCGGGATGTATCTTCTGCAGCGAAGGCGGAAGCGGTGATTTTGCAGTTTCTTTGGATGATGCTCTTGCCGCCTCGGACAACGCTCCGGGCAGCAAATATATAATATATTTTCAGGCATTTACAGGTACATACGCAGAGCCCGGCTATTTGTATGATTTATATAAAAAAGCGCTGAAGCATCCGTCTGTAATCGGAATATCCATTGCCACAAGACCTGACTGTCTCGGCCTTCCAAAAACCTTATCCGAAGGCTTAGAAATAATGCCTGTGTTATCAGAATTAAATACTGAGTATTCCAAGTCGGGTAAATTTATATGGATAGAACTTGGCCTTCAGACAATCCACGAAGAGACTGCCTCGTATATAAAAAGGCATTATCCTTTAGCGGTATATGACAAAGCGGTATCCGCGCTAAATGATGCGAAGATACCATATATCACACATGTTATACTGGGACTTCCGAATGAATCTGAAGAAATGATGCTTGATACCGTAAGATACGTGTGCCGATACGCACCTTTCGGGATAAAGCTGCAGCTTTTGCATGTGCTTAAAGGAACAAAACTTGCAGATGATCATGCCGCCGGATATTTTAAAACCCTTGAACTTAATGAATATCTTGAACTGATCATAAAATGTATCCAAAATATCCCCAAAGATGTAGTTATACACCGTGTTACCGGGGACGGCCCTAAAGATCTGCTCATTGCCCCAACATGGTCCGCGCACAAACGGCATGTGCTAAATTCCCTGCACAAGCTTATGAAAGAAAAGAATGCTGTGCAGGGAGAATATGCATTATCTTAGGAAAACACAGAATTAATGGCCTCGTCTTCATACTGATGTGTATATAACGAATTGTAGTAGCCTTTCTTTGCCAGAAGCTCATCATGTTTTCCCTGTTCAACTATCTTTCCGTCTCTTACAACCAGAATAAGATCTGCATTCTGTATCGTTGACAGGCGGTGCGCTATAACTATTGATGTCCTTCCTTTTATTATCGTATCTATAGCCGACTGTATCCTCTGTTCAGTGATCGTATCAACGGAAGCGGTAGCCTCATCAAGTATTATTATCTTTGGTTTTGCGATAATAGCCCTTGCAAATGATATAAGCTGCTTCTCGCCCGTAGATAAAAGCTCTCCGCCTTCACCGACGTCACTGTCAAGCCCTTTTTCCAGTTTAGCGATCACTTCATCTGCCGATACAAGTTTTAACGCTTCGCATATCTCTTCGTCAGCAGCATGAGGGTTGCCGTAAAGCAGATTTTCCCTTATGGTCCCTGAAAAAAGATGCGGTGACTGCAGCACATATCCTATTGCGCTGTGAAGCCATAACTGCGAACGTTCTCTTGCATCCTTCCCGTCAATAAGTATCTGTCCCGAAGTAGGTTCAAAGAACCTGCATATCAGATTTACAAGCGTGGATTTACCCGCGCCCGTTTCGCCAACTATGGCTATGTTCATTCCAAAAGGAATCTTAAGGTTAAAGTTGGTAAGCACATATTCATCCCCGTCAGGATACATAAAACTTACGTCAACAAATTCAATATCACCCTTTATCTCTTCCCAGTTATCCTTTTTAGGATTAAAGTTATCGCCATATTTTTCTATGACTTCGGGAGTATCGGTAACGTCTGATTCCGTTTCCATGAGACGTGAAAAACGCTCAATATTTACCTGTGTTGTGATCAAATCCGAAATACAATCAACAAGCCATCTGACAGGTTCCATCATCCCCTGCGCATACGACATGAACATCGAAAACGTTCCGACTTCGCTTTCGGCAATATAGCCGCCTCTCCACAGGACAATGGCAAGCGCGCACGAAGACGCAAAATGCATCGTAGCTGCAAACAAACCGCGAAGATGGGCGCCATGTACGGATTTCGTAAGCATATTATCCGTATCCCTTATGAAATGCCTGCTCATCTTATCTTCGATCACAAGCGTCTTTATCGTTTTTGCTCCGGTAATCCCCTCATTAAAATTGCCCGTAATAGTTGAATTGATCTCGCGTATCTGCCTGTTTACCCTTATAAGCCTTTTCTGGAACAATGCAAACAAAATTATAAGGAACGGGACTATAAGCACGACAAGAACCGTAAGCTTGGGATTTACCGCAAACATTACTATGATCGAGCCTGCAAGATATGACAGATGCCATACCCCGTCCATCATTCTCCACGAAACAAGCGTACCGATCCTTGCGGTATCGCTCATGATCCTTGAATGTATGTATCCGACACTGTTTTGATTGTAGTAGGAAAACGACAGCGTCTGCAGATGTGAGAACGCCGCATTTCTCAGATCGCGGTTAATGCTTACTTCGATCTTCATTGCATGAAAACACGAAATATAATTTACGATCCCGGCAAACACAACCGTAACAACATATATCCCTATAAAAAACGGAAGCGTATCAAGCGTCGCATCCCCGACAAAGTGATTAAGGGCATATCTTTGATATATCGGGAATAAGATATCCGTAAGGCTTCCGCCCAGCCCGCATATTATCATTACCGCAATTATGATGCGGTACTTTTTCATATATGGGATGATTTTTCCTATACCAAAAAACGGAAGCGTGTGTTTATCATTTTTATCCATAATCATACCACCTCTTCCCGTATAGTATTATCAGAATTATTGCCGGACTGGATCTCATATATCTTCTGATATATGCCGCCCGCCGTCTTAAGCTCATCATGCGTTCCCTGTTCCGCTATCCTTCCTTTGTCCAAAACAATGATCTTATCAGCCTTGCTCAGCGTTGTTATACGATGCGATATAAGTATGACGCTTGATTTCTTAAAATGTTTTTCAAGCGCGGTACGTATTTTTTCATCTGTCTCAGTATCCACTGCCGACAGGGAATCATCAAAAATCATAATAGGCGTATTCTGTGTTAATATCCTTGCGATCGCCGTTCTCTGCTTCTGTCCCCCGGAAAGCGTAACTCCTCTTTCTCCTACAAACGTTTCATAACCTTTTGCAAAATCAGATATGGTCTCTTCCATACACGCAGTCCTTGCCGCTTCCCTTATCTCACTAAGCGTAATGTCAGTACGTGTAATCCCGATATTCTCGGCAAGCGTTCTTGAAAACAGGTACGGCTCCTGAAGTACCATACCTATATTGCTTCTAAGATAATCAGACTGGATATCGGCTATATCCACGCCGCCTATTGTAATCCTGCCGCAGCCTTCCTTAAGGTCATATAATTTATCAAGAAGGAGCATAAGCGTAGATTTGCCGCTTCCGGTGCCGCCGAGAATTCCCAGTGTAGTGCCGCCTTTCATGGAAAACGAAATGTCATGCAGCACCTGCGGGCAATTCTCATACGCGAAATTTACATTATCAAATACAATATCGCCGTCCATAGGCGGTTTCACTGCGTCAGGCTTATCCGATTCAATCTCAGAATCCATTATATATCTTATACGCGAAACCGACACGCCGGCTTTACTCATTTCCGATATCATACGTCCAAGCTGCCTGATAGGCCATACAAGCATCGCATTATAAGAAATAAAGGCGATATATTCTCCTGTGCTCATGCGTCCCCTGATACAGAAAAACGCGCCAAAGATAACTACCAGCATAACCTGTATCCCGGATAATATGTCAGATGTACTCCAGAACCTGCTCATTATCTTTCCGAGGCTTATCCACAGCCCCGTATATTCTTCATTATGTTTTTCAAACCTGTCCTTTTCGTATCTTTCTCTTCCAAAACTGCGCACCACACGCACCCCGGTAAGGTTTTCCTGCGCCATCGCCGACAATACGCCTTCACTTTCGTCACATTTGATAAAACCTTTCCCAATCCGCTTATGGAACATAAATGAATATGTAATAATTACCGGCATTGGCGCAAATGCGATCACTGTAAGGAGAATATCCATCGGCAGCATAAAAGATACCGCCATGACAAGCAGTATTATTATCCTTATTACCGAAGTAAGCTGCTCCGAAACAAAATTTTTAACCGTATCAATATCAGAAGTACATCTCTGTATAATATCACCGGTACGGTTATTCATATGCCATGAGAACGGGAGATGTTCAATATGCTTAAACAGTGAATCCCTCATGTTTTTTACAAGCGTTTCCGATGCTTTTGTATTGCTTACACGAAAAACGTATTCAAATACAACTTTGACTACCGCCACTATGATAACCGCAAGCGCCATTATCCACAGATTCCTGTGCAGATATTCAAACCCGCCGAAGTAATTTACTATCTTCATAACAAAGGCCGAATACTCGGATGATCTTTCCCCGATAACATTATCCACGGCCATACGTATGATCTGCGGATTGATCATATCCGCAAACGCCATTATCCCTGCCGAAAATATGCTGAGCAGGAACATAGCCCTGCAGCCATGCAGAAATTCCCATATTATATTTCTTTTACCATTATTGTCTTTCATAAAATAAACCTCAAAAAATACCTCTTCTGTCCGCTAAACAAAAGAGGTATTTCTATAAATACTGATCAGTTTAATGTCAAACCATGTACTTACGCAAGCTCGGCTTTAAGCGCCTGTGTAAGAGCAGGTACGATCTTATTAAGATCTCCAACGATACCATAATCAGCTACATCAAAGATAGGCGCATCCTCATCTTTATTGATCGCTATTACGATATCTGACTCTTCCATTCCTGCTACGTGCTGGATCGCGCCTGATATACCGATCGCAAAATACAGGTTAGGACGCACCGTCTTACCTGTCTGACCTACCTGAAGGTCAACCGGAAGCCAGCCATTCTCAACTACCGCACGTGAACAGCTTACTGTTCCTCCAAGAACTTCTGCCAGATCTTTTAACATCTGGAAATTCTCGGCAGAACCGACTCCGCGTCCGCCGGATACGAGAATCTTTGCATCCATTATATTCTCTGTTGTTTTAGCCTGTTTAATAATATTAATGATCTCAACGTACTTGTTATTCTTCTCAAATCCCGGATTATATTCAATTATCTCAGCCTTTGCGCCTTTAACCGGCTCAAGCTTCTGCATAACGCCGGGACGTACTGTTGCCATCTGAGGACGGTTGTCCGGACATGCGATAGTTGC
>CANQDW010000057.1 GCA_947593975.1 uncultured Lachnospiraceae bacterium
TCCAGCACCCGGTTGCAGGTACATATAAAAAGGAATGTAACGAGAAAGGCAAGAAATATTTCTCAGTTGCTTCAGGCGGCGGTACAGGCCGTACGCTTCATCCTGATAACATGGCAGCCGGCCCTGCTTCATATGGTATGACTGATACTATGGGACGTATGCACAGCGACGCACAGTTTGCAGGTTCTTCGTCTGTACCGGCTCACGTTGAAATGATGGGTCTTATAGGCGCAGGAAACAACCCGATGGTTGGTATGACTGTTGCTGTTGCAGTTTCTATTGAAGAAGCAGCTAAAGCAGGTAAGTTCTAAGGAACAGGCTACCCTCAACAGTTAAAGTTTATACCGTTATAAACGGCAGCCGCCACTATTGTGAGTAGTGGCGGCTTTATTTTTTGTCCTTAAAGACTGTATAGTACAATTTTGTTATTATGCATATACACTGCAGTATCAGTACTGCGATAAAGCTGCACAGCCAGCACATCTTTGTGGCAACAGGTCTTTTTACTGCATTATATACATAAAACATCAGCGAATCGCTTTTTTTCTTATCATTTACATACAGCTGGGTATTGCGGTACGGATGCATCTTAGCGCTCGTTATGATCATAGGGCTCATGGTATCCGCCGTTTTATCCTCTCCTTCTATCCTAAGCGCGTAACTGCCCGCTTCATAACTTTCACCGGCATTACCGCAGCTAATATTATACCAGCCTTCATTATCAATATCCCTTATACCTGCGGTTTCGGACCGGATACGGTCTTTTCCTCTGTACAGCGATATACGATAGCTGCCTTTATCATTCTTTGAAGCCTCTTTCCTAAACCGCAGAGAAACCGTATTGAACGGCCGGTATGTTTTAAACTCCTGCGTTACGTATTTATTGCCGCTTATTATATGATCAATGACTTTAAACCTTGTTACCGATTTGAAATATGAATAATCATTGACTACATGTTCTGTATCGGTAAAATATCCTTTTTCAGCGACCGCAAGTATATCTCCCGCAATAAATACCGCCGCCATCAAAGATACGATAACCGGGACTTTAACCGCAGGCGCAATATCTGTTTTAAAATAAAAGATCCCGCTTTCCATTATCATCACAAGAACCGGTATAAAACATATATTGTGCTTTCTGTTCGTCTCCCAGCACAGAAGGAACACCATAATGCCCAAAAGCGTTAATATAACCGGTTCAAGCTTACAGCAGTCTCTCATTACGATCATCCGCACGATAAATATAAATGCCATTAAAAGCTCCGCTATACGGAATATCTGACAGTAAAATATAAGCCAGCCATTTTTGTTTCCATATATGTGTTCATAAACATTTGTATACTTTACGGCGCTGGAATTATAGTGATCAAAACTGTCCGTACCAATACTCCACAGTTCCTTGACTTTCGTCGCCGCAAGCACGGCCAGCCCTGCTGCTCCAAGATCTTTTACTCTTTCTTTTATTACTTTCACATTTGCTTTTATCTTTTCCGATTTCTTAGGAAAGCTCATGGTATAGCGCACATCCTCGCCATTTACTTCGCCTCTGTCCTTAAGTCCCATCATGACCCAGTGTGTTGCCGGAAAACCGCCTGTATTATCAGGATTTGCAAGATGCATTTTAATAAACTTTCCGCCGCATAACAAAAGAATTATCACAACAAACACGATTCCCGCAATACGCGCAAGAACCGCAAATGATATCTTTTTAAAAAACATATATATGACAACTGCGGTTAATGCGATAGCCGTCGTCGGCCTTATCAACGTCCCGAAAACAGCAAAGAAAATCAGCCCCGCGCTGTATGATATAAGCGCTTTTCTTCCCGGATTTTCCCTCATAAGACTGATTCCGCAGTACAATACCCCTGTTATAAAGGGCATACTAAATGTATTCGTATATGGAAAACTTATAAAAAGATACGTCGTAGGACACACTGCAAGAAGAAACAATATCCCAAGCGCGCGTTTCCGTCCAAATAACAGATCCGTTATCTTAAAACAGCCAAACACCGAAAGATCAATACATACTATATTTAAAAGAACTGCCGAATAAAAATAATCCATTCCCGTATGCCTTATAATACGGAAATAATAATACATAAGGATCGTAAAGAAATGATTGTTGGTATATCTTGCAAAATAAGCCATTTTGTTATTGAGCAAACCATGATGCTCCTTAAGCATCGCAATTGCTTCATCGATAGTTGTAAAGCAGTCTGTAATAGGATTTATCTGAATCCGAGAAAGCAAAAGCTGAATAAGGATAATGACGCCGAACAATATCCCCGTTGTCAGCCTGTACTTTGAAGAACGGCATATCAGACCATATCCCGCGCACAGAAGCGACAACAATAAAACCGTCCCCGAAATCATATATACAATATAACTTCTTCCGTCTCTTAAAAATATCCTGCTTCTTTCAGGCATTATATAGACCGCGCAAAGAAATGCTGTTCCGACTAATACAGCCAGTATACACAGGACAAACATATAAAAATACTTTTTACATTTTATACCTTTTATATCGTTCATACTTTTCTTACTATAACTCCACCCGTTTTAACTATACTATTTTCCGGCACATAGCCTCTTACGCTCGAAAGCGGATATATATTTGTGCTGCGCCCTATCACGCTTCCGGGATTAAGCACGCTGTTGCACCCTACCTCAACATAATCGCCGAGTACAGCGCCCATTTTCTTAAGCCCGGTCTCTATCCTGCCCGAAGCATCTGCGGAAACGCCGCCAATCTCTCCGGTATACAGGCCTGCATTGATCGTCACAAGCGTTTTGTCAGATTTTACATTTGATGTTATTGAACCTGCTCCCATATGCGCTTTATAGCCAAGTATGGAATCTCCGACATAATTATAATGAGGCACCTGTACATTATCAAACAATACAACATTTTTCAGTTCGGTTGAATTGCCTACCACTGCGTTTTCTCCCACTATGGCGTTTCCCCTTATAAAGGCGCCGGGTCTTATCTGAGCATTTTTACATATAACAGCAGGTCCCGTTATAGATACGTTTTCGGCCACGGAGGCAGAAACTGCGATCCATATATTTTCTCCCGCCTTTTTGTACTCATCCTCAGGAAGCGTATTTCCAAGCTTTACTATAAACTCGCCTATAAACGGAAGTACTTCCCACGGATATTCATGCCCTGCAAAAAGCTCTTTTGCAATCGTTTTTTCCAGATCAAGCATTTCTTTTATTTTCATATGCCATATATCCTCCCAAATTGCTATTTATAATACTGTTTAAGCGTAGATATCCTCTGCTTTATTGCCGGTATATAAGTGTTGTTTTTGACGTAATTGACATTTCTTTCTATAAATCCCTCGAGTTTTCCGATGTATTCTTCTTCGGTAATGGTTCCCTCTGCAACCTGCGACAGCCCGAGTTCCCAGCTTGCCGTAAGTTCGGGATTCAAAAGGCTCTTTATCGACGCGCCCACAACTTCATATATCGATTCGCCAATAAGAGTTGGCGTATATATCTGCGTCTTTTTATTAAGGTTGATATAACCTATGTTTACAAGTTTTTTAAGTATCTCGGCGCGCGTTGCGCTCGTGCCTATGCCGCTGCTCTTAATCTGCGCCCGAAGATCTTCATCCTCTATCAGCTGGCCCGCGTTTTCCATCGCAAGGATCATCTGGCCCGAATTATATCTTTTCGGCGGCGAAGTCTCTCCTTCTTTTATGTTCAGTTCTATAAGCTTAAGAGGCATTCCCTTTTTTATATCATCAGAAAATTTCGCGATCTCATCTCCCGATTGATTCTGCGTATTTTCATCTTCTTCTTTTTTATTCTTAAAGGAATACTCAGATACCGGAAGAAACCCCGGAGAAACAAGAACCTTTGCCGATGCAAAAAAATTCTCTGAAGGTTCGCGTGTACACGCTGTTACCGATATCTTCTGATATACCGCAGCCGGATAAAAAACCGCAAGAAACCTTCTTGCTATAACTTCATATACATGCTTTGATATCTCAGGCATTGACGCTAAAGCTGATATTCCCTGTCCCGTAGGTATGATTGCATAATGGTCTGTAATCTGGCTGTCATTTACATACCTTGTTTTCTCTATTCCTTTATAGTATCCCTTATTAAGTATTTCTAATGCATACGAAGATACAACATTATAACTGCAAAGCCCCTTTATATTATGATGTATCTCTTTTGCGATAGCCGAAGACAGCACCCTTGCATCCGTCCGCGGATAAGTTACAAGTTTCCTTTCGTACAGCTCCTGCGTTATCTGCAGCGTACGGTCGGGACTTATTTTAAACAGTTTCGAGCATATATTCTGCAGTTCCGCAAGATTAAATAAAAGCGGCGGATTCTTTTTTTCCTTTTTCTTTTCAAGTTCTTTTATATATGCATCCCTTACAGGGGCAATCTCCGTACAAAGCTCCTCCGCCGTTTTTCTGTCCTTAAAGCCGTTCTCCTTATACAGATACGGCGTTTCATAATATTTAGAACCGGCTGCCGCCTTCCATTCAGCCTTAAACTTCAAATCGCCTGAATCTGCCGCAAATCCACCGATAACCCGGTAAAACGGCGTTTTTACAAAATTCCTTATCTCACGTTCGCGCCTTACTACCATCCCGAGCACGCAGGTCATAACCCTTCCTACCGATACCGGGAGCCATTTCTTTCCCTTTACAAATTCATTTACCGTATATCCGTATACCACAGAAAGTATGCGTGAAAAATTGATTCCCATAAGATAATCTTCCTTAGCGCGCAGATATGCGGCGGAAGCTATATTATCATATGCGGACAGGGGTTTGGCTTCATTAACTCCCCTAAGTATCTCTTCTTCCGTCTGAGAATCTATCCATACTCTTCTCTTGTCTTTATCCTCCGGTACTTTAGCTTCCCTATCGACAAGCCTGTATATATATTCGCCTTCACGCCCCGAGTCGGTACATACATAGATTGTGCCGACGTCGCTGCGGTTTAACAGACCGCTTACTATATTAAATTGTTTTTTTACATTATCAATAACTTCATATTTGAAGTCTTTTGGCAGAAACGGCAGCGTTTCCTTCGACCACTTTTTCAGAGAAGCATCATAGGCCTCAGGATAACTCATTGTTACAAGATGCCCTACGCACCATGTAACAATGATGTCTTCCGATTCCATATATCCGTCTTTCTTTGCAGATCTGCAGCCGAGCGCCTTTGCAAATTCACTTGCAACACTTGGTTTTTCTGCAATAAATAACTTCTTTGACATACTTAATACCCAAGTTCTTCCCCTACAAGAATAACATGTATCCTGTCAGAAAGCCTTGATTTCCTTGTTACAACAACCTGACAGCATATACAGTCTTCGCTGAGGCAATCCATGCACCTTCCGGTCTTTGCGCATGGAGTATTGCAGTTAAGCCGTACCGCATTGGGCGGCGATGCAATATTCTGCACTCTGCTTAAGGCTTCTTTTATGTCTGCCGCTGTTTTGTTCATACCTGCTACTATAATCACCTTTTCAGGTCCGTATATAAGATACGACAGTCTGCTTCCCGCGCCGTCTATGTTCACCAGTTCGCCGTCAAGCGTTATCGCATTGGTGCTCATAAGAAAATAATCGCATGTCGCAATAAGCCCCTTAAGCTCACGTTTTTGGCCGTCGGTTACATAATCTTCCCTTGCAATAACTTTAAGGCTGTCTTTTTTAGCCTTTATCGCATCGATAATACCTGCTTCTTTTATCGTTTCCGAACCTCCCCAGGCAACCGAAGCTCCGTCTTCTATCATATCCATGACAAGCTTCTTTGCCTCGTTTGCATCTTCACAGTAATAACCTTTCATATTGCGGCCTGCAAGCTTTTTTATGATGCCTTCTGCCTGTGTCTTATAAAATGTCTTTTTCGGTGATGACATAATATCAGCTCCTTTTTATTCGTATAAAGGATATTTTTCAGTAAGGGATTTAACAAGCTCCATTGCCTTAGCTTTGTTTGCATCCACATCATCAATGAGCATCGCTATTGCCGAAGCAATAACATCCATATCTTCCGTATTCATTCCCATTGTTGTGACCGCTGCCGTTCCAAGACGTATTCCGCTTGTGACTGACGGTTTCTGAGGATCGTTAGGTATAGTATTTTTATTACATGTAATATTAGCGGCATCAAGAAGCGTTTCTGCCTCTTTGCCTGTTACCGATTTGCTTACAAGGTCTACAAGCATAAGGTGGTTGTCGGTTCCTCCCGATACAATATCAAATCCCCTTGCCATAAGACCCTTTGAAAGAGCCTGCGCATTATCAATTATATTCTTTCCGTACACTTTAAATTCCGGTTCGAGCGCTTCTTTAAAGCATACGGCCTTTGCAGCTATCACATGCATAAGCGGGCCGCCCTGAATTCCCGGGAATACCGCTTTGTTAAGCTTGTGCTCCAGAGCAAATTCTTCTGAGGAAAGGATCATGCCTCCTCTTGGTCCCCTGAGCGTCTTATGCGTGGTAGTTGTAGTCACGTGCGCATATTCAATAGGACTTTCATGATATCCTGCCGCTACAAGGCCTGCTATATGAGCCATGTCTACCATAAGATATGCCCCAACTTCATCTGCTATCTCGCGGAATCTCTTAAAATCGATCTTCCTTGCGTATGCGCTTGCGCCCGCAACTATAAGCTTAGGCTTACATTCCTTAGCTTTCTTTTCAAGCGCTTCATAGTCAATAAATCCTTCGTCGTTAACACCATAAGGCACAATATTAAAATATGTTCCGGATATATTGACAGGGCTTCCGTGTGTAAGATGTCCGCCGTGGTCAAGGTTCATTCCCATAACAGTATCTCCCGGTTTAACCAGCGCAAAAAATACCGCCAGATTAGCCTGCGCTCCCGAATGGGGCTGAACATTTGCATAAGTACATCCAAACAGCTTCTTAGCTCTCTCGATAGCCAGGGATTCAACAATATCAACATATTCGCATCCGCCATAATAACGCTTGCCCGGATATCCCTCGGCATACTTATTGGTACAAGGGCTTCCCATAGCCGCCATTACGGCCTTGCTTACAAAGTTTTCTGATGCGATAAGCTCAATATGGCTGTTCTGCCTTTCTTTCTCCAGATTGATTGCCTCTGCAATATCGGGATCAAATTTGCTGATTTCATCAAATGAATACATTTTTTGTTCCTCCTAAACATTTATTATTCAACTTCGTTTATAGCTTTTCCTATATCGTTACGCATATATTTATTCTCAAAATCAATCCATTCAGCTGCTTCATATGCTTTCTTCCTGGCTTCCTTAAGTGTATCGCCCTTTGCGGTAACTCCAAGCACGCGTCCTCCGTTTGTAACGATATTTCCGTCCTTTTTTGCAGTTCCTGAATGGAATACATAATAATCGTCTTTTCCGTCAAATCTTTCCAATCCGCTTATTACTTTTCCTTTTTCATATTTTTCAGGATAACCGTCGGATGCAAGGATAACGCATACCGCCGCATTGTCCTCAAATTCCAAATCTGTTTCATCAAGCTTTCCGTCTATGCATGCCTCGATCACATCAATGATATCTGTTTTCATCCTCGGAAGCACAACCTGCGCTTCAGGATCCCCAAACCTTGCATTATACTCAAGCACCTTAGGTCCTGTCTCTGTAAGTATAAGCCCTACAAACAGGATTCCCTTAAACTCTCTTTTCTCTTCTGCCATTGCATCTATAGTAGGCTGGAATACATATTTCTCACAGAACTCTCTCGCTTCATCATCATAGAACGGACTCGGCGAAAATGTTCCCATTCCGCCTGTATTAAGTCCCTCGTCATTGTCCTTTGCCCTCTTATGGTCCTGTGCGCTCGTCATAGGCTTTATTGTCTTTCCGTCGCAGTAACACAGAACTGATACCTCGCGTCCCACAAGGAATTCTTCGATAACTATCCTGTCTCCCGCGCTTCCGAACTGCTTATCCTGCATTATCGTCTTTATCCCGCGGACCGCCTCGTCATGGTCTTTGCATATAAGAACGCCTTTTCCAAGCGCAAGTCCGTCTGCCTTAAGAACAATGGGATAACTGCATTTTTTAAGATATCCTGCCGCATCCTCAGGATTATCAAAAGTCTCATAAGCAGCGGTAGGTATATTATACTTCTTCATAAGGTTCTTTGAAAATACCTTGGAACCTTCGATTATGGCTGCGTTTTTACGCGGTCCGAATACCCTTAATCCTCTCTCTTCAAATACGTCGACAATCCCTGCGACAAGCGGATCGTCCATTCCCACGATCGTAAGGTCAATATCATTTTCCTCTGCAAAATCCGCAAGCTTTTCAAGCTCCATGGCTTTTATGTCCACACATTCGGCAACTGACGCAATCCCCGCATTGCCCGGCGCGCAATATATCTTATCCGCTTTAGGGCTCTTTGCGACGCTTGCCGCGATTGCATGTTCCCTGCCTCCGCTTCCGACTATAAGTACTTTCATCTGTGCTCCTCCAAACTAAAATTATTTTCTTATTTTCACAATATTATTTTCAATATATACTTTATCATTCGCTATAAGATCAACCGCTTCCGGAAGAATGTTCCACTCCGCCTCTTCCATTACGCGTCTCTGCAGTATCTCGGGCGTATCGTCATCCTTCACTTCTACAGCTTTCTGAAGTATGATAGGCCCGGTATCGGTTCCCTCGTCAACAAAATGCACGGTTGCCCCGGTAACTTTATTGCCTCTCTTCAGTACGCTCTCATGCACATGCAGTCCGTAATAGCCTGCGCCGCAGTGGGACGGTATGAGCGACGGATGTATATTGATGATCCTTCCTTCATATTCCCGTATGACTTTTTTGGGTACTATTACAAGATATCCGGCAAGAACTACAAGCTCCGCGCCGTATCCTTTTAATACTGCAAGCATCGCGTCTGCAAATTCCTCTCTTGTATTATAATCTTTCGGCGAAATACATCTGCCTTCTATCCCATGCTCTTTGGCACGCTTTAACGCATAAGCATCTTTTTTATTGCTGATCACGGCTTTTATTGAAACATTCGTGACTTTACCATTATCGATACTGTCGATAAGCGCCTGAAGGTTGGTTCCGCCACCCGATACAAGAACGACTGTGTTAAGCATACATATCCTCCTAAATCAATCATGCAAATGTAACCTGCTTGTCCCCTTTAGTAATCTCACCGATAATGTAAGACTTATAACCTGCCTCATCAAGTACGGACACTGCTTTGCCGGCATCCTCTGCCGCTAAAGCAATAACCATTCCGATTCCCATATTGTATGTGTTATACATCATATGTTTTTCAATATTTCCTTCCTTTGCAAGTATATCAAATATAACCGGAACCTCATAGCTTCCCTCTTTTATACATGCATTGGTGCCGTCTTTTAACATCCTTGGGATATTCTCATAAAAACCGCCGCCGGTAATATGGCTGCACGCCTTTATTTTTATACCGCTTCCCTTAAGTGATGAAAGCGCTTTGACATATATCTTCGTAGGAGTAAGAAGAGCCTCTCCGAGTGTAACGGAAAGCCCCTCGTAAGTACGTGAAAGATTTTTGCTGTTTATGTCAAATACTTTCCTTACAAGCGAATAACCGTTGCTGTGTATTCCCGAAGACGCCATTCCGATAAGCACATCGCCTGTCTTAAGTTCATTTCCCGTGATCATATCGGCTTTGTCTGCTATTCCAACGGCAAATCCTGCAAGATCATACTCGTCTTCCGGATAAAATCCCGGCATCTCTGCAGTCTCTCCGCCTATAAGCGCGGCTTCCGCCTGCTTACATCCTTCGGCAACGCCGCCTACGATCTCTGCGATCTTATCCGGATAATTTTTGCCGCACGCAATATAATCAAGGAAAAACAGAGGTTCTCCGCCTGCGCATGCAATATCGTTAACACACATTGCAACACAGTCTATACCTATAGTATCATGCTTATCAAGCTCAAAAGCTATCTTAAGCTTGGTTCCTACGCCGTCAGTTCCCGAAACCAGGACAGGCTCCTTCATATCCATAAAATTTTTAATGGAAAATGCTCCCGAAAATCCGCCCAGATCAGTCATCACTTCAGGACGAAATGTCTTCTCTACATGCCTTTTCATAAGCTGTACAGCCTTATATCCCGCTTCGATATCAACTCCTGCATTTTTATAATCCATAATTTACCTCCTGTGTAAATGCACAATCTGAGAACAAGTATAGCACACTTTTTCCTCTAAAACAATAAACACCAGATAAAATAAGGGCAATGCCGGACAAGGCATCACCCTTAAATATCCGCTATTTTATTTTGATTTTCTTTACTGCTTTCTTTCCTGACGATGTTGTCACGGTAATCTTTACTTTCCCCTTTTTGATCGCGGTAACGTATC
Source organism: uncultured Lachnospiraceae bacterium (assembly GCA_947593975.1). Classification (GTDB taxonomy): domain Bacteria; phylum Bacillota; class Clostridia; order Lachnospirales; family Lachnospiraceae; genus V9D3004. Next base: position 10,360 of record CANQDW010000057.1, read on the forward strand.
CGTATTGATCTACTGCCGCCGCCTTAGCGTTGCTGCTGCTAAAAGAAACCGTATCTGTTGATTTCTTTTTAATGAGTTTTGCGGCAATGCGCACTGTCTTACCACTCCTGATCTTCTTAGGAGCCTTTACCTTTACCTTTTTCGCTGCCAGAGGTTTCCTGCAAACTATTACCGTAAATGATGCTTTCTTCCCTGACGACGCCGTTACCGTAACTTTTGCCTTTCCCTTCTTTACGGCAGTAATATAACCGCTTTCCGATACCTTTACGATCTTTTGCCGGCCTGACTTATAAACAAAACTGTCAGTCGAATCTTCAGGCACGGGTTTTACATTAATCCTAAGGCTTTCTCCCTTTGCCATATATATCTTTTTGGTTCCCGGTTTATTTACAAGGATCGTAAGTTTTTCTGCCGGTAATTTCACCTCGACGCGGCATCTTGCGCTCCTTCCGGTATCGGTTCTTACAGTAATATATGTCGTTCCCGGCGACAATGCCCTTATAACGCCGTCTGCATCCACTGCCGCTATTTCACTATCTGCAGACTGATATGTATATGCAACCGGTTCGGTGGCGTTCTCAGGAAGCCTCTGCGGATTAAGCTTATGCGTACCTCCGACGTTTAGTGTTATCTGCGCCTCTATCTTTACGCCCGTTACGCTTACAGGTTTATCTGAAACCGTCACCCTAACAGAAGCGCTTATGCCGGAAGATGCTGTTGCCGTAAGAACGGCAGTACCCGCAGACAACGCCTTAACCGTTACGCTCTGCGTATTTGAAGAGATTATCGACAAAACCTGTTCATTGCTGCTCAGCCACGTAATCGTATCAGTTGAATCTTCAGGCGATATATAATATCCCTTATTATCATTTGCGTCCGTCGTCTTGCTTATCGTCATTGTGCTTCCGGTCTGCATTAAACGATCGCCGCACAGCAGTTTGAGTTCTTTTGCCGGAGCTTTAACCTCAACTGATATTTCCTGCGATTTCACGGCGTCATTTTCTTTTGATACTGCAGCTATCCGTGCATTTCCTCTTTTAAGGCCCGTCACTATACCGTTTTCGTCAACCGAAACAATGCCCGTTCCGGAAACAACATTCCATATTACCTCCTGGGACGCTCTTTTCGGGATAACATCTGCCGAAAGCTTTATAGTTTCTCCAATATCAATAACGGCGCACAGCTGATCTTTATCATTAAGGACTACCTTATCGCCGCCCGCATTAATCAATACAGGCTTATAACTGTTGTTATCCGTGACGGCAAACCAGAACTCCAGTTTTTCTCCGCTTGCCTGCGCCGTTACGGTAATCTTTGCCATTCCTTCCCCAACCGCCTTAAATACTCCGTCGACGGTCACTGTCATAACAGATTCATCCGAAGAAGCAAACACATACTTTTCGCCATACGACGCGATCTGCCCGTCAGTATAACCCGTATCGCCATAATCTGCTTTTATCATAATCCTGTCACTGTCGCCTACAGACAAAGGATAAGGATTGCTCCTGCCGTTTTCTCTAAGGTTTGTTCCTAGGTACGTTCCCCCTGTTTCTGCCTTAAGTCCTCCATACGCAACCGGTATCTCGCTGTACACCCTGATCTTATCCGAGGCGCTTACAACGCCTGTTTTCTTTGATACCGCTTTTACGGTAATATCGGCATATCCTATACCCGATGCTGTGATCTTTGCAGCTGCGGCTCCCGCGCCCGTTTCATATTTTTCATCGCTTATGCCGATAACACTGTCTGATGATTCCCATACAATATCGTCCGTAGTTTCTTTCGGATCAATATACGCCGTAAGTACAATCCCGCTTTCAGCGATATCCTGTCCGCTTGCAATATGGAGTATCTTTCCCTGACTGCTTTCTTCATACATTGCCGGATTACTTTTTACATATGTATCTTCAGATGCGGTAATCCTGACCGAATCGCTTGTCACATCATCCACAGTCACCTGATATATCATCGTATGCGTACTTGGCAGGAAATCATTCGGAGCCGACGCGTGCTGGAACTTCGTTCCCGCTTCCAACCTTACCGTAACAGGTTTGGTCATATAATCCTTTCCTTCAAGTATAAACGAATACCTGCCGTCGGTTTCTTTTTCCATATACGCCGATACTCCCATTACAGTCTTTTCCATTATGTCCTGCCAGTTGGGATTCTCTTTCGTACCGGTATTAACCATTATTTTTACTTCGCCGTTGATTGTATCTTCATTTATTGCGTTTACCGGAAGACGCACAGTACCGTTAATAGGAACTACCTGCATCAGATCTTCGTCTTTCTGCGAAAGGTTAATGGTAGGTTCCGTCTTTCCGTATATGGAACCAAACGCTCCGGAAATAGTATTCTTCTTAAGTGTCGCGCCCGCCGGGATCATAACTGTAATAAGGTTTATATTATCTTTAAGGACATTTGCTCCTATGCTCTTTGTATCGTTCTGGAAAGTTACCGTTTTAAGATACGTACACTGTTCAAACAGATTATCGGGGATTACGGTAAGCGGAGACTTTGTAAGGTTTATCGTCTCTGCATTGGTCACTTTAAATGCGCCCGTACCCACGCTCTCAAGTGATGTGGCCGCCGTAAAATCAATGATCCTTAATCCTCTTTTTATTTCTTTCGTGCCATAGCTTTCCTTATTCTTATAAAAAGAATATTTCTGATTTGAATTATAGTACTGTATTTCCGTGGCTTTTTCTTCCTGCAGCGTACATTTTGCAAATGCCTCGCGGCCTATGCTCTTAAGGCTCGTCGGAAAATATACTTCATCTAACGAATAACACTCGTAAAATGCATTATCGCCTATACTTTCTACGGACGTTCCAAATGAGCTTCCTCCAAAGCGTTCAAGTTTCATGTTATGATCGCTTCGAAATGCATCATTTCCTATCTTTTTTACGCTGTTTGGAATCGTAATCGTACGAAGTCCCGCATAATCATAATATCTTAACCCTTCCGACGCGTCCGCGCTGTTTTTCACTTCGGTACCGCATCCTGAAAAGGTACCGTCTTTAATTTCTGAAAGATTGTCCGACAGCTTTACTTCGTTAAGGCCGATACAATTCTTAAAAGCATTTTCCCCGATCCCGTCATTTATAACCGTATCGGGAATGATTATGTTCTTAAGTCCGAACATATAATATATGTTAAATGACCGCGAAGTAATATTCTTTACTTCCGCTCCTTTGATCGGACTGCTGCTCTTTATATTAATCCACACCGGGACATTACTGCCGTACGGTTCAGCCGTAACTGCATTTTCTTTTGCTTCATCGGTATTCGGGCAGTATATCTTAGACATTGTGTTTGTTAAGTTATACAGCCTGTTTTCATATTCGCCGGTCACGGTATCGTACAGCTCATATGTTTCTAACGAAAGTTCCCCCTGTGTAAATTCAGGGATATCATACATCACTTCCTTATTAACATAAACCTCTTTTGCAGCGAGATAAAGCTTATCATATTTTTCCTTCCCTGATTCCGTAAGCTCACCAAGCAGCCTGTTATAATCACCTTCATCTTCCATATCCGAAGTACTTACAATGCTTGCTTCATTTATATATACAAC
>CANQDW010000058.1 GCA_947593975.1 uncultured Lachnospiraceae bacterium
CTCATTATCTTTATTTACAAGGATCTGTTTGTACTCGTACTATTTTCTTCGGCAGTCCTTCCGATATTTTATTTCCTTTATTGAGCAGTATGACCCTGTCGCAGTATTTGCTTACGCTTCCCAAGTCATGGCTTACAAACAGTATTGTTTTGCCGAGCTTTTTAAATTCTTCGAACTTGTGATAACATTTTACCTGGAAGAAAACGTCTCCGACCGACAGAGCTTCATCAACGATCAGTATCTCAGGATCTATATTTATCGCCACGGCAAAGGCAAGCCTGACAAACATTCCGCTTGAGTAGGTCTTTACCGGCTGGTTTATAAATTCACCGATATCGGCAAACTGCAGTATATCGTCTACTCTTTTGTCAATTTCTTCCCTTGAGAATCCCATCATGGTTCCGTTAAGGTATATATTTTCCATACCGGTATACTCCATGTTAAATCCTGCCCCAAGCTCTAAAAGCGCCGAAATCCTTCCGTCAACTTTAAGTTCGCCGCAAGTAGGCATGAGCACTCCGGTTATTATCTTAAGGATCGTGGATTTTCCCGAACCGTTTGTTCCTATTATCCCGACAGTCTCGCCCTTTTTAACTTCAAAGCTTACGTTGTTAAGGGCGTAGTGTTCACGATAACATTTCTTTCTCGTAAGCCCGAGAGCCTCTTTGAACCTGTCGCTGTTTTTATCATAAAGCTTATACATTTTGCTTATATTCTTTACTTCAATAGCGTTCTCAGCCAAGTAACATCCCTCTTTCTACAGTACATCCGCAAAATGCACTTTTAATCTGTTAAATATTTTCAGTCCGCCGGCAAACATAAGTATGGTCAGTATCCAGAAATAACATGTCAGATACATCTTATCCCAGAACCATACCTTGGAGATTATCGAATCGCGGTATCCGTACACGATATAATACATTGGGTTTAATTTAAAAAGCCACTGGAATTTTTCAGGTATAAGCGTAAGCTGCCACATTATCGGCGTCAGCCATATCCCTATCTCTAAAATAACGCCTATTATCTGTATCGTATCCTTGAAAAATAAAACTATCGCGCTTGTAAAATATACGACCGCAAGCATGAATACAACCATGCATACAAGGTAATAAAAAAGCTGGAGCATATAAACATGCGGCATATTTCCGTAGCAGCAGTATATCACTACCGGAAGCAGGATAAAAAATACATGTACGAACAGAGCCGAAAAAACTTTTACTAAAGGGATCGTGCTTATCTTAAATACGATCTTCTTTACAAGATACTGATATTCTAAAAGAGACGCGGTCCCTCCGCTTAAAGCCTCCGCGAAGAAAAACCACGGCACAAGTCCGGTTATGAGCCAGAGCACAAACGGGCATCCGTTTACATCCTGGCTGCCAAGCCCCACCTGAAATACAAACCAGTATACCAGCACGGTAATAACGGGCCTTATAAACGCCCACAGCATACCGAGGAGCGAACCTACGTACTTTGTCTTAAAGTCATTTTTTGCAAGGCTTAATATCAGCCTTCTGCAGCCAAACATTTCCGTAAGCGACGTATACAGCGAATCATACCTGTACATTATCAAAATAAATATTATATCAAAAACAGCGCATAAAATTATATTGACGGCAAACTCCGGTCCCTTCCTGATTATAAGCGCATTTACCAAAACAGCAAATACGATAAAAAACGCGCAAAACAATCTCTTTTTCATTTTATGACTCCTCACAAACAATCCCCTCTTTTGTCCGGTCCCATGATAATCTCTGCCAGAGGATTACATATATTAAAATAACCCATTTTCTTTATTTTCAAACACAGCATTGCCATACTGTACCCGGCGGAATATCCGCAGTCATATTGTAAGGCGCCGGCCAGTTTTTTCCTTTCGGCCATAAAACATGACGTGCCGGGTATATCAATGTTATGCGCATACATATTGCGCATCATGTAACCACAGTTTTTCCGGTTCAGGCCGCGGTTTAAAGATACCGTTTTCTCAGAAGCTGCATCTTTTATATATGCGCCGCATTCCAAGATCTTCTCGCCTGATGATAACGTCTTAAGTCCGACGGCTCCGGTATCCTTCAGGAGCGCATACATAAGAAGTTTCTCTAACCAGTCTTTTGTAAGTATTTTGGCCATGCCGTTCATGCACACGATATAACTGCCTTTTGCCTCTTTCAAAGCCGCATTAAAAAACGTACATATATCCGGCTTATTTTCATACAGCGCATATTTGCTTCTTATGGCATCTTTGTCGCTGTCTAAAATGTTTCCTCCCACATATATATCACATATATCATAATCGGTATCAGCTTCAAACCGCATGATCTTTTTATACGAAACCGCATTTTTTTTCGTTCCCCATATCAGCACGGATATACCGGCATCACAAGGGATATCATAGCTTATATTATATACTGTCGGAAATTCATCATTACATTTTACCAAAGCATGTCTTCCGATCCTTTCAAGGTGGTCCAAAACCGCCCTTTTTCCCGCATCCGCCGCATATGACTTGGCGGATATTCCTCCGGCGACAGAACCTGTATGGCTTCTCCAAAAATATAAAACTTTCGGAATATGGACGATATTATCCGCATTTTCCGTAAGCCTTAATATCATGTCATAGTCCTGCGAACCGTCATATTCTTTTCTGAAAAGCCCCGTCTTTTCAAAAAGGCTTCGCGAAAAAACGCTCATATGGCATATATAATTGTTCCCGCGCAAACTGTCAGGTGAAAAATCAGGTTTTAAATGCAGGCTTAAGATATTATTGATCTTATCCTTAAAAACAAGTTCGTCAGTATATATCATATCGGCGGACTGTTTCTCAAGTACCCGCATACATTCATACAGCGCGGACGGATGGAGCATATCGTCATGGTCCAAAAGCGCTATATAATCGCCGGACGCCATCTTAACTGCTTCGTTTGTGTTATCGGATATCCCGTTATTGCTTTTTAGCTTTATATAATGTATACGCGAATCCTTTAACTTATCCGATATAATATCACTGACATAGGAATGTCTGTCATCGCTCGCATCCGCAATACATAATTCCCATCCGGGATATGTCTGCCTGATACACGACTCCAACATGCCGGCCAGATATTCGGCCGGGGTATTATATACGGGTACAATAATACTGAATAAAATATTTTTTTTATGATCCGCGTTTCTCTGAAGATCAAGTTTCTTTTCATTCCACTTCACACTGCGCAGAAAATACAGCTTTATATCTATCCTTCTTTTAACGCTGCAAAAAACACGTTTAAGGAAGCTGCATATTCCCTCGCTTTTTATAAGACCGTATATTTTATTCATTATATCCCGTGATACCGGAATCTTCCGGAACTTTTGCCTCCATCTATAAAATGTAATACTTTACCGAATACGCCTTTGACAAAAAAATATATCCTTCCCTTATACCTGTTATTGTCCTTGCGATCCTGCCTTTTTTCATTATCTCTATATAACGCTCTGCAAGACGGTCTTTATACATCCCGTTATACTTCATTGCCTGAAGGATCCTCTCGTTTTTGAGGTCTTTGTTATTTTTTATGATTTCCTTTATGCCGCTTATCTTAAGCTTTCCTGCAAAACTTTTCTTCCAGGCGCTTCTGTCAAATTCCCCGAGTTCGTTATCTTCATGCTGCCTGTACGACAAAAGCTGTCTTTCTATAAAGCTTATCTTTCCGTGTCCCGCCGCAACAAGCGCAACCCACCAGTCGTGCATGACGGCTTCTTTCGGGATATACTTTATAAGTTTGTGGAGCTTCATATTCCACATCATAGCCGCGCCCTGCGCAAAATTATAAAGAAGCAGCCTTTCAAACATATGCTGCCCTGATATATACAGACGGCTTTTTTCGGCAAAAGACCCTCCCGTCACATTTCCGTTTTCATCAACGAGCCTCGCATCCGAACACACTAACGACGGTCTGATCGTACCGTCATCGCATCTTTCCGTTCGTCTCAGTTCTTTTACCGAGATTTCCAGTTTATCTGCATCCCATATGTCGTCCTGATCGCAAAACGCATAATCCCCGTCTTCACGCACACATTCAACCAGTTTTGCAAAATTGCCTTTTGCGCCATAATTATCCCGTTTCGGATCGTCGATCAGACACACTTTATCCGGATACCTTAAAGCAAATTCATTTATTATATCTGCCGTTTTATCCGACGAGCCGTCATCACGTATATGAAGTTTCCAGTCCGTAACGGTCTGCCTGCCGATAGATTCAAGCTGCTCCTTAAGATACTTTTCACCGTTATAAACCGCCATAAGTATATGAATCATATGCTTTACATTCCTTTAAGCTGCAGTTCCCCGATATATCGCTTAAGCGCATCTTTCCAGTCCGGAAGCCTTTTAAATCCCGCGTCGTCGAGACTCTTCTTTGACATCCTTGAATTCTTGGGACGCGGAGCCTTTGCGCCATACTCTTCTGTAGTAACGCGCTTTACTTTTGTTTTATATCCGGCAAGCCTGAATATCTCTTCCGTAAAATCGGCCCATGAGCATATTCCTTCATTGGTTGCATGATATACGCCGTATTTATCGGTAACAAGCATATCGCATAAAAGGACCGACAGATCGGCAGTATACGTCGGAGAACCTATCTGATCGTCCACAACGCTTACCTCGCCGCGTTCTTTGCCGGCTTTCAGCATTGTCTTAACAAAATTATTGCCGTTGATGCCAAATACCCAGGATATCCTTACAATGAAATATTTTTCCAGGTTATCTTTAACCGCATTTTCCCCGCCAAGCTTGGTAAGGCCGTACTGTCCGAGAGGTCCGGTAGCGTCATCGGTTTCATAGTAACATTCCCCGACTCCCGGAAATACATAATCGGTACTCAGATATACCATCTTACAGTCAAGGTCCTTACATACTTTTGCGATATTTTCCGGTCCCGCAATATTTACGGCGCGGCATATATCAATATTCTCTTCCGCCTTATCAACCGCGGTATATGCGGAACAGTGCACTACAACATCAGGACTGCAGGCTGTTATAAAATCGCGTGTCTTTTGCGCGTCTGTGATATCAAACTCTTCGATATCGGCGCCAACACATTCTATATTTCTTTTTTTCAGCTCCTTCATCATATCAAAGCCGAGCTGGCCTTTCACTCCCGTAACAAGAACTTTCATCCGTATACGCTCCTTTTCATATATAAACGAAAATATAATACTAATATAATTTAGCGGTTGGAATACATCTTGTCATAATAATTCTGATATTCACCGCTTATTATCTTTTCCCACCATTCTTTATTGTCAAGATACCACTGTATTGTCTTTTTGATGCCGTCGTCAAATTTCGTTTTCGGCTCCCAGCCAAGCTCGTCATGTATCTTTGTAGGGTCTATTGCATATCTCATGTCATGTCCCGGTCTGTCCGTAACATATTTTATAAGATCCCTGCTCTTTCCGAGCGCGTCGATGATAGTCTCAACAACCTGAAGATTGGTCCTCTCATTATGTCCGCCTATATTATATACTTCACCGACTTTTCCGTCGTGTATGATAAGGTCGATCGCGGCGCAGTGATCTTCAACATACAGCCAGTCGCGCACATTCTCGCCTTTACCGTATACCGGAAGCGGCTTATCGTTAAGGCAGTTTGCGATCATAAGCGGAATAAGCTTCCCCGGGAAATGGTATGGGCCATAGTTATTGGAACATCTTGATATAGTAACCGGCAAACCAAAAGTACGGTGATATGCAAGTACCAAAAGGTCTGCCGAAGCTTTTGATGCGGAATACGGGCTTGACGTATGGAGCGGAGTTGTCTCCGTAAAAAACAGATCCGGTCTTGAAAGAGGCAGATCCCCATATACTTCATCCGTAGATACCTGATGATATCTCTTTATGCCATACACACGGCACGCATCAAGCAGCACTCCCGTTCCTATCACGTTAGTCTGAAGGAATATTCCCGGGTCTGTGATCGAGCGGTCTACATGGCTTTCTGCCGCAAAGTTTACAATAATATCAGGTTTTTCCTTTTCGAACAGACCGTATACAAATTCGCGGTCTGCAATATCTCCCTTAACAAATGTAAAATTAGGGTTGTCCATTACCGGTTCAAGCGTTTCAAGATTACCTGCGTAAGTAAGTTTGTCAAGACATATTATCTTATAATCAGGATATTTCTTTATCATATAATGGACAAAGTTACCTCCGATAAATCCGGCTCCGCCTGTTACTATTATTTTCATCATTCACATTTCCTTTCCAATTAGTTTTTTATTTGAATGTAAAATTCATGTACGTTTCATCATTTTCAACATCGCAAAGTTTCGGCGCTTTTGCATCTTTATCCGAAAGGATAGGGTTATCGATCCCCCAATCCACGCCTATATCAGGATCATTCCATATAATATTGCGGTCCGCGTGCGGAGCGTACAGATTATCCTCTTTATACACAAACTCCACTTCATCGGTAAGAGTAAGGAATCCGTGCGCGCATCCTCTTGGGATAAGAAGCTGCTTGAAATTATCCGGGGTAAGCTCGACTGCAACCCATTTCTTATATGTCGGCGAACCCTTTCTTATATCTACGGCAACATCTAAGACCGCGCCTTTTACACATCGCACAAGCTTTGCCTGCGCATCTTCTCCATACTGGAAATGGAGTCCTCTTATTGTGACTTTTACCGAAGAATAAGACTGGTTATCCTGAACGAAATCGTAAAAAAGGCCGGCGTCCTCCATTTTCTTTTTAGACCAGCTTTCCATAAACCAGCCCCGGTTATCGCCAAATACCTGCGGCACAAGAATCTTTACTCCTTCTACCGCCGTATCAATAACTTCCATAAATATACCTCTTTTCCTTATATTAATATCTGTATTTTCCTTCCGCCACCTTTTTCAGATGCGCTCCATAAGCCGATTTACCGTACCTTTCGGCGGAAGCAAGCAGTTCGTCAATCCCAATCCAGCCGTTTATATACGCTATCTCTTCTACTGCGGATACTTTCACGCCCTGCCTGTTTTCAATGACCTTTACAAACTCAGCCGCCTCGGAAAGCGCGTCTATTGTTCCTGTGTCAAGCCACGCATTGCCTCTTCCAAGCGTAACTACGTTAAGGGAACCGTCTTCTAAATACATCTTGTTTAAATCGGTAATCTCAAGTTCCCCTCTTGCCGACGGTTTGATCTGTTTTGCAAAATCACACACCCTGTTATCATAAAAATAAAGTCCGGTAATACAATAATTCGATTTTGGATTTTCAGGTTTTTCTTCTATAGATACGGCTTTGCCGGAAGCGTCAAACTCAACTATACCGAATCTCTCCGGATCTTCTACATAATAACCGAATACTGTCGCGCCATTTTCTCTTGCCGCAGCTTCTCTCAGATTTTTCTTTAATCCGTCTCCGTAAAAAATATTATCGCCAAGCACCATTGCGCATGATTCTCCCGCAATAAATTCCTCACCGATCAAAAATGCCTGCGCAAGTCCGTCCGGGGACGGCTGTACGGCGTAACTTAAGTTGATTCCGAACTTGGAACCGTCGCCTAAAAGCTTTTCAAATGAAGGCAGGTCATTTGGCGTGGATATAATAAGTATATCTCTTATTCCTGCCAGCATAAGTGTCGAAAGCGGATAATAAATCATAGGCTTATCATACACCGGAAGCAGCTGCTTTGATGTAACCAGTGTAAGGGGATAGAGCCTTGTTCCTGATCCTCCTGCGAGAACAATACCTTTCATAATATAATCTCTCCTATTCCTAAACCGTGTGTATACATACAGTTCGCACTGTGAGCCGCGACGGCTCATGAGCCGTGGCTTCGCACCGCTCGTCTATGAGCCGTGGCGGCTCATATGCTACACAGCTCACACTATGAGCCGTGGCTGACCCCGCCATACCGCCGCGCGCGACGGTATGGCGGGGTCGCAGGCGTTCGCCTTATGAAACAACCGCCTGACAAATCCGTCTGCAAGCAGCCGTTTTGTCAGGCTGCTGTTTCGCACGGCTCATTGCTTTTGCGGACATTATAACACATATTTTTCCATAATACAAATCAGATGTGGTTCATAAAAAATAACAGTTTGAAAATGATGTTATCGCCTTTGCGCTGGCGGTAGATTTTGTTGCTTGCTATACATTTAGCCCTTGATCTTATGCTCTTTTTATAATCTAACAGAAGCTTTATTATTTCTCCGTTTTCACCTTCAGGCCTGTATTTTTCCGCAAAGCACTGCATCTGTCTGTACAATTTTCCTTTATTTCCGGCAAACCGCGCGAACCTTTCTTTAAATTCGTCTATATAATTGGTTCTTGATCCCATGGTGTTATTGCCGTGCTGTCTGTAATACATGCATGGTTTTTCGTCGTAATGTATCTTTCCCATGGACGATGCTATCATATACAGCCACCAGTCGTGCATTATCGTATATTCAGGTTCATATTCCGCAACAATATCAAGCATTTTTCTATTGAATACGCAGGTGCATCCCGTGGCGATATTTTCCACGACGGAATTGCCAAATCCCGGTCTTATTTTTACATCCATCATGCTTACCTTAAGCATACTGCCTTCTGCGTCAATGAGTTTCTGGGCAGCGCAATACAGCAAAGGCTCATCGTCAGGATATTCTTCCAGTACGGCAACCGCCCTTGATATCTTGTCCTTAAACCATATATCATCCTGATCTGCCAGCGCATAATAGTCGGCATCTTTATCCGCCATCCGGAATAATTCAAAAAAGCTGTGTATCACTCCTATATTGCTGCAGACAGCATGCGAAATAAAATCATATTTTTTTTCGTATTTTTCTATAATGTCCACGGTTGCATCTGACGAACCGTCGTCACGTATCAGAAGTGAAACCGGCATATCCTGCCTCACTATGCTTTTTAACTGTTCATCCAGATACTTTTCCCCGTTATACGTGGACATAAGTATCTGCACTTTTTTATCTTTCATGCTGCGCTCCCAACGATAAATAAATATTTTTCATAATATCATTAATCACGGTTTTATCATACCCGGTTATAACGTTCATATTATACCGTCCCATTATATCACATGCTTTTTTATTATCAAGGAGTCTGTTTATGCCTTTTGCAAATCCGTCTTTGTCCTCATGATCGTACACATACCCGCCTTTGCCGTTTTTTATGAGGTCGGTATTGCCCCTTATCTTTGAACAAAGCACGGGAAGCCCGCCCGCCATCGCCTGCATTACCGCAACCGGAAGTCCTTCCTGTTTCGAAGTAAATATAAATATATCCGATATTTTTATTATTTCTGCAATGTCATCTCTGAATCCCGCAAAGAACACCCTGTCCTGTACATGATTTTCGTATACCAGCTCTTTTAACATACTATACTGCGGTCCCATACCGCACAGAAGGAGTATACTGTCGTTTCTGTCCGCTTTGAGAAATGCTTCTATCGCGACCTTGCTGTTCTTTCGTTCACTGAGTTCCCCTATTGATAATACGATCTTTTTATCGTCAGGTATACCAAGTTCCCTGCATTTTTCAGATCTGTCCGCGCGGGTATCCGTTATTTTCTTAACATCAAGCCCTGCTCCCGGTATATATTCCACTCTCGTTTTAAAATGCCTATTCGCTCTTATGTAATCTTCCCTGTTAAGCGTGAGCACGCAGTCGGTAAAACGCGCGCACAGTTTCTCGATATTATAATAGATAAGCCAGTTCATTGCAGGAGCGCCCGAAAAGAAATGAAAACCGTGCGCAAAATACAATACCCTGCTTCCCTGTTTCCTTGCCGGATAAGCGGCAAGCCGGCACAGCACACCGCCTATAGGCGACTGGCAGTGTATTATGTCATACCGTTTCTTTTTCATATCCTTTCGCAGGATCCTTAATGAACGTGCCATTGAACCTATGTCTGAAATACTTCTCGGGACCGGGACATTAAGCACATCATATCCCCTTATCTCAAGTTCTTTCATAAATCTTTTGGCATGTTCGGCCGAATATACGCTTCCTTCTTTGAAATTGCACGCAACAGTGACTTCATATCCAAGTTCTTCAAGTATATCTATATTATCACGGTTGAACAGATCTACCATTGACGCAACCGAAGCAAACATTAACGCTTTCATACAAACACTTCCTTTTTTTGCTTATTACAGTATATCATTACACCAAAAACCTGTAAATATGTATTTCGGACAATATGTATTTCAAAAACAAATATATTGAATTAATATGTATAAATGATTATAATTATATGTTAATCATGGATAACTTACAGCTTGGTTGACAATTTTGCTAAGTATTGGTACATTTTATGTAGATATTGTTTCGGGGGAAACTATAATGATAAATAAAATCACGGCGCATAAGAAGCTTTTGATAGGGATGATAATATTTTGGTTTTTATTTCTTTCAATTTGGAATCCATTTTTAAAGCATCAAACTGCAGAACATAAATATGGTTACAGGACGGACGCTTTATTAGTACTTCATGGAGGGGAGACATTACAGGAATCCTTCCGAAGTACTTTAAAGGGTCTTAAGGCTGTCAATATATACTCGATGCATGATGAATCAACCAGCCACGATATTTTAATTGAAATTAAGACGGACGGTAAGATAATTTACAGTAAGACGGTTAATACACAGGAAATGGGTGATGTGTATCAATTAGATTTACAGGGTGTTGTTTCAGACGATGCCGGCAAAGATTATACATTGATGTTTACGAATCTAAGTACGGATAATAACCCTGATTCGGGCATTATATTTAATATGCATTCTGATATTGTTTCTGAGGAGGATAATGCGGTTTTTAACGGGGACAGGCAGGATCAAAGTCTCAATTTCGGAGCTGAGTATCAGAATAAAACGCTAGATATGATTTATATTGGTATTTGGAGCCTGCTTATCCTGCTGTCTTTTATATGTGTTATTTTTCTGGGCGAAAGACTTGAGCATAACTTTTTGATAATTGGCTGCGTAATGGGTTTATTTTATATGTTTATTAATCCTTTTCCACATGCTATTGATGAATATACGCATTTTTTCCGAGCATTTTGTATTAGTCAGGGAGATATCCATGATTCCATTAATAAAAACGGATCAATAGGGGCAGAAGTTTCCGAAAGTTATACGGATTTATTGAATGTCGGTTTTTCAATACCAAAGTGGTATGCTAACCGTGAGTTTTACAACAAACCGTTTTCGGAAACGACGGAATTTTATGTCAATCCTTATATGTCATCTGTAATACCGACTGACCATGCAGTCAGCGCGGCAGGTATTTTTGCAGGACGCGTCCTGCATCTGAATCTGGTTTGGATTATTATACTCAGCCGTTTATTTGATTTGATATTTTATATGGTTTTTGCATATTATGCGATTAAATTTGCAAATCATTATAAAGCCATTTTCTTTGGCGTAGCCCTTATCCCATGGCAGTTATTTTCTGCCGCATCGTGTTCGCAGGATGCTATATTAGCCGGGGCAAGTCTGTTTATGGTTTCATACTGCCTGCATTTTTATTTTAATAAAGATAATGACAGCACGGCAGCAATCGGCGTTAAAGAGATGGCGCTGCTTCTTATTCCAATACTGTTTATCTCGTCAATAAAGTATTTGATATATATGCCTTTAGTCATCTTGTTTTTATTTATTCCTGCAAGACTTTTTAAGGTAAAAAGAGGAAAAATGATTTTAATTGGCATTACCGTGCTGTTTTCATTTGTAATGTTTGTATATCAGGTGTTTTTACTAAAAGCATTTCCGTTCGTGGAAGACAGAATTGAAAATGTTGATGTTGCAGGACAAGTTAAGTATGTGTTTAGCAATATATATTACAGTTACAGGAATTTTGGAGAATATTTTTTTGAAAGCCTCCTTGATCATACAGAGAGAACTATGGCAAGGAACAGCCCGATGTTTTTAGAAAGATGGGCGGGCATATTGATCGTACTTGGTGCTCCGTTAGTAACGGATAAATTTAAATGGAACTGCAGTAAGGAAAAAAAGGTGTTCAGTTATACTTTGACTGGGATTTCTTTCATTATATATGGATTGGTCATGGCAGCGCTTTATGCAGGTTTCACACCGATTGGAGAATGGGGAATATGGGGTCTGCAGACAAGATATATATATCCTATTTTGCCTTTGATATGCATTTTATTGGCCGGACTGCCTATTAAAAATGAGATGAAAAATTGTAAAATAAAATATACGGTGTTTTTGCTTATGGTAAATATTTTTTCGTTTGCGACTTATTGTCTGATGGGATATAACCAATAGCAGGAAATAATTATTTGGAGGAAATATTAATGTTAAGGAGATTAAAGAAACAGGATGTCAGGGTTCAGCTTGTCCGCATTTTGGCATGTTTTATTGTAATTGTATGCCACTCCAGATTAAATCCCGTTACTGATAATGTTCTTGACAAAAGTACATTGTTCATCCATTGTTTTTTTGACGATGGCGTTGCTGTTTTCTTTCTTATAATGGGATTTTTCATTTTTAATAAATCTTATAAAAAGATAATAACCAAGGCAGTTACCGGTATATTATTTCCTACAATAGTGATTATGGTTATATCCATGGTTTTATCGGATTGGGCGAACAATGTCAGGGCTTTATCTGACTGCATACTGCATCCGCATATTGATATCAGCTTAATTATTAAAAGCATTCTGTCAAGAGAGTTATACAATGTTCCAATTTCTGGTCATTTATGGTATATTAATTCATATTTGGAAATCGTAATACTTGTTCCCGTTTTAAAATTATTGTGTAAACGGGATAATGATGCTTCGTCAAGTGCAAGAAGATGGGTTATATTGATAGCCGCAGTCAATATTTTACTGAAAGATTTTCAGGCTATATTACCACTTGGGATTAATCCGTTTATGATTTTTGATATTCCGGTATTTCTGGTTTTGTGCGGTCATTCACTTTGGAATTATAATGAGAAAATAATCGGTAATAAAAAGATTAGGATCATAAGCCTGTGCTGCGCGGCAGGAATTAATGTTATAAGATTTATTTTACAGGTTTATCTGTTTTCAAAGGACATTAATAATGATTATTTTTACTATTGGAATACAGGGACTGCCTGTATATTTACAGTAAGTTTTGTTATATTTTTTATGACGTTCAGATTTAATATCAATAAGGTTACGCTGGTGATCAATTATATAGGCGGAAAAACTTTTATGATTTATCTTATTCATGCATTAATCTTATGGAGGTTTAATAGTATTGGGATCCGTGATGTATTTTATGATTTCTGGTTAGGCAGAGGGGACAGCGTTGTTAGAGAACTTGGTTTTAATTGTTCGTATGCTTTGCTGATATTTTCTGCAGCGTTACTGATATCAATAGTATGGGGAATAATAAAATCAGCAGTGTGTAAATGTTTTAAGTCAATAAAAGCAATCAATGGATCAAAATGTATCATATAGTGAATGGGGAGAGTGAAGTTATGGATAAAATAGCAGTATTAATTCCGTGCTATAATGAATGCAGGACAATAAAAAAGGTTATAGAGGACTGGAAAAAAGAATTACCGGAAGCAGTAATCTATGTATATGATAATAATTCAAGTGATGATACGGCCCGTATAGCGGAAACTGCCGGAGCTGTTGTGCGTCATGAGTACCTGCAGGGAAAAGGCAACGTAATCAGACGTATGTTC
>CANQDW010000059.1 GCA_947593975.1 uncultured Lachnospiraceae bacterium
CGGTTTCCAGGATCTTATAATCAAGCCCTTCTTCAAGTATGAACCCGCAGGTTATATATTTTGGTACAGCCCCTCTCATAAGCAGGTCGTTTACCGTACCGCATATGGCAAGCCTTCCGATATCCCCGCCCTTAAATATCAGCGGATTAACAACAAAGCTGTCCGTAGTCACAGCGATACGCGCCGCTCCTTCTACGACAGCGCTGTCTTCCATCTGATCAAGTATGGGATTGGAAAACCTGTTTGCAAATACATTATTTATAAGTTCAGACGTCTGCAGCCCGCCGCTGCCGTGAGCAAGTGTTATCTTCAATGTTACTGCCTCCTATCATTTTCTCCTGTTCGTATAATAATGGTAACATGCCCCTTCCATTGACACCATACACGCTCCCTGGGGCGATAAAGGGGTACATATCTTACCATACAGCTTACATTCCGCAGGTGATTTAAGTCCCGATACAACTTCTCCGCAGCTGCATCCCTCATTAAACATTTTATCCTCCGTAAGTTCCTTGCTTCCCGCATCAAAATGCGCGTATTCAGGCTTTAATATAAGCCCGGAATCTTTTATTGTCCCCATGCCTCTCCATGCGGCGTCACACTGCGTGAAATATTTTGCGACCATATCCTTTGCAGCGGTATTTCCCTTATCCGTAACGGCGTTTTTATACATATTAAGCACAACGCCCCGGCCGCGCGACTTTATAAGCGCATATATCGCCGCAATAAGCTCTTCTCCTGTAAATCCCGCTACGGCAAACGGTACCGAAAGTTCCTTTGCGATCGGGATGAACTCATCGCTTCCGGTTATCACGCTTACATGTCCCGGTGCTATGAAACCGTCTATGCACCTGCCGGCGTAATAGACCTGCTTTATTGCCTGCGGCATAGTTTTAAGCGCGGTAAGAAGCCTGATATTCTTAAGTCCTTTTTCTTCCGCTTCTTTTATAAGAAGGGCGTATACAGGCGTCGTGGTCTCAAATCCCACTGCCGCAAATACATAAGTCATATCCCTGTTTTTTTCCGCAAGCTGTATTATATCAAGCGGCGAATATACCATAACCACATTTCCGCCTTCCGCGCTTATGTCGCGAAGTGATTTTTTGCTTCCGCGCACCCTTATCATATCGCCAAATGTGACCACGCATGTATTTTCCGCAGCCGCAAGTTCTATAAGCTTATCGATATATGCGGAAGCGGTTACGCACACAGGGCAGCCCGGTCCCGATATAAGATGTATCTTATCTGATATTATATCTGCGATCCCATTTTCGGATATTGCGGCGGTATGTGTTCCGCACACTTCCATAATAGATATATCTTCACCGTCATAATTTCTAAGATAATCCGTTATCTCTTTTATATCAGTCATTACTCTCTCCCGCTATCTCTTCCAATTCCTTAAAAAGGCTGATCATATTGTCGGCTTCATTTTTATCAAGTTTTTGTATTATCATCCCTGCATGGACCAGCACATAATCTCCAACATTTACCCGGGCAATACCCGTATGCGCATTTACGGTATTCCCGTCAAAGCAAACCTTCGCCATGCTTCCGTCTATGCTCTTTACTATCCCCGGCAGCGCAACACACATAAAATCTACCACCTTTACCTGTCATTTTGTATTCCTGCGGCTATATATGCCTGTCCCAGCGCGATTCCGCCGTCGTTTACCGGGACTTTCTCATTAAAGTATACCACAAATCTGTCATTTTTCAGCTTATCAATTATCATTTTTGTAAGAAGGCTGTTCATAAATACTCCTCCCGACAATGCAATCTGTATTTTGCCTTCTTTAGTTTTGGAATATTCATACGAATAATCCGCCACTGCAGAGGCTATGGCTTCATGGAAAGCATATGCCGCTTCTTTCCTGCCCGCGTCTGTATCGTATGCGCCCTGCATACGATATCTTAAAATCTGTTTTATAAGTCCCGCGGTATCCCATACCCCGTTTTCACATTTTAAACTGCAGCTTATCTGTCTTTTACCGGAATCTTCATATTCGCACGCCGCCTTTTCAAGCGCCATTGCGCATTCGCCTTCGTAATTATTGTAATGCCTGATCCCGATAAGCGCGCACACGGCGTCAAACAGCCTTCCCATACTTGACGAATACGCCAGTCCTATTTTATACTCGATCACACTTTTTACAAGGGAGAGTTTTTCTTTATTTTCAGGAATTTTTATATCAAATACCGATTCCGGGTCCTCACCCGCGCTTATCATATAACACATAAGAGCCATATCCGCATCTTTTGCGATCTCGTCGCCGCCGCACATACATACCGCCTCAAGATGCGCAAGCCTCTCAAATGAGCATCCTTTCATAAGGATTGCCTCGCCGCCCCATATCGTTTCGTCGCAGCCATAGCCTGTACCGTCAAATGCAAATCCGAGTATCTCTCCGGTAAGCCCGTGTTCCGCCGCAACCGACGCTATATGCGCATAATGGTGCTGTACTTTAATAACTTCATCATAATCATACAGCGCTTTTGCCATATGCGCGCTGTAGTAATGCGGATGCATATCGCATACAAGTATATGAGGCTTAAGGTTATACAGTTCTGCCATTCTCTTAATATTATTTTTCCACGCGCCCCCTGCATCATAATCATCCAAATCTCCGAAATACTGGCTGCATACTGCCTGCGAATCTTTAAGGAAACAAAACGAAGCCTTAAGGTCCCCGCCTGATGCAAGTATTGTTTTTTCACAGTCACAATTTTTTAATCGCAGCGGAAGCGGCACATAGCCCCTCGCTCTCCTTATAACCTGCATCCGCCCGCAGATTACCCTTACTATAGAATCATCAAGCGGCGTCATTATCTCCCTGTCATGAAACAGCATGCCCGATATTATTCCCTTTGCTTTTATAAGCGCCGTCATCTTTTCATCCGATATTATGATCGGCTCGCCGCCAAGGTTTCCGCTTGTCATTATAAGCGGCGCGCTGCTCTCGTTTGCAAGATATATCTGAACCGGGTTTGAGGCAAGCATTGCGCCTATATATATGCTGTCGCCGCACACTTCGTCAAACATATCGCTTCCCGGTATTTTTTTCACAAGAACGATCGGACGCGCCTTACTGTTAAGGCATTTTTCTTCAGTCTCATTTACATATGCGTATTTCTTTACTTCATCTGTATTTTTAAACATCACGGCAAACGACTTGCTCTGTCTCTTTTTTAATTCCCTGAGCTTTAATATAGCTTCTGTATCGCCTATGCGGCAGACAAAATGGTAGCCGCCTATATCTTTTACCGCAATGATCTTTCCGTTATCAAGCATCTCTTTCGCCTCAAAGAGCGCGTCTGCTCCGGTAAGTTCCTCATCATCTCCGGCTTTATCTTTTCTAAGCCTTAACGTGGGTCCGCATTCATGGCATGCTATCGTCTGCGCATGGCAGCGTACATCCTTAGGGTTTCGATACTCGTTATCACATCTGCCGCACATATCAAACATATGCATACTCGTAGTTTCCCTGTCGTAAGGTATATTCTTTATAATACTGTATCTCGGGCCGCAGTCAGTACAGCTTATGAACGGATGCATATATCTCCTGTTATTTTTATCATACATCTCTCTTTCGCAACGTCCGCATGTAGCTATATCCGGCGACAGAGCGGGTGTTTGTTCCGAAGTTGCGGGAGCGTCGCTTTTTGCGATCACAAACATAGGGCTCCTAAGAGCATCTTCCTTTTTCATTCCCGTATCGGCTTCATACTCGCGATCGGTTATCTCATCTACGTCCATTTTAAGTATCTTCGCGCCCTCGGGGGCACTCAAAGCGAGGCGTCGGACATATTCATCCAACGCCTCTTTATCTCCCGTAATATTAATAATCACAATTCCGTTTCTGTTCCGTACATTGCCCGACAGGTTAAGTTCGTCCGCAAGCCTTAACGCAAAAGGCCTGAAACCTACTCCCTGTACAATGCCGCACAGTTTTATGCAGTAATTCATATATATTCCCTTTTATATTGTTCCCTTATACGAATGAAATACACTTCTTAGGACATTTTTCACTGCATAAACCGCAATGTTCACATGCATCTTCCTTAAGGGTCCATGATTTATTAGGCCTGTCTACCGCAATAGCCTCTGCAGGACAGTTCTTAGCGCACAGTCCGCAGAATACGCATACGTCAAGGTCAGCCTTCGGAAGTTTACCTGAAATATCCTCTGCGGGCGCTTCCGCCTTCTTTTCAACCGGTTTGCCTTTATATGTATCTTCCACCTTCGTCACATCAGGTTCCGTATACACATTCTCCATATGAAGACACTTCTTGGGGCATCCCTCCACACAGTTTGCGCATTGTACGCATCCCATCCTGTCTATCTTCCATGTTCTTTCATTTCTGTCAACCGTAATAGCTCCGGAAGGGCACTTTCTGCTGCACAGACCACAGAAAAGGCAATCGTCAATATCTATCGCAACACGTCCGCGATATCTTTCCTTATAATCTTTCTTTACATAAGGATAACCATAAGTTGCAGGTTTGGAAAAGAGATTCTTTATTGCAAACCTGGAAAATTTCATAATTCCTGACACTTTTCATTCCCTCCTATCTCTCTGTACAGCTTACGCATGGGTCGATGGTAAGAATGAGAATCGGCACGTCTGCATAATCGCATCCCTGGAGAATCTTAACAAGCGGCGTAAGATTCGTAAAGGTAGGTGTACGCACACGGGCGCGGTCCAGATTCTTGGTTCCGTTCGCTTTCACGTAATATATAGCTTCCCCGCGGGGCTGCTCAACACGCATAAACGCTTCTCCGTTTGGATTTCCTTTAACCGCGATGGAAAGGTCTCCGTCAGGAATCTGCGCCACAGCCTGCCTTATGATATCAAACGACTGGAACAGTTCTTTTATCCTCACTTCACAACGCGCGTATGAATCGCAGTCATTACTCGTTATGATCTTAAAATCAATATTGCTGTATGCAGCGTATCCTGTTTTTCTTGTATCGATCTCAATTCCGCTGGCTCTCATCATAGGACCTACCGCTCCTGTCGCGACAGCGTCTTCTTTTGTGAGGATTCCAACTTTCCTAAGTCTTGATTCTACTGTATAATCTGTAAGGAATACGTCGCAAAGTTTTTTGATCTCGTCTTCCATTGCGTCAAATTCCTTAACAAACGACGCAAGCATATCCTTATCCATATCCTTAAGGACTCCGCCTATTTTATTAACCGAGAAAATAACACGTCCGCCGGTCGATGCCTCGAACATATCAAGTACTTTTTCCCTCATTCTCCAGCACTGATAGAACAATGCTTCAAATCCAAATGCATCCGCTAAAAGCCCAAGCCACAGAAGGTGGCTGTGGACACGCGACATTTCACACCAGATCGTACGGAGATATTTTGCCCGATCCGGTATCTCCACATCAAATATCCTTTCAAGCGCTTCACAGTAACCCATTCCATGCATATAACTGCATATACCGCATATACGTTCAATCACATACAGATAATCGTTAAAATCTCTTTTTTCTATCAGCTTTTCAAGCCCTCTGTGAATATATCCGATTGAAGGTATTGCCTCGATTACTTTTTCGTCCTCAAGCACAAGGTCAAGGTGTATCGGCTCCGGAAGTACCGGGTGCTGCGGGCCAAAAGGAACAACACTTCTCTTACCCATAATCAGTTCTGCCTCCTACTTTTTAAATGGTGTTTCCTGCTCTATACGATACAGTTTATTGTTATAATCCAGATACATCGAATCGATCTTCACTCCAAACAGCTCTTTCATCTCATTCTCATAAAAGACTGCCGAAGGATATACATCGCCTATGCTGGCAATCCGGGTATCTTCGTCGATAACTATCCTATAGTTAATAAATTCATAGCCCTTTGCAAATGAATATGAAAGCTCATATCCGCCCGGAACACTTACCGCGCATATCTGTACAAGACGCGCATTATCTCTCTTCATCTTAAGGGCATATCTTGATAAATCTCCGCTGTCTATGACAGTCAGTTCATATTCTTCCCTCATACTACACCTCCCGTTTCTTTTCCAGTATATCAAGCGCTTTCACAACGCCGTCAATAATTGATTCGGGTCTTGCAGCGCATCCCGGCACATATACGTCAACGGGTATCACCTTATCGGCGCCGCCGAGTATATTGTAGCAATCCTTGAACACACCGCCGTTACATGCGCATATGCCTACTGCAACAACTACTTTCGGGTTCGGCATCTGTGAATATATCTGTTCAACTACCTGTTTATTCTGTGTATTGATTCCTCCCGTAATAAGAAGAATGTCCGCATGCTTCGGATCACCTGTATTGATGATCCCGAATCTTTCAACGTCATACACCGGGGTCAGACATGCCAGAACCTCGATATCACATCCATTGCAGCTGCTTCCGTCATAATGCAGAAGCCATGGTGATTTTGATATTTTTGCCATGATGTCTCCTCCTTGTTAAAACAGATACTGAAGAATCAGCAGGTTTACAGTTCCTAATATAAATGATATCGTCCATGCAGATGAAAGCATAACTTTCCATTTCACGCGGGCGCATGTATTATCTATAAGTATCTCAATAAAGTATACTATGAAACATACAAGTATCGCAAGTGGAATACTCCACCAGTGGCTGTTTACAACAAATAATGCTACCACTCCGAGGAGCATTATATTCTCATACCAGTGCGAGATCTCAAGTAATGCAAACATTCCGCCTGAAAGTTCCGTAGTAATACCTTTTACCATTTCCTGGTGCGCATGATGCGACGTACTTATGTCAAATGGTGATTTACGGAACTTAATTGTCAGGATATATACAAATCCGATAAAAATTCCCGGAATATATACTATCGCCGAAACATCCTGTTTCGCTATATCATTTATAACAAATGTTCCCGTTGCCTGATAGAATCCTATCGCTGCCAATATGACCATCGGCTCATACGCAAGCATCTGCGCAAGCTCCCTCATTGCTCCCATCCTTGAAAACGGTGAGTTAGGAAAGCTCGCTGCCAAAACAAAGAACATTACGGCCGTGGTCAGCACAAAGAACACAAGCAGTATATCCAGTCCCGCAAAGAAACACGATCCCGTGAATATTATAAATGCAAGGAAACAGAACATATACAGATACTGCATACGGCCTATTGAAAGAGTTTCCTTGTTAAGGAGCTTTGCGACATCATAAAACGGCTGCAGCACGGAAGGCCCTTTCCTTCCCTGCATCCTTGCGGTAATCTTCCTGTCAAGCCCTGCAAGGAATCCGCCAAGAAACGGTGCGATCACTATAAAGGCAATAACCCTGATCAAAACAGCTATATGTATATCCATTATAAAGCACCCCCTATTCCGATAACTCCGATTATTATGATTACGGCAGATGCAATACATATCACTGCTTTCAGGAATTTCTGTTCATTTACCATGTCCGTAAAATACCAGTTTGCAACATTAAGTGTTTTTACGCCGTCAAATGAATCAACGAACGACTTATTGTCGCCGGTATTTATACCTGCCATATATTCATTACTCTGTGTAACATCCACATTCTTTACAAACATATTTCCTATAACCGGAACTACAACAAGCGCAACCAGCATAAGAAGAAGTATGTACATATCCGATGCCGAAAGCACAGGCGCCACTACGCTTCCATATAACTCGTAAAGCATAGGCTGGAGCAGATAGTATGCGATAACCGGGAATACAAAGCAGAGCGCGATCATCATAAATGCATGAGCCCCTATCGAGCACCACTGGTTAGCTGACGTCTTGTTGCGCTCAGGCTCGCCCGGAACCTGTACAAGTACTTTGCAGAGCCACTTGGTCCAGTAAAACAGCGTCGTTGCGCTTCCGAATGCGATAAACAGTACAAGCACGACATTGCCGGCATCGACAAACGCCTTAAGGACTGCCCATTTGGATATAAGCATACCAAACGGCGCAAGGAACATTCCCGCTATACCTATACATAAAACAATCGCCAGCGCCGGGAACCGTCTTATAAGTCCCGTCATATCTTCAATATCCCTTGAACCGGTAGAATTCTCTATAGCGCCGACCGTCTGGAAAAGAAGCGACTTTGATACCGCATGGAATATTACCAGCAGCACGCCTGCCCATACTGTTTCCTCAACGCCTACTCCGGCGCAGGCTGTAATAAGCCCAAGGTTCGATATGGTCGAATATGCAAGCACGCTCTTTCCATCGCTTTGCGTAATCGCAAGCACGCTCGCCGCAAAGAACGTAAGTCCTCCGATGAGCGCCACCATAGTACCTGCATATGTGCCCGCCATTACAGGTGCAAGCCTTAACAGCAGATACACGCCGGCCTTAACCATCGTTGCGCTGTGAAGGAGAGCAGATGAAGGCGTAGGCGCAACCATCGCTCCAAGAAGCCACTTGGAAAACGGGAACTGCGCCGACTTTGTAAGTCCTGCAAATGCAAGAAGGATGACCGGTATGATCACAAGCTGTCCGTCCCCTACCGACACAAGTTCCTTTAAAGTTGATATATTAAGAACAAGTTCCGAATATATGATAGCTATGCAGAAACCGAGCCCTCCGAGCAGGTTCATCCACAAAGCCCTGAAACAATTGGTGATAGCTTCCTCTGTCCTCGTGTATCCGATAAGGAGGAATGACGATACGCTCGTAATCTCCCAGAAGAAATATATCCACACAAGATTATTTGAAAAGATAAGGCCGAACATCGCTCCCAAAAATACAAAAAGCATTCCAAAGAAAAACGGCCTTCTGTCTTTGTACTCCGTATGATGATTATGATAATCCTTAAGGTATCCGACTGCATACACGCATATCAAAGTACCGACAACCGCAACGATCAGACACATTACTATAGTAAGTCTGTCGCAAAACAGATGCATCTGCGCATCCGCTTCAGGTTTTTTCGCAATAAGCTCAAACCAAAGCATAAGCCCTGTCTGCAGCAGGGACAAAACTGCGGGCAGAACCTTTTTATATCTGACACTGAGCACTACTATCAGAACCGTTAAAAACAATTCGCCACACATCATTATCCTATCAATCATTTCTGTTTCTTCAAGGTAAGCTACCGCCTCTCCCGAAATCAGGTGCATTACCGAAAAACAGACCGCCGCAGCAATGATCAATATACTGCTTGCATATACAACGACTTTTCTTATATTGTCATTTTTGGTACATGCAAGAATCGCTGCTGCCACAAATGGAAATAGAATTAAAAATCCGACAAATTCCATTCAGAATCCATCCTCCCCTCAATCTAAGTATTATTGTAACGTACAATCATTACCAAAATAAAATTATATCATATGACTATTACCTAATTCAACAAAAAGCTACTATAAATATGACAAAACAGCATCGCCCATTTCCTTACAGCCGACAAGCGTGCATCCTTCCTGCATTATGTCGCCCGTCCTAAGCCCTGCGTCAAGCGCCTTTGTAACTGCATTTTCAATAGCGTCCGCCTCGGAAGGCATATCAAAACTGAAACGGCACATCATTGCGGCAGACAGTATCGTTCCTATTGGATTTGCTTTGTTCTGTCCTGCGATATCAGGCGCCGAACCGTGTATAGGCTCATAAAGGCCGCATCCGCTCTCGCCAAGGCTCGACGACGGGATCATTCCTATCGAACCCGTGATCATGCTCGCCTCGTCCGACAATATGTCCCCGAACAGATTCTCCGTAACTATAACGTCAAACTGCGAAGGATCCTTAACAATCTGCATTGCCGCGTTATCAACAAGCATATCGCTGTATTCAACTTCGGGATATTCTTCTTTAAGCCTGTGCATTACTTTTCTCCAAAGGCGGCTCGTATCAAGTACATTTGCCTTATCCACGCTCGTAAGCTTATGTCTTCTCTTCATTGCGGTCTCAAATCCGATACGTCCGATGCGCTCAATCTCATGCTCTGCATATTCCATTATATCGGTCGCCGTATCCTCGCCGTTTTTATTTACGGTTGTATGCTCTCCGAAATACACTCCGCCTATAAGTTCCCTGACAACTATGAAATCGATGCCTCTTTCCACTATTGAAGGCTTAAGCGGACTCGCTTCGGCAAGCTGCGCCCACAATTTTGCAGGCCTGTTGTTCGAATACAGTTTCATGCCTCCTCTGAGAGACAAAAGTCCCTTTTCTGGTCTCTTATCTCCCGGGACGTTATCCCATTTGGGTCCGCCTACCGCGCCAAGCAGAACACTGTCAGAAGAAAGACAGCGGTCAAGCATCTCCTTTGGAAGGGGCTCTCCCCATTTGTCTATCGCGCATCCTCCCATATCCACATCAACGTACTCAAATCTATGGTTATATTTTTCTGCAACTGCATTAAGGACCTTTATTGCTTCATTTACGATCTCCGGTCCGATTCCGTCTCCGCGTATAACAGCTATTTTCTTATCCATAATCAATTATCTCCTTTTGCAATCGACGCCATAAGTCCGCCGTCTGATATTATATTCTGTATAAATTCAGGGAACGGCTCGGCATTATATGTCTCGCCGCGTGTAATATTGGTTATGACTCCCGTATCAAAATCAACCGAAACTTCGTCGCCGTCATTGATCGCGCTGCTTGCCGCCTCGCATTCAAGTATCGGAAGACCTATATTAATGGCGTTTCTGTAAAAAATACGCGCAAACGTCTTAGCTATAACGCATGATATGCCGGACGTCTTAATCGCAAGCGGCGCATGTTCCCTTGACGAGCCGCATCCGAAATTCAGCCCGCCTACCATTATGTCTCCTTCTTTTACCTTGCCCGTAAAATCTTTATCTATATCTTCCATACAGTGCAGGGCAAGTTCTTTCGCGTCAGGCGTATTAAGATAACGCGCCGGAATAATAACGTCTGTATCAACGTTGTCCCCATATTTGTGTGCATATCCTTTTGCTTCCATTGTTTATACCTCCTTAGGATCACTTATATAGCCTGTAAGGGCCGATGCCGCCGCTACCGCCGGGCTTGCAAGATATACTTCGCTCGATGTATGTCCCATACGTCCGACAAAGTTTCTGTTCGTCGTAGATATACATCTTTCTCCCGATGCGAGTATTCCCATATATCCTCCAAGGCACGGTCCGCATGTCGGAGTTGATACTACGCAGCCCGCATCTACGAACGCTTCCATATAACCTCTGGTGATGCACTCTTTGTATATCGCCATAGTTGCGGGGATGATTATTACCCTTACTCCCTTTTTAACCTTTTTGCCTTTAAGTATCTCATATGCCGTCTCCATATCGGATATCCTTCCGTTGGTACAGCTTCCTATTACTACCTGATCGATCTTAATATCTGAAGCCTCGCTTACAGGATGTGTATTCTCCGGAAGATGCGGATATGATACGGTAGGCTCAAGTTCCGAAAGATTGATCTCTATGATCTGCGTATATTCCGCATCTTCGTCTGCCTCATACACCGTATATTCCCTCTGTGTCCTTGCATCCAGATACTCTCTTGTAATATCATCTACAGGGAATATTCCGTTCTTTGCTCCGGCCTCAATTGCCATATTGCATATGGTAAGACGGTCGTCTATCCCAAGCGAGCTTACTCCTTCCCCGCAAAATTCCATACTCTGGTAAAGCGCTCCGTCAACGCCGATCTTTCCAATGATATCAAGGATCACATCTTTTCCCGATACCCATTTCCCAAGTTTTCCGCTAAGTACTATTTTTATTGCAGACGGAACCTTAAACCAGCATTTGCCTGTTGCCATGCCTGCCGCCATGTCCGTGCTTCCCACGCCTGTTGAAAATGCGCCTACCGCGCCGTAGGTACATGTGTGGCTGTCGGCTCCTATAATACAATCGCCTGCGGTTACAATGCCTTTTTCCGGAAGGAGAGCATGTTCAACGCCCATTTCCCCTACATCATAGAAATTCTCTATATCATATTTGTACGCAAACTCCCTGCACTGTTTTGACTGTTCCGCAGCCTTTATATCTTTGTTAGGCGCAAAATGGTCAAGCACGATATTGATCCTCCTGCGGTCAAATACGCTGTCAAACCCCGCCTTTTCAAATTCGTTTATGGCAACCGGGGTTGTTATATCATTTCCCAGCACTATATCAAGAGAAGCATTGATAAGCTGCCCCGCCTTCACCGAAGGAAGACCCGCATGCGCCGCCAGGATCTTCTGTGTCATAGTCATTCCCATATATGTCATCTCCTTTTAAATAATATAATCACTGTTGTTATACGCGCTTACAAGAGCCTTGATACCCGCTTTTATAATATCGGAATCCGTACCCGCTCCCCAGGACATCGTTCCGTCTTCAAGCCTTATTCCCAGATATGCGGCCGCGTCACTGTTTGAACCGTGCGAAAGGCTGTGCTCGGAATAATGTTCTATATGGAACTCAAGGCTGGTATACTTCTTGATCGCATTGCTTACCGCATCAAGACGTCCGTTTCCGTGCGCAGATACGACATGCATGATTCCGTTAAGTTCTATGCTAACTTTTGCAACGATTCCGTCTTCCTGCACGAAGTGCGCCTCAACAACATTAAGCGGTTTCGTCTTATTAAGATACGTTTCTTTAAAAATATCGTATATCTCATCCGGCTTCATTTCACTGTGCGTCTTATCGGATACGCCCTTTACCATATATGCAAAATGTTCGCGCATATCGTGCGGGAGCTCATATCCGTAATTCTGCGCAAGTATATATCCTATGCCGCCTTTTCCGCTCTGGCTGTTTACCCTTATCACGTCCGCATCATAGGTCCTTCCTATATCTTTAGGGTCTACAGGGATATACGGGACCGTCCACTCATGCAGATGATGTTCATCCTTCCAGTGCATGCCTTTGGCGATCGCATCCTGATGGCTTCCGGAAAATGCCGCGAATACAAGCGCCCCTGCATACGGCGTACGCTCATACACATGCATTCCCGTTACTTCTTCATATAATTTTACTATTGCGGGCATATCCGAGAAATCAAGTCCCGGATCTACCCCGTGGCTGTACATATTCATTGCAAGCGTGATTATATCTACGTTTCCGGTACGCTCGCCGTTTCCAAAAAGCGTTCCCTCTATCCTGTCGGCGCCCGCAAGAAGCGCAAGCTCCGCATCTGCAACGCCGCATCCCCTGTCGTTGTGCGGATGTATTGAAAGTATCACATTGTCCCTGTATTTCATATTGTCGCTCATATATTC
>CANQDW010000060.1 GCA_947593975.1 uncultured Lachnospiraceae bacterium
TACAATATGAAAGACGATGCCTCGGAAGATAGGAGCAGGAAAAACAGTGCAGATACAAATGAAGGCGGCGCGGACGGCAGGGGCGGTTCGTTAAGATCGAAAATTCAAAAATATCTTATTATAGCTGCGGATATAATAATTATTTTTAGCGTTATGTCGCTTGTATTTCCGATAATAAGGATTTTTTTGCCAATAATTTTCATGATAATCATTATAATGTTAATTATAAGAATGAAAAGATAGCATGAATATATTTTTTGATTAGGCGCATACTAGTTGTGTAAAAAATATATTCAGGAGGTAAATGTCATGAGTGAAAACAGTTATGAAAAGAATAAAGCACAGAACAGTTCAAGGAATTCATCTAAAGACAGTTCTAAGAATTATTCACAGAATAGTTCACAGAACAGCTCAAGGAACAGCTCAAAAGATTCATCAAAGGATGCTTCAAGAGACGCTTCAAGGGATTCTTCAAGAAACTGTTCACGTTAGTTGATATTTAGTTGGTTATATAAGGGCATCTAAAGGCTTTAAGGCTTTTAGATGCCCTTATGGTTTTAACAAACTTTAATATTCGTACATACACTGTATAGGGGGGATTTTTATGAATATAATAACGTATCCTGAGGTTAAACAGCTTATAAAAAACCGAAAAAGCATACTTTTGATAGATATAAGGGAATATGAGGAGTATAAGGAGCGCCATATGGATAACGCCATAAATATACCTGAAGAAACGATTGCCGGTATGATAGATGCGGAAGATGAGATGTTTAAGGAAATTGTTTGCATGTACAGGAAAGGATGTAATATAATATTATATTGCAACAGGGGAAATAAAAGCATGATCATCGCGGAAAAAATGCATCTGCATAAAGTGGAAGCATTCAGCTTATACGGGGGTATGGATGAATATGACAGATATGTTAAATATGAAAAAAGTGTTTGACGTATCAGTTATTATAGCATACTATATGAATATTAATATATAAGGCGGTTTATCAGATCGATGTACGAGTATGAATGGATTGCGCCGTGCCATTTCGGGACCGAGGCGGTATGCAGGCGTGAAATTGAAAGACTGGGCTATGAGATATCCGAGGTAAGCGACGGCAAAGTTATGTTTAAGGGAGATGTACATGCTATGTGCCGGGCGAATGTATTTGTGCGCAGCGCCGAGAGGATACTTCTTAAAGCGGCGTCTTTTAAAGCCTGTACATTTGATGAGCTTTTTGAAAATACCAAAGCGGTTCCCTGGGAGAACTTTCTGCCGAAAGACGCAAGGTTCTGGGTTGCGAAAGCTAACTCGGTAAAGAGCAGGCTGTTCAGCCCTTCTGACATACAGTCGATAATGAAAAAAGCGATGGTTGAGCGCCTTAAGACGAAATATAAAATAAACTGGTTTCAGGAAGACGGAGCGGATTATCCGCTGAGAGTCACGATTATGAAGGACGTTGTCACGATAGGCATTGATACAACGGGAGTGTCGCTTCATAAAAGAGGCTACCGCAAATGGACGGTAAAAGCTCCGCTTACGGAAACGCTTGCGGCATCCCTTATCATGCTTACTCCATGGAAAGCGGACAGAGTGCTTATCGATCCGTTTTGCGGAAGCGGGACCATACCTATTGAAGCCGCGATGATGGGAGCGGATATCGCGCCGGGAGCAGACAGGGATTTTTTGTCGCGCAAATGGGAATTTGCCGATATGGAAAAACTGTATAAGGAAGCGTATGAAGAAGCGAAAAGCAGGATAAAGAAAGATCCGTATATGCAGATACAGGGATATGATATTGACGGCGAGTGCATAAAAATGGCGATGGCAAATGCAAAGCTTGCCGGGGTATCAGACTGCATACATTTTCAGAAAAGACCGGTAAAGGAGCTTGCAAGCCCGAAAAAATACGGATTTATCATTACGAATCCGCCGTATGGGGAAAGGATCGAAGAAAAGAAGAATCTTCCGGAATTGTACAGGGAAACGGGAGAGGCTTTAAGAAAGCTTGATACATGGTCGTCTTATATAATAACGGCATATGAGGACGCGGAAAAATATATAGGAAGAAAAGCGGACAAGAACCGGAAACTGTATAATGGTATGATGAAGACATATTATCTTCAGTATATGGGACCGAAACCGCCCGCAAGACGCGCATGATGGAGGAGTTATGGAAAAAACGAAAATTGTATTTGCCACGGGCAACGAAGGTAAACTTAATGAGATAAGGGAGATAATGAGAGATTTTCTTGAAAAGTACGATATTGACCTGATTTCCCTTAAAGACGCGGGAATAGATGCTGATATTGTTGAAAACGGAAGTACGTTTGAAGAAAATTCGGTCATTAAAGCAAAAACGGTATCAGAACTTACGGACTGCATAGTGCTTGCCGATGATTCGGGGCTTGAGATCGACTATATGAACGGGGCGCCCGGAATATATTCGGCGAGATTTTTAGGTAAAGATACTTCTTACGACGTTAAAAATAATTACATAATAGAAAAACTTGCGGATGCAAAAGAAGGTGAACGCGAGGCGCGCTTCGTGTGCGTCATTGCGTGCGCATTTCCGGACGGAAAGATACTCACCGAAAGGGGAGTGGTTTGCGGCGAAATAGCCCGCGAACAGACCGGAGAAAACGGATTTGGATTTGACCCGATATTCTATGTGCCTGAATTCGGCTGTACCACGGCGGAACTTTCGCCGGAAAAGAAAAATGAGATAAGCCACAGGGGAAGAGCTCTTATGGGAATGACAAAAAAGCTTGAAGAATATTTTGGGAATAGATGATCGAAGGGAGAAAATTATGCTGAAACATTATATTATTATATTTTTAATATCCATGGTCCCGATAATAGAACTTAGGGGCGCGATACCTTATGCGGTAGGATTCGGGCTGCCGCTTATGACATCATACATAATATGTATTATCGGAAACATGATACCTGTTCCGTTTATATTTTTCTTCGCAAGAAGGATATTGGAGTGGGGCGCTGATAAAAAGTATGTCGGAAAGTTTTTTGGCTTTTGCCTGGATAAAGGGCATAAAGGCGGGGAAAAACTTAAATCAAAAGCAGGAAGAGGACTGTTTGTGGCGCTTCTTTTGTTTGTAGGCATACCGCTTCCGGGAACCGGAGCCTGGACGGGAACGCTTGCGGCGAGCATACTTGATATGGATTTCAAAAAAAGCGTAGCGGCAGTTATGCTCGGAGTGCTTTTGGCAGGAGTTATAATGGGGCTTGTAAGTTCAGGAGTGTTTGGAGGACTTAGCGCGTTAGCAGGATAATGGGGGAGAAACTATGAAAGAGAAAAGAACAGTACTGTATCTTAAGATATTATTTAATTATCTGCTTGCAGCGGCAGTGATTCTTTTTGTTATATTTGTGCTTCCGAAAGCGCTTGCATTTTTCTGGCCGTTTGTAGTCGGATGGATTATAGCGATGATCGCCAATCCGCTTGTGCATTTTATGGAGAGAAAGATAAAAATCGTAAGAAAGCACGGTTCGGCGATAGTTATAGTATGTGTTCTTGCTATTGTGATAAGCGTACTGTACCTTGTGATGTATGTCCTGATAAAACAGGGTATGAGTTTTGTCAGCAATTTTTCGGATATGTATTCGTATGTATCGGATCAGGTCCAGAACAGTATTGACGAGTGGAGGCAGAGGTATTCGATCCTCCCGGAGCGTACCCGTGATATGTTTGATGTGGTTATCGATAATGCGGGTAAGATCATAAATTATTTTATTGAAGATATTTCTTCAAATAAGATTTCTTTAGATTCTGCGGGCAACGTAGTAAAGAGTATCGCAGAAGGGCTTCTCATGACTGTGATAACGATACTTGTGAGTTATTTCTTTACCGCGGAGCATAACAATATAGTAAGGGTTCTTTCGGATAAGATACCGGGAGGGGTAAAGGAAATATATAACCTGATCATAGGCAATACCGTGTCGGCATTGGGAGGATATGTAAAAGCGCAGTTTAAGATAATGTGTTTTGTTTTCGTGATCCTTGCGGTCGGACTTATCCTTTTGGGAGTGGATTACGCGCTTTTATTTGCTCTTGTTATTGCAGTTGTGGATTTCCTTCCCGTGCTTGGTTCGGGAGCTATCATATGGCCGTGGTGCGTTTATGAGATAATCGCCGGCGATTATCTTATGGCGGTACTGTTGTTTGTGCTGTATCTCGTATGCCAGGCAGTACGGCAGTTCTTGCAGCCGAAAATGGTGGCGGACAGCATAGGATTAAGCCCTCTGTCAACATTGTTCTTTATGTTTGTGGGTTACAGGTTTATGGGGATACTTGGAATGATCATAGGTATTCCGATTGGTATGATAATAGTAAGTTTTTATAAGTCGGGAGTGTTTGACAGGCTTATAAAGGGAGCTAGGATCATTGTGTCTGATGTTAATGAGTGGCGTAAATTTTAAGGTGCGGGATTATATATTGCATTTTCATCTAAAAGTGGTTCAAAAAAAGTGCTTGACAAATGGTATATACGTTTATATAATGAAAAAGCAGTTTAAAAATGTACGGGATCTTAGCTCAGCTGGGAGAGCATCTGCCTTACAAGCAGAGGGTCACAGGTTCGAGCCCTGTAGGTCCCATCAAAGTCTTTCAGGTACGTCCTGAAGGACTTTAAATATGGCGAGATAGCTCAGCTGGCTAGAGCACGCGGTTCATACCCGCGGTGTCGGGGGTTCAAGTCCCTTTCTCGCTATTAAAATAAGGACGGTATAGTTTTATGGCTATCCCGTCCTTTTTTGGTATTTTATTCATTTTTTGAAGCCGGAAAGATTACTGTAATGACAGTTCCTTCATTTTCCCTGCTCTGCAGCTCTATTTTTGCATCACAAAGCCTTGCGGCGTGCTTTACTATAGACAGCCCGAGTCCTGTGCCGCCAAGTTCTTTTGAACGGCTTTTGTCAACCCTGTAAAACCGTTCAAAAATACGCTCGCGATGCTCCGGGGGAATACCGATTCCGGTATCGGATACAACAAGGCGTACTTCGCCCGCGGAACAATCTGTTGATATCTTTACCGTTCCTCCATGTCGATTGTACTTTATCGCATTGTCCGTAAGATTATAAACAATGCTCTGTAAAAGTTTGGGCGCACCGCATACGATGGCGTGTTTACCGTCGATACTTAAAGAGACACAGGCATTTTTTGCTTCGCCGGAAAGCGTTTTTGCCGTTTCGCAAGCCAGTTCATAAAGATCGACATTTTCCCGTTTCATATTAACTCCGCCTTCATCCAGATGGGAAAGGTGTATAATGTCTTCTACTAAAGAAATCATGCGTCCCGCTTCGCTGTGTATCTGCGTATAGAATCCCATTGTATCTTCGGGACGCACCATGCCGTTTTCCAAAAGTTCCGCGCAGCCTGCAATGGTGTGAAGCGGCGTTTTTAACTCATGTGATACATTAGCCGTAAATTCCCGCCGCATTTGTTCGGCTTGTTCTTTTTCCGTTACGTCAAGCATGAGAAGGACGGCGCCGGAGATATTGCCGTTAATACTTACCGGGCTTATTGCAAGCTGGTATTTTCCGCCGTTTTCATCTATTATTTTTTCAGACCGCGCGCCTTTGTCTATGCTTGATAGAAGTTCAGAAATTTCTATACTGCGGTTTACCGATAAAATGTGCTTTCCAATACATTCGTGTGTGGTTTTAAAAAGATTGGCTGCGGAGCGGTTAATCCCTAAAATAATGCCTTTTGTATTCAGAAGAATAATGCCTTCCGCCATATTTTCAGTAACGGCTTCAAATTCCTCCTGCTTTTGCCGCAGTTCGTGTTCCTGTTGTCTGATCTGCCGTTTCTGGGCGTCGATACGCCTTAGAAGAGGAGAAATCTCGTCGTATCCTTCGTTAGAAAGAGGCTCATCCAGATCAAGCTCGTTTAATGGCGCGGTAATGTGTTTGGAAAGGCGATGTGCCAGCCAGAAAGAAATTCCTATGGCAATAAAAATGATAATTATAATAGGCTGCATCATTCCAAGAAGCAGTGTAAGGAGAGTGCTTTGCGCGACAGAAATACGAATCACGGTTCCGTCAGGCAGTTTTTTTGCGCTGTACAGAGTGCGTTCCATAAGAGTGACGGAGTACCGGGAGCTTTCGCCATAGCCGGATGATAAAGCTTCACGGATTTCCTCGCGTTCAAGATGATTTTCCATTTCAGAAGAGTTGGCTTCGCTGTCATAAAGAACGCTGCCGTCTTTATCTATTAAGGAAATGCGGTAGCCTTTTGGTTTTAGTCCTTCAAAATATTTTGTCCCCGCATTTTGGACTCCCTGCGCGGCAAGCTCTGTCTGAGTCCTTAGCCCGCTTTGCTGTACATTTCTGAAATAATCGTAAAGTACCCCGAGAAATAATGCTGCGCAGGCAAAAAATACAGCGACTGCCGCAAAAAGAATTGACCTGAAAATCCGTTTTGTCATTTTCCCGCCTCCAATCGGTAGCCAACGCCGCGCACGGTTTCTATTAAGCCGCCGCATTGACCTAACTTAGTGCGAAGCGTACCTATATGGACATCTACCGTACGGGTTTCGCCTATATACGCATCGCCCCATATGCTGTCAAGAAGCTGATCGCGGGTAAATGCCCTTCCGGGATTCTCCATAAATTTTCGCAGAAGTTCATATTCCTTAAAAGTAAGCTCTACTCGTTTCCCATCTGCGATTACAACGTGCTGCGCCGTATCCATCTGTATTCCGCATATGGACAATACTTCGTTTTTGGAGGAAGGATAGGCGCGGCGCAGTACCGCCTTTACGCGGGATATCATTTCCATCATGCCAAAAGGTTTTGCAAGGTAATCGTCTGCGCCAAGATCAAGCCCTATAACTTTATCATACTCGGTTCCTTTTGCAGTAGCCAGTATGACAGGCACTTTATTGCCGCTTTGGCGCAGCCGCTTTAAAATACTTATGCCGTCCTCTCCGGGGAGCATGATATCAAGCAGTACAAGCTGCGGGTTTTCTTCGCAAAGCGCTTGGAGAAATTCTGCGCCGTCTGAAAATCCTTTTGCCTCAAAGCCCGCGGAGTGTAATGTATATATCATAAGATCGCGGATTGCATTGTCGTCTTCCACACAGAAAATCAAGAAGTCCACTTCCTTTCTATAGCAATAATATCATAGCGTTTTTTAATTATTATTTCAATCGGTCTAACGCCGCTATGCATTTTTTTCTCCGGTAACATAAAACAATACCCATCCGGCAATATTTGTGGCGTGATCCCCAATCCTTTCAAAATATTTCGCTGCCATTAAAAGGTCGAGGGCATATTCTCCCTCGGTAGGGTTTTGCGCGATCAATGAAATCAGGCTGTTTTTGATTTCTACAAAAAAGTCGTCCACGATATCATCAGATGCTATTACCGCTTCGGCTATGGAAGTATCCTGTTTCACATAAGCGTCCACGCTGTCCGTTACCATTTTGATTACTTCTTTTGCCATTTCCCGGATCTTTATATGTTCAGGGAGCGTCCTGTCATTTAGAAAAGGCAGGATTTCTGCAATGTCCTCAGCCTGATCTCCAATACGTTCCATATCCGTTACCATTTTTAATGCCGCTGATATCTGCCTGAGATCTTTTGCTACCGGCTGCTGCTGCAATAAAAGCCGCAGACATATAGATTCAATCTGCCGTTCTTTTTCGTCTATCATGTGGTCGAGAGGGGCAATCTTTGCAGCCAGTTCGTCATCTTTTCTGATAAGCGCGGAAACTGCAAGGGAAATTACTTCCTCACACAAAGCCCCCATCTTTATAATTTCCTGATTCAGCGTGTTAAGCTGTTCGTCAAAATGTGTCCTCATTATCCAAACCTCCCTGTGATATAATCCTCAGTGCGGCGGTCTGCAGGTTTCGAAAACATTTTTTCCGTGTCGCCGTACTCTATAAGCTCTCCTAAAAGGAAAAACGCCGTCATGTCCGAAATCCGCACTGCCTGCTGCATATTGTGCGTTACGATGATTATCGTATATTTTTCTTTAAGCGTCATAGCCAGTTCTTCAATTCTTGAGGTAGATATAGGGTCAAGGGCGCTTGTAGGTTCATCCATCAAAAGAACTTCCGGCTCTACGGCAAGAGCGCGGGCAATGCAAAGCCTTTGCTGCTGTCCTCCGGAAAGCCCGAGAGCATTTTTTTTAAGCCTGTCTTTTACTTCATCCCAAATGGCGGCGTCACGAAGCGAACGTTCCACAATGTTGTCAAGCTTTGCCTTGGCGCGTATTCCGTGTGTGCGCGGACCATAGGCGATATTGTCATAGACCGACATTGGAAACGGATTGGGTTTCTGAAACACCATGCCTATTTCCTTGCGTAATGTACCCACGTCTACTCCGGGTGCAAAAATATCGTTTCCCTTATAACAAACTTTTCCTGTGATCTTAACGCCGGGTATCAGATCATTCATCCGGTCTAATGTTTTAAGGAATGTGGATTTTCCGCAGCCGGATGGTCCGATAAGCGCTGTGATCGCCTTTTTCGGAATATCCATATTGATATGGTGAAGCGCCTGCACACTGCCATACCAGAGATTTAAATCACGTACCGTAATTATATCAATATCATTCATACATTCCGTCTCCTTTTGAAATAATGTCCTGCAATCATGGCAAGGAGATTGACTGCAAGCGTAAGTACCATAAGTACCAGCGCTATCGCAAACGCCACGCCAAATTCACCCTGTTCTTTAGCGTAGACATAGAGGGCGACAGTAAGAGTTGCTCCGGCGCTTTTAAGTCCGTTGAAAAACCCGTTTAACGTGTGGGCAAATCCTGCTGTAAAAAGAAGCGCCGCCGATTCGCCAAGAATACGTCCGGCAGACAGGATGCAGCCTGTGATAACGCCGTCTATGCAGCCGGGAAGGACGACCGTGCGTATCACGCGCCATTTTCCCGCGCCAAGACCGAAGGCGCCCTCGCGGTAAGAATTGGGCACGGTTTTCAGACTTTCCTGTGTTGTACGCATGATTGTCGGAAGATTCATGATCACAAGGGTAAGCGCTCCGGCCAAAAGCGAGGTCTGCATATTCAAAAACTGGCAAAAAAACAGCATACCCACTAAACCATAGATGATTGAAGGAATTCCGGAAAGCGTCTCGGCGGCATATTCAATTATGGCAACTACCCGTTTGTTTTTTGCATATTCCGTAAGATAAACGGCCGCTCCCACGCCGAGAGGCAGTACAAATGCAAGTGTTGCTATAATTATATAGACCGTATTCATAATGTCCGGCAGAATACCGATTTTTTCTGACAGATAACTTGGTTTTGACGACAGCAGTTCCCATGATATATTCGGGATGCCTTTTGCAAATACATATATTATGAGAAAGAGAACCAGTGCGCAGGTAAGCGCCGCGCAGATCACACAAAGATACCGCAGAAATGCTATTTTGATTTTTCGTTTTGTTCCAATCCGGCTTTCCAATGTTTATCCCTCCTTACTGTGCTTTAAAAAGAAATTAAGCGCTGCATTGATAAGCATAATGAACAAAAAAAGTACAAGCGCGATTGAAAATAATGCCTGTCTTTGTAATCCGCCGGAGTAGGACATTTCACTTGCTACCGCCGTTGTCAGAAAGCGGACGCTGCCAAAAAGTTCAGGCAGATTCGGAGCATTGCCGGATACCATCATTACAGCCATTGCTTCTCCGATTGCCCGTCCGACACCAAGCACCACTGCCGCGGCAATCCCGCTTTTTGCAGCCGGAACCGATACTTTAAAGTAGGTTTCGACCGGAGCCGCGCCAAGCGCGAGCGACGCATCCTCATATTCTTTTGGTACGGCTTCTAAAGCGGTGATCGACATATTGATAATCGACGGCAGTATCATGATTGCCAGCACGATAATCGCTGCAAAAAGGCTTGCTCCGTCCGGAATGTGAAACAGATTTCGGATGCCGGGGACAAGTACCATCATTCCGACAAGACCGTATACAACAGACGGAATACCCGCAAGTAAGCTTACGGCGCCGGACACGACGGTTTTTATTTTAGCCGGGGCGAGTTTTGCCAGATATACCGAGGTCAAAAACCCGACAGGTACGCCTATGAGTATTGCGCCGGCAGTACCGTAAATACTGGTCAGTATAAACGGCAGGATTCCGTATGACGGTTCCTTTGCGGTAGACGCCCATTTTGTGCCAAATATGAAATCGCATAAGCCTATCTTTCGTATTGCCGGAATCCCGGCAATGACCAGATAAAGCGTAATAAGCAGTACGCATCCGACAGTGATCATTCCAAGAATAAGGAATATGCCATGAATGATATTTTCAAATATTTTTTGTCTTTTCATCTTTAATTTCCTTTATTTTACAGGTACTGCGCCTGCCTGAGAGATGAGAGGGGCTGCTTCGTCTGATGTTACAAAATCAAAGAATTGCTGCGCTGCATCGGAAAGTTTTTTATCATTTTTTGTTACCAAAACAAACGGACGCTGAATGACATAACTGCCATCTTTTACCGTATCTTCGCTTGGGGCGACTCCTCCTACGGAAAGCGCCTTTACCTGATCGCTTACGGCGGCAAGGGATGCGTAACCGATCGCGTCCGGATTTTGCGAAACCGTAGTTATAACATCACCGGTTGATGTGAGTTCCTGGCGGTATTTACAGGTGTTTTCGGTACTCGTGATAGATTCAAAACCGTCTCTTGTACCGCTTCCTGCTTCACGTCCGATAACTACAATCTGAGCGTCATTTCCGCCAAGCGCAGACCAGTTTGTGATTTCTCCCGTATAGATTTTTGCAATAGTGTCAACGTCAATGTCATTTAATGTATTTTTGGGATTAACAATCACGGCAATACCGTCGTTTGCAAGAACTGTTTCCGTAAGGCCGTCAGCTTTTTCCTCGTCTTTCAGGCTGCGGCTGGAAAGACCGATGTCGCAGCGCCCTTCTTTTACGGCTTGGATTCCCGAACCGGAACCTGTGGGGTTGTAAGTAAAAGACATGCCGCTGTAGTTTTCCTGAAAAGCTTCTCCCAGAACGCCGATCACTTCTTCCATGGATGTGGAACCATCAGTGGAAACTGTGCTGCTTTTTTGCTTTTGGGAACAACCCGTAAGCGTAAGCGCCGCCAAAGATGCGGTAATGATAAATGTAAATATTTTTTTCATTTTAAAAGTCTCCTTTGCTTTTTCGTTACCTTTTGGGTACAGTTACATGGTAGACTTGGAAAATAAAATCCGTTACCGCAGTTATGTAAAATGTATGTAAAGTTCTTTTTGGGATATGATACTATGAAAAGCCGATATATAGTAAACTGCTTAAAGAGTATATACCTGCAAATCCAGATACGATAGCATATGCTATTGCAAGAAATTTTCATTGGATAATTGCTCCGTGCGGGGACGTAGCATTAAATAAATTGGGATTATCCACACAAGTTCCAGTTGTTTGGTCTTATATCAGTGATGGACCATATAGAAAGTTTTCGTGGGATAATATTTCGCTGTCTTTTAAACATCGTGCCAATAGAGAGATTTCTTTTATGTCTGAAACAACTATTTTGGTTATTGAGGCTTTAAAGACACTGGGAAAAGATCGTATTGATGATGATGTTATTTTGAGTTTGAAAAATAGATTGCCGGAGACGGAGAAGAGGCAGATGTTAAAAGAAACAACAGGTGTAAGTGAATGGATATATGTAATTATCAGAAAGGTGTGTGCAGGATTATGAAAGAAGTCGCTAGATTACAGATAAAGGATAGAACGGAATTGTTTCAGGCTGCTGCAATTTCAATGGGGATGCAACCTAATGTGATAGAGAAAGATTTTTGGGAAAAAGAGGTTGCTTTTAAGCAAAAATTTTATTATGCTAAAGGAGTTTCAGAATGATTATCAGGCAATGAAGAATATGATATATGGGGATATACCAGAGTTTGAAGATATACTTGTGTTCCTTGAGCAGTTACAGGATGAAATACATGAGCTTTAAAACAGCAGATAAAATAAATTTAAAAATTGAGGGGTAATTAAATGAAGATTCAGCAGATACGAAATGCAACGCTTAAAATAAAGTATGGCGATCAAGTAATCCTTCTTGACCCATGGCTGCAGGATAAGGGAGCAGGTTTCTCAGCAAAAGCAGTAAGGGAAGAAATGGATGGCATTTGTAATCCTATGAACATCCTGCCAATGACACCGGAAAAAATTCTTGCAGACGTAGATTTTTGCCTCGTAACGCACATTCATCCAGACCATTTTACGCCAGACTATTTACCGAAGGATATGAAAGTTATCGTACAAAACAAAGAAGACCAGTGTGAGGCAGAAACCTTGGGGTTTAAGAATGTTGCGTGCTTTGAGAAAAATACGATAAATTCCGGATCCATTACAATCAGGAAAGTGCCTGCTGTCCATGGAGA
Organism: uncultured Lachnospiraceae bacterium; assembly: GCA_947593975.1. Classification (GTDB taxonomy): domain Bacteria; phylum Bacillota; class Clostridia; order Lachnospirales; family Lachnospiraceae; genus V9D3004. The sequence goes on from CANQDW010000060.1 coordinate 12,382, forward strand.
TAATGATGCAGTTGTAGAAATGATGGGGTGCGGCAGTGGATATATCCTAAGCGGCGAAAACAAAAAACTATACATTGCCGGGGACACGGTTTATTGTTATGATGTTGAAAAAACGTTGGAAAAATATCATCCTGATGTAATTGTATTGAACTGCTGCGAAGCAACTATGCCTTTTGGACGTCTCATAATGAATCTTTCGGATGTAGAATCAGTTTGCAAAAAAGAGCCAAAGGCGATTGTGATTGCTACGCATTTAGACAGTGTGAATCATGCTCTGTTGTCCGGAGATGATATAAGGAACTTTGCGCGGATGCATGGACTTGCGCAAATACATGTGCCGAGAAACGGCGAGTTTATAGAAGTATGAGTCGAAATTTGGAAAAATGGCTATGAAAGAAAAAATGAAAAAATAATGGAAAGGGTCCATCACTATAATTCCTGCGATATGGCGTTCCAAGCCTTTGGGCTTAGAAAAGATGTAGAATATGATGCGTTGGTAGTCGCGCTAAGTTATACGCCGTTTTCGTCTGCACACTTTTTTAGCAGCTTTAGCGCTAACTCCATCTGCGGACTGATCCACTTGTTTTTATGATATAAATAAATCGCCTTGTAAACTTTTTCGTCAAGCTCTGTTTTGACCTGCTGCAAAGAGGCATTTTTAAGTTCTTCCTCGACAGAGTAGCTTGGAACAACGGCAATTCCGAGATTATTCATTA
>CANQDW010000061.1 GCA_947593975.1 uncultured Lachnospiraceae bacterium
ACAATATATCATACAAAGGTGAATCCTTGTATTTTATTTTCTATGTTACCTATCTATTGTATCCCAACATTTTTTTATTTTTTTCGATATCGTCATTTCAGTCCGCATATACGCCTGATATCCTCTATATTTTTAACCGCTTCTTCATTTACTTCCTTTACTTTCTTAAACTCGTTTCTTACTACGTCTCTTTTAAACAATACACACTTAAATCCTCTTATTATATAACAGAAGAAAATCAGATAAGGTCTTTTTTTGAGTATAGGGAACTGCCATTCCATAAGCGTTCTCTCCGGGAAGAAACGTCCCATAAGGTAACCCGCCTTGCTTCCGTTATTTTTTTCTATGCCCGATACAATAGAAGCATCTTTGCTGCCGTATGTACCCGTATACAATACATATTTCATAAGTTCACTGTATTTATCACGGTCATATTTCTCATCTTCCGAAAACCATGTATACGAGGCGTCGCATATTATCTCCGCAAATTTCCTAAGTCCAAGCTCGCAAAGGCCTGCTTCAATATAATTTCTGTCAAGTTCATTCCCGTACTTTTTTGTATACACATATATATCCATAAATGAACGCATACCTGTACCGGAACCATCGAAATGCTTTGCAAGATGCGCAAGAAGGTGCAGAAAGAAGTCTTCTTTCGTAAGATGTCTCTTGATCCCTTTATCATCATCCGCTGCCGCCCGTTTCATTATATCCGCGAAAAATCCGTAATACGGCGATGATGAAACAAACAAAGCCCTGTGTATCTCTGTGGATATCTTGCCTGATTTTATATAGCCGTCATGATTCCCACCGTCATTTTCCTTTTCAAAGCCAAGCGCTGTAAGTATCGGCTCGACACGCGTCATATCATAATCATTGACAACAATATCCACATCACACATTGTGCGTATATACGGAACGGCATAAAGTCCTTTTAAAATCCAGCCTTTAAGCGGCGCATATTGTATCCCGTTATCTTCAAATGCTTTCATGACCTGTGATATCTCATAATGCTGCATTGATTCAATACCAAGCGCCATCTGCATTTTCTTTTTAAACGCCGCCTGTTCATTTCCCTGCGGCTGATACTCTTTCGGCAGCTTTGATAAAGCGTAGCAGGCAGTCGCTGTTACGCTGTGTTTTTCGGCAAGCATGTACAAAGCCCGCCAGTCTGTATTGTCATCCGGCTTTTCCGGAACCGTATCATTTACCGCCGCCCTCAGCAGGGCGATCAAATATGCATTATCCATTTACGACTCCTGTAATAATGAATTATCTTTAAGTATTCCTATGAACCTGTCTACATCTTCCGCAATCCTCTCAGGGCCGGCGTCATATTCCCGGACCGCCTCATCTATCATCTCCTGACGCTCTGCGCCCTTACTTACAAGATTCCAGAAAAACGCGCCCGTTTCATTCAGGTGTATCATGCCGTTAAAATCGTCCGCGCGTCCGCCTACCGGAACCACCACGTAAGCGCCCGCAACTTCCCTGAGCATAAATCCGTCTTTGATCTTCATAATACATATCCCTCTTTCTATAGTAATAAATATCTTTACACAAGACTTCGCGTTTATCAGCCATGCTAAAGATCGCCGGCTCTCATTCCCTCGTATGCAACTGCCGCGGCTTCTTCTTCCATATTGCACCCCAGACTGTAGCAGGGAATATTTCTAAGCATTATATCTATTATAGTAAAATAATCTATAAGCTCCTGCCTGTCCCTCGGAAGAAGTATCTGGCTTGCAAGATAGCGTATCGCATCCTGATTGTTCATCCGTTCTATTGTATTTACTTTTTCACGCCTCAGAAAACATATTGCATGAAGCGGCGACCTGGCGTTTATATTCCATCCTTCTTTGCCGCACCACGGAGTCCCGTATACAAAAAACTTGTCTTCTATATATCTTATAATGGGCTTATCGCCGTTTATTATCTTTACCTTATCACCGTATACTTTTTTCCACAATCCCAGATGAGTGCTTTTGCCGACTCCGCTTTTTGCGCAGAATGCATATACGTTATCATCCGCGCATATGCATGCGGCGTGCATAACAAAACCGTCATACTTTATAAGCATACTGCTTATCTTGCGGTAAATACATATACTCTCGCAATATCCCGGACTTACCGGGACCTCTGCCGCCTCATACTCGTTTATTATGTCTTCCTTTGTGACCTCAACATCCATATCCGCTTTAATATCTGCAGTCTCTATATCCATTATATAATCCCTGCACATCTCCCGCACATAATCAAAATAATTATGTATACGTATAATGAGGTCCGCCATCTTTATATAAAACATCTATTTACTCCTGATCTTTCGCGCAGCTTTATGTATATATATACGAAGCTTATACCATACGCGCCGTATTGGAAATATTGTATTCCATATGCTTACATACATCCTGTAACCGCGGTCTGCTGCTTTTATGGTACGTCCCCTGCGGTATATCTCCTCCACCGTCCCAAGTATGGCGGCGGGAGGCACCTTTTCATATCCTATACAATTGTCCCCTCTGGTATAATACATCTTTACGCCGCCGTTCTCATCCGTTATCTCTTTTATGATGCGGTGTATCACATATTTGCCGTCGTTTCTTATAAATATAGGAAGATCTCCGGTCTTAGGCCTGTCGCTTAATGGTCTTATAAGAACCTGCGTTGCATTTTTCTTCTTCTTGTCATGAAGGAGCGGTTCCATGCTTACGCCCGAGGTCGATATGATTATAAAATTACCGTTCTTTAATTCTGATGCTACGTTGGTATATTCCGTTTCCATATAACCTGATTCCTTTTACATATGTATGTGGATTATGCAAACATCTTTATGTTTTACAGTATATCACAGATGGCCTAACACTGCAAGTACAATTTTTTTATCTTACCACCGCTCCTTTTAATATCTTTTTATAGGCTTTCTTTTTAACTGCCGGCACTTTGACCGCCGCATCCGCTCCGATTTTCCCAAATGCATTTTTACCTGCCTTATGCAGTACTTTTGATTTTACCGTTATCTTTTTCAGTTTCTTACAGCCGTAAAATGCCTGTGCGCCTATTTTTCTTATATTGCTCCCTATAACCGCGCTTTTAATTTGTCTGCAGTTTTTAAATGCATTTTTACCGATTTGCGTTACTTTATACGTTTTATGATTTATCGTTATCTTCGCAGGCACGACCGCTTTTTTAATGTTCTTTTTGACCGGCGACACTAAAACTGCAGTCTTTCCTTTTATTCTGTATTTATAATTTTTATATGTATATATCTGTCCGTTTTTTAGAACGGGCGTCTCATTCTGCACAGGCTGCGCGCCTCCGTCCGCATGATCTTCCTTATTGTTATCGGAATATGCCGGCGGTATCGGCCTTGGTATAGGCGTTTCTTCTTCCGCGGGATCTGCGGGGTCGTTTATATCCCCGGGGTCTGTAATTGCAGTTATGTCAGAAGGCTCGCCATAATTCAAATTTCCTGCCGCAGCTTCATAATGGACTCCTTTTTTCTGTTCAGGAATTATATCATAGTCAAGCATGAATGTCTTTTGCGTTCCAAGATAACTGTCCTTTAGTTTCTCATTGCTTATCACGAGCCTTTCAAGCCCAAGCCCTGCATGTATTCCGTATATCCTTACCGTATGTATCCCTTCCGTCATATACTCCGAAGATTCCGATACATGGATATTGTTCATGATGCCGTCTTTCCATCTGTTATCCCCGTCCGCCGCATATGAAATATATTTGCCGTCCGGAAGCGAGTTGATATTCTGTATATAGTTATCGTCAACCTGTATCCCATAGAAAAGTTCTACAGGCACATAGCCCCAGTCCGACGGCTTGAATATATTATTTGTCGTTGTGGTGTACGCCGTAAACGTATAATCTCCTTCTTCCCCGACATATACCCTGTATTCCATATACGGCGCCTCAAGCGGTTCTTCATATTCCGTTACTGTCCTTACATTGTTTCCGGTCTTTACGGTATGCGTACTGCCTGTTCTTTTCATAAAGCTCTCCGTTACGGGGAACATTTTCATTGCGGAACGGTACCTGCCATAGCCGTTTATAACGCCCCAGCTTACCCCTCCGCCGGAGCTTACATTTTTGCTTACTTCCTCCGCATCGATCGTTATCGTTCCATTATCTCCAAAATGCGTCCCTACCCCTTTGCTTTTGTATTCGGTATACTTTGTTTTTACTGTAAGTTTTACCGTTTCTTTATCGCCTTTTATGACAACGGTTCCGGTTTTATCCGAACGGACTTTTGTCCAATCCACAGATATGTAAAAATACGCCGCATCCTTTACGGTACCGCCGTTTACGATACGATTGCCTTCCTTATCGGTAATCTTTATCCATTCAGACAACGTTCCCACGGTAAATGAATACTCATTCTTTCCGCCGTTTTCCATTGTTATGCAGTACCGCTGTTTCATCGTATTGGTAAAAAGCGGGAGTTCAATAGTTCCCTTTTCATATACAGACGCATCTCCGTCCGCGGATACGAGCATCTTTGCTTCATCGGGGATATCTATCGTATTTCCTTTCGGATAACTCCAGCCCGAAGAATCCCATGAAACAAATCCTACGTGCGGCGACGACATCATGTTCTTCCATTTTTTATCAGACATCGTATTGTTGTAATAATCAGTAAGTTCCTTATCATAAGCAACGCACTCATCCGTCATCGCCGCATATACATTGGCAAGCGAACTGTTATGCGCCGAATAAAAATCATTAAGCGACTTAAATATCATCATCCTTGTTACATTGGCCGTAGCCACAGCCTGATAATATACGAGCTGATAATACGCGTCATCCCATTTGGTGCCTTTGAAGTAATTATTATAATAGTAATCAGCCTCAGATATGGTCTCAAGGCAGAGGTCAAGCACCTCCTGCGCCTCATTATAATTGACATTGCTGTAAAGTTCCGGCTTAACATACTCTGCTTTACGGTATGTGCTTATTTTAAGGAAATCCGCCACGCAGTCAGCCACGCCTTCCATGACATCATCAGGGCAGTTATCTTTGCCGCCAAGCTGCTTTCTGAGCCATTCTTTCCTATATGTTTCGGCAGTATTTGGCTTGCCCCACTTTTCCATATCATACGCTATATCAAGAGCATAGTTAAGTTCCATTTCAAGAGGCTTTATATCGCCGACATTTATTACCCATATATTTCTCACATTATAATCGTATGCCATGGTAAGCTGATCCCATATATGCTCAAGCTGGGTTGAACTGACCCATTCGTACGCCCCGGTGCCTACATGCCCGTCCAAATGATAATACAGTCCCCAGCCGGCTTTTCTGTACCTTACGCTTTCTTCAGGAAGCGAACGCACATTGCCATAATTATCATCCGTCAGCATAATTGTAACGTCGTCCATTCCGTCCCACACATTCAGACCGTCTATGCTGCCATCATCCGGTCCGTAGAAAAATTCTTCATTTTCACTATATGGGATATAGATCTTAAACGCATCTTTTGTTTTTGAATCCGGATTATCCGCAACATAATTGTCAATTATCTCATTCTGGTCGCTTATAATAGTTTTAAGACGGTCGATATTCTGCTGTACCGTTCCGCCGAGCGCGCTGTCGCCCTCGCCGCGCATACCCATTGTTATCGTATTCTCAAAGTTTCCGTTTCTCTTGATACCGTCTTCCCAGAACTTGTATATCGCTTCGCTGTTTTTGTCATAATCCCATGCATTGCTTCTGCCATAATCCCTATACACCCTCTGCCACTCTACGCCGGCGCGGCAGCACGCCTCATGATGCGACGTACCCATGCATATGCCGTAAGCATCGGCAAAAACTGCATTTGCAAGTTTAAATTCCCTGCCTTCATCCGAAAAACTGTTGCCCCACATTGCCGGCCACAGATAATTGGCTTTCATACGTATAAGGAGTTCAAAGATATGCTTGTAGCAATTCTCATTTACCCCGCCAAACGCAGTCTGCGCCCAGCCGGTAAAAGAAGGCGATTCATCATTTATAAAAAATCCGCGGTATTTAACCGACGGTTCTTTCGCCAGATACATATCCGGTTTATTAAATTCCAACAGCTCGCTGTCAAGATATACAGCCGAATAATTTACCGGCGCCGCGTCCGCCATATATACCCAGACAGACACTCCTATGTGCTCCGATATATTAAATAATCCGTACATCGCGCCGCGCTTATTTGAACCGGTAATAACAAGCGCATTATTTATGCCGCCATACCCGCATGAAGCAAGCGCATCTCCGCTTACGAACTGCATCTGATAGCAATCCCACTTAAGTTTTCCGTCGCTGTAAAGTCCCGATACATCAATTATTCCTTTTGAGATGAGCGCATCCGTTACCCGGTTTTTACCTATTGTCCCTGCAATGATAACATTTCCCGACATTTCAGACGTATTTGTAACTACATGCGCCTGATGCCCGGTTACAAGTTCAACGTCTTTTGCAAACGTATCCGCGATAATTTCCAGACCGCAGTATTCGCGCCCGCCGTCTGAGCTTATTTCCTCATGCGCGGTATCTACATATACCCTTGCCTGATCCTGTCCGTCCGCAAGCAAAAATCCGCTTTTATTTCCAAGCGTTTCGCCCGTATTCTGCATAGACATGCCGATATCCTCGTTTTTATTTTCCGCCTGCGCTGTCAGACTGCAAACATTAAAGTTTCCCATAGTTAATAACATTGTCAGAATCAGCATAAAAATAAATGCTTTCTTCATATGACCTCTCCTTTTCAATAAATTTTCTTACTTGAATTATATTATTGTTTCGTGATATAATCCTTGCAAATATCACAGTAAATATTGCGCGAACATATACTTTTCTCAAAAGGAGATGGCTATATAGTGCATACCGACAATATACTTAATATCGATTACGATTCCGATATCATATGCTATCACAACTACAAGACCAATTTTCTTACAGGCGATAATCCTCCTTACCACCGTCATAACAATATGTATGAGATCTATCTTTTTATTGACGGGGATGTGATGATGTGCGTTGACGACATGTGTTATAAAATGTCCCCCGGAGACCTTGTTACCGTATCGCCCGGGCAGCTCCACAGAAGTATAATAGTATGCGGTCCCGTATATGAACGCATTTCTATTAATATTACCGAAGCGGTTATGCGTTTGCTTTCGTCAGAAAATACAGATCTTCTTGAAATATTCAAATCAGATATCATTAAGAAAAATAAAATTATACATCTTTCTTCCTATAATTTAAGGGAGTACATAAAACTTATAGACAATTATATCCTCTTACGCGATTCCGATACATATGGAAGTGATATAATCAGCATGTGCAGGCTTGCGGAAATACTTATATATACGAACAGATTGTTTCGCGATTCCAAATTCAAACCGTATAACAACATAATGCCTCAAATCGTATTTAATACAATGCAGTACATTGATAACCATCTTGCGGAAGAAATCACTCTCCGGAAGCTGAGCCGTTCGCTTAATTACAGCAGCAACTATCTAAGTTCGCAATTTAAGCTCTATACAAAGGTATCACTGAGAGAATATATCCTTGACCGCAGGATCGAATGCGCAAAAAAATATCTTAATGAAGGCAAAAGCGTGTCTGAGGCATGTCTTCTTTCCGGATTTAATGATTATTCTAATTTTATAAGGAGTTTTTCTAAAAAAACAGGGGTGTCGCCGGGGAAATGGCGGATTTCAAATGCCGCCGCAGATACGCTTTCGCTGCCCTCGCCACGCAGCGGTACATAAGCTGCTACTTCGTATCAGCTAAGTACCGGTGGGCTCACAGCATCTGCTTACGGCATGTGAAATCCTGCCTATAGTATGTGCAATCCTTCCATGGCAGGAATATTATTTTTAATACTGATGGAAATGAAGCGGCAGCCTGCTATATAATAACAGGCTGCCGCAAGGGGTTATAATGTTATGCTATTATTTATAAAATTTATGATCTATCCACTATACCCTGTGGAACGTCATCTGCATTTTTATAAAATCTGATTGTCTTAACACGCAATGACTTTACATTCTTTTCCGTTCCCTTTGCAAAACTAATTTTTCCAATATTACTATATGTAGGTTTTTCGCCATCCTTACCTACTCTGTCTCCAAATTGACTATCTGTCAATGCAATTTTTGCAGGAAACGGCAAGCCATATTTCAATATCGACGCTAAAGGATTACCCCAGTCAGGTTCTTGTCTAGTGGCATCCTGAACTTCAAGAGTCATATTATCACCGCTGGCATCAATAACTACATAAGCAAATCCTGAAACATCTATAGCATCAAAAGTAAATATTGCTCCTGCATAATTGCCCGCATTTTCAGTCCATGTAATATTAGCAGAACCATCCTGTAAGTAATCAATAATTACATTATCCTGTTGCTGCCATGAAGCATTGCCTTTTGATAAATCTACCGTATATATGGTCTTATCTTCGTTCCATCCCGTAGGTGGTGCGACAATTCCCGGTATATCGGATTCTGATACTGGTTTGTATATAACTAAATTCTTAATGCAATACTCTTTATCACCATCACAATAAATTGTAATATAATTTGAATTATTATAACCTTCCTTACTCGACAATCTTGCCTCGAATGTGTGCCATGTGCCATCACAATTTAAAATTTTACCACCTTGTGCACTTCCAGACCAAGTATTCCACGCCGTATTATTCTCCAAGCATATTTGAACTCCCTGCTCAGCTTTAACTTCTGCGGAATATATATAATCATCTGATTCACTCATACTTGCATGAATATATCCCATACCTTTACCATAGTCACTGTCATTATACGTAGGTCCTGATGTGGAGTCAGGCGCAGCAGTTGCTGTAACTTTCTTAGCCGGAGTCTTTATCTTGTAATACGGTTCTTCTTCTGCATCCTTAACATATTCGCTTGTTGCTCTCGCTTCATTTTTACCTATTACAAATTTTTCCGCTGAATATGCACCTTCTGTATTTTCATCCTGCAGATTAGAATGTGCCGCCGTCATATCAAGCTTTGCATACTCATATACAAGCGTTCCTGCATAATCGCCTGATTCAAGTATCTTAACATCTTTTCCTATTGAATCGCCGATTGAAGAAACAACATCATTGACACTTTTTGTAACCGGTTCCGTAGTTGCTGTTTCCTCTTCGCTTCCAATTTTCTTAACAAAACCTGTAAATTTAATTTCTGCCGAAGCGCTGGCTATCGGAATATTTGTAACGACAACCGTATAAACAACCTTGTCTGCCGCTTTATCTTTAGAATATATTTTTTTGTAATTCGCATCTTCTGTTGAAACTACTTGCTCTTTCCCGTTTAATTCAAGTTTAATACCGCAGGCTCCTGCATTACTTGCGTTTGACACCTCAATACCTGCTCTGATAGACTGATATCCTTTTTCGTTATCAGTACTTAATGTTGCCCCAAGCATTTTTACTGTTGGTTCTTCAGCAGCTTTTGCCATACCAGGCTGAATATAACTGCTTAATGATAAAACCATTGCAATGGCAGCAACAGCAGACATAACTTTTTTGCCCATTTTTGACATCTTCATTGTATTAACCTCCATAAATTATAATTTTATAATTTATAAACAATTACAATGCCTTTTTATCAAACAATCCATTGAAAAAATGTTATCATTATATGGAAAATATTTCAATAATAATTTTATAAACTTTTTTCTAAATTTTTCGAATTTTATATATTGACTCATTTATAAATTTTGTTTATTATTAATTTATAAACAATTGCAATCCATTTATCAATATCAAACTGACATCCATTTATTTTTTAAATTTTAATATTTTAAGAAAGGATGGGTTTTTTAGAATGAGAAAAAATTATCAAACACCTGATGTTTCTATTGTTATGTTTGACAGCGAAGATATTATCACATCATCTATCGCCTCATTAGAAGATATCGGTGACAATATTTTTGATTTTGGCAAATTCGACGCTGCGTCAGGCATAAATTTATTCGGTACTAAAGACTAAATGATGTTTCATAGCATAACCACATATAATTTAAGAAATTACCTCTTATTCAGATTTAAGAGGTAATTTCTTTTTTAGCATTATCACAAAATAGATACCGCACAAAATGATCTGTACAACTGTAGACGCCGGAGTTGCAAGCCCTATATGAAACAATGATACCGGCACCTGCCTGCTCATAAGCCATGACACCGGAAGCCTTACACCGAATGCGCTGATTATTCCCTGCAGCATAACAAAAGTTGTGTTTCCGCAGCCGTTAAAATATCCTATGAAACAAAACAGAAATGATGTGAATATACAATCAATGGCATATGCTTTGAGATAATCTGCCGCTGCAAGAATTATATCCGTATCTTTGGCAAATATACCTGCAAGTATGTCGCCATGGAAAAACGCCATATAGCCTATTATTATTCCGGCTGCAAGCGATGAAGCGATTCCGCACAGCAGCGCCTTGCGCGCTCTTTTTGGTTTGCCCGCGCCTATATTCTGCGCTACAAATGCGGACATTGACTGCATGTAGGCAGACGGAACAAGCATAATGAAACCGCACATCTTTTCTGCCACGCCTACGCCCGCCGAAGCCGTAAGTCCAAGTCCGTTTACTATAGCAAGTATTACCAGAAAAGAAATGCTGACAAGCAAATCCTGAAGCGCAATAGGTATGCCAAGTCCCAATATCTTCTTTATATAGACGCCCTTAAGTTTTATATCCTTTACGGTAAATACAAATGGCAATTTTCGCCGGCGTATTATTAATAACGAAAGAACAACGCTTACCGCCTGAGCAAGTACCGTTGCAAACGCTGCGCCTGCCGCGCCCATTTTAAATACAGCGATAAACAGCATGTCGCCGCATATATTAAGTACGCAGGCAATGGCTACCGTTATGAGCGGCATCCGTGAATCTCCTATGCCTCTGAATATGCTTCCCACAAGATTATAAGCGACAATAAATACCGAACCTGCCGAACATATTATTATATAGTAAACAGTGTCAGCAAACGCTTCTTTTGGCGCCTGCATAAGCTGGGCCAATTGAGATGAAAACAATATTACTACAACTGTAAGACCTACAGAAATAATTCCAAACAGTCCTATTCCACTGCCTATGATACTGCCTGCTTCCTGCTTCTGCCCCGCTCCGATCTTGTTGCCAACGTATACGGTAAGCCCCATTGACAGGCTCGTAATGACAACGGTAATCGTGTGCATTATCTGACTTCCCGTTGATACGGCAGATACATATACGTCAGCAAAGGTGCCGCCGAACTGCCCTACCACGAACAAATCGACCGCACCATACATAGCCTGTAAAAATAACGCCAGCAAAACCGGAAGTGCAAAACGTATTAACGGAGAAAAAATCTTTCCCTCTGTAAAATTCTGTGCTTTTTCCATTTATTAACCTACAAACTTTACGGCTGTTCCATAAGCCATTACTTCTGCTGCTCCCTGCATAACTGACGAAGAAGCATACCTTACGTTTACAACAGCGTCAGCCCCAAGCCGTTCAGCCTCTTCAACCATCCTGCCTGTAGCAAGATCTCTGGCTTTATTCATCATTTCTGTATACGATTTGAGCTCGCCGCCAACGAGATTCTTGAAACTCTGCGTAATATCACGTCCTACATTCTTTGTCTGGATCGTACTGCCCCTTACAATTCCGAGCATTTCAAGTTCTTTTCCCGTGATATAATCTGTGTTTACGATTATCATGTTTTTGTTCCCCCTTTAAAGTAATAATATTTGGATTGGATTATGAAATGTATTATGTATTAATATTATATTCTATATCTGATTGTACTGATTTCACGATACCACCGCAGGCACGCTTGCGCTGCTCTCATCACGCAGCGGCACTAAGCTCGGATAAACCTCGCCAAGTGCCGGCGGATTCAAAGCGCCTGCTTATGGCATGTGAAATCTGTACAATATTTATAGTATAAAATTCAATTTCATAATCAACTATAATATATTTTAACATATATGGCAGCAATTTTCATCTATATTTGGATATAAAAAATATTAAAAAGTTACATTCAATACCTTAAATTTGCAGGTTGGAAATATTATGAGAACAAAACAAAAATTAATAGCGTATCTTCTTTCTTTTGCGCTTCTTTTAGGAATGATTTCAACAACTATACTTACAACTCAGATCATTAAATAACGGAGAAGGAGGGATTTGAACCCTCGCGCCGCTATTAACGACCTACTCCCTTTCCAGGGGAGC
>CANQDW010000062.1 GCA_947593975.1 uncultured Lachnospiraceae bacterium
TGTTGGCTCCGGCGTCGGTGTTGCCGTTGGCTCCGGTTCCGTTTCTTCTTTTATTGCCAGCGCAAATGCAGATAACTTATAAACTGTGATAGAAACATATCCGTTATTGTCTATGATAAGGTTATCATACGGTTCAAGGATCTCATCGCCGTGAAGCTGATATACCACGGCGTTCTTTCCCGCATTATCTGCGCCTGCAAACAATGTTATCTTAATATCACCGAAATTCTCTGTAAGCTTTCTTTCTTCTTTTCCGTCAACATAAAGCGTCATTATTATTCCATATGACTCCACATATTTGCGGTCTTTATCTGCCGCGATCGCATCCTTTAATTTTTGCAGGTCTGCCTCTGTCGGTTCCTCATATGATATAACGACATCTATATCGTGGGAATTGCGGTCCGCGCCCGCCTTTTCAATTATTCCGTCCAGATCTATCTCATCTTTGCTGATATCCGCTTTATCTCCCGTATTATCACTTATAAGAACGGAATGAGTCTTTGTGTCTGTTTCATCGCACCTGTCACAATGCGCCGTTTTCGTTCCGTCGCCATTAGACACATAATTCGTAAAACTGTGTCCCGTAGCAGGTATTACTTCACTTGATTTTACGGTACCGCACACAGTACAATGTATCGATCTGCTTCCGTCTTCGGTGCAGCCTGCTTCCTTGTCTGTAACATAATCTTCAGTCCAGGTATGTCCCTTACTTACGACATTTTCCGTTTCCGTATAACTGCATCTGTCACATACGCGGCGTCTGCTTCCCTCCGCATCGCAGGTCGGGGATTCTACATCTTCCCATTCTCCGAAGTTATGTCCCAGCTCAGGAATTACCGTACTCTCTTTTACGGTATTGCAGTTCCTGCAGTGTATTGACATGCTTCCGTCTTCTGTACAGGTTGCCGCAAGATCAATTGTAAATTCTGATTCCCAACTGTGTCCGGTGGCAGCTACATTTCTGGTCTCGGTATATCCGCACGCCGAACATACACGCTGATCGCTTCCTTCCGCGTCGCAGGTAGCGGAGCCTACATGCTCCCACTCATTAAAGCTGTGTCCGGTCGCAGGTATTACTTCACTTACTTTTATAGTATCGCAGTTAGCGCACCTTATAGACTTGCTTCCGTCTTCAATACAGCTTGCCGGCTTGTCAATCGTATATTCCTCTTCCCATTCATGCCCTTTGCTGACTACATTCTGGGTCTCGATATGCTTACATCTGTCGCATACGCGGCGTTTGCTTCCTTCTGCGTCGCAGGTCGGGGATTCTACGTCTTCCCATTCTCCGAATTCATGTCCCAGCGCTTCAATGACTTTGCTTTCTTTTGTCGTATCGCAATTCTTACAATGGATCGATTCGCTTCCGTTTGTAGTACAGGTCGCGGGTGTGTCGATCGTATATCCCGGCATCCAGTCATGTCCTGCCGGTACTATATCCTGAGTTTCGGAATATCCGCATGTGCTGCATGTACGCCGCTCGCTTCCTGCCGCATCGCAGGTAGGTGAATTTATATGTTCCCATTCCCCGAAACTATGTCCTGTCGCATGTATTACTTCGCTTACTTTTATAGTATCGCAGTTTGCGCACCTTATGGATCTGCTGCCTTCCTCTGTACAGCTTGCCGGCTTGTCAATCGTATATTCCTCTTCCCATTCGTGGCCTTTTCCGTCTACATTCTGGGTTTCTATATACTTACATTTATTACATATACGGCGTTTGCTTCCGGCTTTATCGCAGAGCGGCGCTTCAACTTCTTCCCATTCTCCAAATTCATGTCCCGCAGAATGGATAACCCTGCTTTCTTTTATTGTATCGCAATTCTTACAATGGATCGATTCGCTTCCGTTTGTAGTACAGGTCGCAGGCGTATCGACAGTGTATTCATCCATCCAGTCATGGCCCTGCGCCGCAAGGTTCTGCGTCTCTGCATATCCGCACACCTGGCACGTATGGCGTTCGCTTCCTTCAGTATCGCAGGTAGGAGAATTTACATGTTCCCATTCTCCGAAGCTGTGCCCTCTTGGCGGTATATCGGTAACTTCCATTACCATATCGCAGTTAGCGCAGTGGATCGACATGCTTCCGCTCTCGGTACAGTTAGCTTCTTTGTCAACCGTAAAATCATCTTCCCACGCATGTCCTAAAGGATTAAGGTTTTCCGTGTCTATATGTCCGCAATTATCACATATCCTGCGCCTGCTGCCCGAATCATCGCAATCCGGCGTCTCCACATCCTGCCAGTCTCCATAACTGTGTTCCAGTTTCGGTATGCTTTCCTCCGAACCTTCCTTTGAAATACCGCAGTTATCGCAGTGAACCGACTTTCTTCCTTCATCGGTACATGTTGGCTCTTTATCCGTTACAGGCTCGCTGTTCCATTTGTGTCCTGTCGCGTCAATTACTTTTCTTTCCTCTTCATGGCATACTTCACATTCACGGCGCTCCTCTCCGGTCATCTCACATGAAGCGGTATGTATGATCTCCCAGTTTCCATACTTATGTCCCGCGGGGATCACTTCGCTCTTTTCAACCGCCTTACAATTCTTACAATGTATCGAACGGCTTCCTTCTTCAGTACACGTAGCCTCTTTGTCTATTGTGTAATGGTCTTCCCATTCGTGCGCTCCCGCATTGAGGTTCTCTGTTTCCGTATATCCGCAGGCATCACAGGTACGTTCGCGTATTCCCGAATCATCACAGCTTTCCTTTGCATCTATATACACCCAGTCGCCAAAACTGTGTCCTTTCGGTTTGCTTGTCATTACTGTAGTCCGTTCAATTTCTTCATGGCACACGTCACAATGTTTAACGCGTTCAAAAGAACCGCCTTCGGTACAGTTGGCCGGCTTTATATTCACCGGCAGACCATATCCCGTGGAAACATGTTCTGCTCTGTCTGATTGATGGCTGCATCCGGTGCGGCTGCATACATGCCAATGGGAAGTTTTATCTGTTTTCCAGCTGCGGCTGTCTATGCTGTGCGATGCATATCCGCTTTTCATGATATAACCGCATTCACTGCACAGTATGCCTTTTGTACAGTCGTTATCCATAGACGAAGAATGATGCTCCTCTGTAACCGTATAATACGTACATCCGCTGTTTGAGCATTTCCTTCTGTGTCCATACCTTGTCTTTTCATACTCTCCGCTCAGATTATGCTCCGTGCCTGCTTTGATCACATGTCCGCATACGCACACAACAGGCGTCACGCAATTATTATCGTCCTTACCCGAATGTTCAGTCTTGCTGCTGGTCTGCGTACATCCCGGGTTCTGGCATACAAGCCAGTGATGAGTTCCGTCGCTTTTATATTCGCCGCCGAAATTATGGTTGGCAGACGTCATCTCGTAGCCGCATTTATCGCATCTGAAACCGCTCAGGCAATTTCCCTCTATGCTGCTTTTCGTATGTTCTTCCCTTATAGTGGCATTGCAGCCTTCATGTATACACTTTTTCCAGTGCGACGTTGAATCTTTCGAATAAGTATCTGCATACTCATGCTCCGGATATATTGTTTTTTCCTTTACATCACCGCAATTTTTGCACTTTGTCTCTTTAGTGCAGTCATATGTATTTTCATATACATGTCCATAAGGTCTGGTATAATATACGTCTGTTTTGCCGCATCCGGGATTGGTACAGTCCCTCTCCATCTGCGCGCCTTCGGTACAGCTTCCGCGCTTTATCATCCTTTCAGCGCCCCACCTGTGCGCCAGCGCATCCAATGTTACGATATCCGTCTTTGCTTCGCAGCCTTCATCCAGACAGTGTTTTGATTTGTAACCTTCGTGCGAACAGTCGGGCGCTTTATCTATCGTATATTCCTCAGCCCAGTTATGTTCGATATTATTGATATCTTCATTCGGTTCCATGTTTCCGCACCGTGAGCATATCTCTACATCCACGGTACTTCCGTCTGCCATCTTCCACGTCTCTGTCTTATAATCATGTCCGAGTTTTTTTACGCTCGTATCAGGTCTCTGCATAAGCGGCTGCGCAAAATGGCAGTCTTTGCACACATATATAACGCCTGTATACGGATACCATGTACATGTCGCCGAATCCATAGTTACCGACACCTGTTCATATGCATGGCTGTTTTTAATGCTTACGGTATACTCCGATTTATTTCCGGCCTTATCAACAGCTTCGATATGCTGATTCATGCCCGCTTTAAGGCTGTATGTAAATTCCTTGGCGCCGTCAGTGACCGAGCTGCTTACTATCACATCACCTACTTTTACATAATCCAGTCCTTCATTATCAGTGACATTAAGTATCACTTCTTCTCCCTTAGGCATACAATATGTATTTTCCCCGCTGATATGCTCGCCTTTTATGCTGATTGCCGGAGCTTCCTCATCGCTTTTCTCCTGTGCGTATACAGGTATGTCTGCCGACGTAAAAAGCATCGCCGCCGCAATCACCATTGAAAATATTTTTCGCATTTTTCTGTACATATCAATACTCCTTTTTCCTCATTAAATCATATTTTTCCAACTCCATGCCTACATCGATGGATATCTGTCTGCCCGGATGTGGGCAGTTTTCTATATCGCATCCGGTATCATCTTTCATCTTAAGTACACTGACTTTATATATCTGACCTGTCTTTCTCATGATCTCAATCTCATCGCCGACGAAGAATTTGTTCTTCTGCTCAAATGTATATAACCCTTCATTATCCACACCGTCTATCATGCCAAGATATATATAATTTTTAATGTACGTATTGCTGTCGTATATCTGCGTATCATGGTCAGGCTTTCCGTAAAAAAATCCGGTCGTATACTGTCTGTATGTTCCCTTTGACAATTCTTCCTTATAATATGGTATACGTTCTTCATATAATGCTTCATCCGTGTAATAATCGTCTATTGCCATTCTGTATACCCTGCATACTCCTGCGGCGTAAAGAGCGGTTTTCATACGGCCTTCTATCTTGAAACTGTTTATTCCCGCCCTGCACAGATCAGGTATATGCTCAATCATGCACAGGTCTTTTGAATTAAATATATAAGTTCCTCTTTCATTCTCATAAACCGGCAGGTACTCTCCCGGCCTTTTTTCTTCCATTACATAATATTTCCATCTGCATGGGTGCGTACATTCCCCCCTATTTGCGTCACGCCCGGTAAAATAATTGCTTAAAAGACATCTCCCTGAATAGGATATACACATAGCCCCGTGTACAAACGTCTCTATTTCAAGTTCATCCGGAATATTTTTTCTTATATCAGCTATCTCTTCAACAGAAAGTTCTCTCGCAGTCACAACACGCGATGCTCCCAGCATATGCCAGAATCTGAATGTCTCGTAATTAACGTTATTGCTCTGCGTACTTATATGTATATCAATATCAGGGCATACTCTCCTCGCAGTCATAAACACTCCGGGATCCGATATGATGAGCGCATCCGGTCCTATATCCTTAAGCTCTTTAAAATATTCTTCTATTCCGGCCATATCTTCGTTGTGCGCTGTGATATTCGCGGTCACATATACTTTTTTCCCATGGCTGTGCGCAAATTCTATGCCTTCTTTCATCTCGGCATTTGAAAAATTGTGCGCCTTTGCGCGCAGTCCGTACATATCCCCGCCTATGTATACCGCATCCGCGCCGAACAATACCGCTATTTTAAGTATCTTAAGATCGCCCGCCGGCATCAGAAGTTCCGGTTTTACGCATGGCGTCATATCATAACCTTCTTTCAGTAAAATACGTTTAATTTTTTATACTTACCGCAATTCCGTCGCCTATCGGAAAAATCACCGTATTCCAGCGTTCCGAATGTGTAATGTCATACAGGTATTCTCTTATGCGTGTATGTATCGTACGGTTTCTCCGTATAACCGCATATCGTGATTCAAGTATCTCGCCTTCCTGCATTACATTGTCGGTTATCATCACGCCGCCTTTCCTAAGGAGCTTAAACGCATACTCCGCAAACATTTTATACTGGCCCTTGGAAGCATCAATAAATATAAAATCGTATTCTTTTTTTGCCTTCACAAGTTCATGTAAAATATCCGATGCATCCCCTTCTATAAGGTGAATACATTTTCTTTTGTCATATTTAGAGAAATTCCCCCTTGCCTGTTCTATTCTTTTCGGCACTTTTTCAATAGTGTCAATTTCTGTATCTTTCTTTCCTTCTGCCATATATAATGCCGAATAACCTATAGCGGTTCCTATTTCCAATACTTGTTTGGCATCAAACGCTTTCAAAAAAAATGTAAGTACTCCGCCGGTAAGTTTCCTTATTACCGGCACATGTTCCCTTGCGGCGTCAGACGCTATATTGTTAAGGTATTCCGGAATATCTGCCGAAAATGTTTCAAGAAACACTTCCATGCGTTCATCCATTATACCGCCATTGTACTTATACTTCATTGTGTTTCCTCTTCCTGCCCGGATACATTATTCGTGATAACGTCAAGTATCTCTTCATAGTTCATGCTTGTATTAAGCTCATATGTACCGGGTATGATTGCCGCATGGCTTCCGCCATGGGCATTGATCTGTGCGCGCAGATAAAAAGAATATTTATTTACAATAATCCTGTTATACTCAAGCCGTGAAGCCACAGACATAGTAGCCTCTCCCTCGTTTACCGTAAAATCCACATCTGTTCCCGGCGCTTCATCGGCGGTTACATTCCCAAATATCTGATATCCGAAATCATACATCTGCACACAAAGCCTTGATACCGCAAAAATAATAAGTCCATAGAATATCAGGCTCAAAATTATACCGAATATAACTTTTACCCCGCTAAGCACCGCTCTCTGCGAACCAGCCATATTTACACCTCTTTTATCACTAACATTCCATTATTATCGGAAGTATCATCGGGTTGCGCATGGTCTTTCTGCGTATAAAATCACCCAGCGCATCCCTTATCTCGACCTTTAATTTACCCCAGTCCGTTATATTGTTGCTAAGGCATTTATCTATTACTATCTCTACAACTTCCCTTGCTTCTTCCATCAGGTTCTCCGATTCCCTGACATATACAAATCCCCTTGAGACTATATCAGGTCCCGCAAGCACCTGGCTGCTGCCTTTTTCCAGCGTTACTACTATGATTATGAGTCCGTTTTCAGACAGAAGCTGCCTGTCGCGGAGCACTATATTTCCGACATCCCCTACGCCAAGACCGTCAACAAGCACCTCGCCCGCCGGTACGTTTGCAACGATCTTTCCCTGTTCTTCATTAAGTTCAAGCACATTGCCCGATTCAAGTATAAATACGTTTTCCTTGGCAACGCCCATCTCTTTTGCAAGCTGCGCATGTACTTTAAGATGCCTGTATTCCCCGTGTACCGGTATCGCATATTTAGGTTTGGTAAGCGCGTATATAAGTTTTACCTCTTCCTGACATGCATGCCCCGACACGTGAGTATCCTGAACGATCACATTAGCGCCAAGCTGGGAAAGCTCATTGATAACTTTCGATACCGACTTTTCATTTCCCGGTATAGGGGTTGAGCTGAATATGACCGTGTCGCCCGGCTTGATATACAGTTTCTTGTGTATTGACGCCGCCATTCTCGAAAGCGCCGCCATAGCTTCTCCCTGGCTTCCCGTAGTAATGATCACTATCTGGTCGTCCGTATAATTCTTTATCTGTTCAATATCTATGATTATTGAATCCGGGACATCCAGATATCCAAGTTCTATGGCAGTGCTGATGATATTTATCATGCTCCTGCCTTCTATAACAACTTTCCTGTTATATCTTTTCGCAGAATTAATTATCTGCTGCACCCTGTCAACATTAGACGCAAACGTCGCAACTATGATCCTGTTGTCGCACTGGTCCGCAAATATTGCGTCAAACGTCTTTCCTACCGTACGTTCCGACATAGTAAAACCGGGTTTCATTATATTGGTACTGTCGCACATAAGCGCAAGGACGCCTTTTTTACCTATCTCCGCAATCCTCTGCAGATCTATCATATCGCCAAATACGGGCGTATAATCAATCTTAAAATCTCCGGTATGGAAGATCACTCCCGCCGGCGTAGTGATCGCAAGCGCAGCCGCATCGGCTATACTGTGATTGGTCCTTACAAATTCGATCCTGAAATCCCCGAGATTTATCGACTGTCCGTAAGAAATGACTTTTCTCCGTACAATATTTACGATCCCGTGTTCACGGAACTTATTTTCGATTATCCCCATGGTAAGCTTCGTAGCGTATATAGGTACGTTTATCTCTTTGATTATATACGGCAGGGCTCCTATATGGTCTTCATGCCCGTGCGTGATTATAAATCCTCTTACTTTCTCAATATTATCTTTAAGATAAGTCACATCGGGTATTACCATATCTATACCCAGCATATCGTCATCAGGAAACGACAACCCGCAGTCCACAACAATAATAGAGGACTCAGTTTCAAAAGCCGTAATATTCATTCCTATCTGCTCAAGTCCTCCAAGCGGAATGATCCTAACCGACTTTCCCGATCCTTTTTTAATTTTCAAAAAAACACCTCCGCATAAATGTTCACACCGCACTAAACCCAACTCCCGCTGCAACTTTGCGGTACGCAGCGGCCAATCGGATTATTCGGTGCGTTTTATTAAAAATATGATCATAATTCTATATCGTAATCTTCCAAAAGTTCTTCAAATACACCTGCAACTGCTTCAAGTTCATCTTCGTCATCTATAGTTTCATAATAAACTTCGTCACCGTCAGTACCTGTCTGTTTGAAGATCCAGGCTTCTGTTTCTTCGCCATACTCGTCCTCGGAAGCCAACAGATATGTCATTCCGTTTATCTGAGTCTGTTCGATCACATAAAACTCTGCCTCTTCGCCGTCGTCGTTATATACTTTTATTGAATCAAGCATATTGTATCCTCCATAATTTCACCTCAGGCTGTCAAGATAGTTTTCAAGGATGATCGCGGCAGCAATCTTATCGATAACCTTCTTGCGCTCATACCGTCCTTTTACTTCGCCTTCGTCAAGGATCTTTGCCGCGGAAACCGATGTAAGCCTTTCATCCCATAATATGACTTCAAGGCCTGTGCGTTTTTTCAGTTCATCCATAAAACTCTCGGTCTTTAACGCCTGTTCCCCGATCGAATTATCCATATTCTTAGGATAACCGAGCACTATCCTGTCAACCTTATATTCATCACATATATCCTTTATCCTTACAAGCGTATGCCTTATCTTATTTTCCCTGTCGCGGGAAATGGTTTCAAGCGCCTGCGCCGTCATCATAAGTTCATCGCTTATGGCGACGCCTACGGTCTTTGACCCATAATCAAGCCCTAATATCCTCATACGTTTATTCGCTTTCAAGCTTGCTCTTAATATAATGTTCCAAAAGCATCTCAATAATCTCGTCACGCTCAGCGCGCATGATAAGACTCCTTGCGCCGTTATGGCTGGTTATATATGTCGGATCGCCGGACATGATGTATCCCACGATCTGGCTTACAGGATTATATCCTTTTTCTTTTAATGATTCATATACAGACTCGATAACATCCGACACCTGATATTCCTGTTTTCTCTGTACCTTAATAAATTGAGTGTTGTGAATTTCCTGCATTATTATCACTTCCTTAATAGCATAGCGATTCCTATATTATATATTAATATATCACACTGAAATTAGCAAGGCTTTTTATGATCGCAGATGATCATGCCGTCATCGCATACTTTTTTGGGGATTACATAAACAATTTCATTTATGAGCTTATCATCAGTATCTTCACATTCAAACGCAAGTTTTATATACCTTTCATTATGCCCGGTATAGTACCTTGCGCCGCCGATATATATAACTTCTTCTACAAGGCAGCGCTCCATATGCCCGATAAATTTCTTTCCGTATTCCCTTGCGAGAAAATCCGCCGTTTCTCCCATTTTTCCCGCTCTTTTATTTTTAATATCCTCATCTACCTGGTCTTTCATAACGGCGGCGGCGGTTCCGTCCCTTTTAGAATATTTAAATACATGCAGGGCGGCAAAGCCGACCTTCTTTACATATTCAAGGCTTGTCTCAAATTCTTCATCAGTCTCCCCGGGGAATCCGACAATGATATCTGTTGTCAAAGCAGGCTCGTCATAATACTTTCTCAGCAGATTTACCGCATCTATGTATTCTTTTGTATCATACTTCCTTTTCATCCGCAAAAGCACCGGATCGCATCCGCTCTGAAGCGACAGGTGGAAATGCGGGCACAGTTTGTCCACCGATGAAACATTCTTTACGAATTCCTCCGTAATTATCCTGGGCTCAAGCGAACCAAGCCGTATCCTGTCTACACCCGGTATTTCGGCGATTTTTTTGATCAGCTCATACAGCGGCTTTCCCTGAAGCTCGATGAAACTTTTACATTCTGTCATATCTACGCCATAAGAAGACAGATGTATGCCGGTTATAACGATCTCCCGGTATCCTCTTTCCGCAAGTTCTTTTGCCTCTTTAAAAACTTCAGATATGCTCCTGCTTTTTAAGCGTCCGCGTACATATGGTATTTTACAGTACGTACAAAACTGGTTGCAGCCGTCCTGCACTTTAATATATGCGCGCACATGTTCGTTGCATACATCATTATCATCTTCATCCGCGGTACTTATAACGGGATTTATGTCTTTTACGTATTCCATGATAATATCAAACGCTTCATGCTTATCCTTATTTCCTATAACAATGTCAATGCCCTCATCTTCTTTAAGGCTGTCAGCCGCCGCTTCCGCAAAACACCCAAGCGCGGCAACCACAGCTTTGTCATTAAGCCGTTTTGCGCGGTGGAGCATTTTTCTTGATTTCCGGTCTGCTATATTGGTTACCGTACATGTATTTACAACATATACGTCGGCGGCAGTACTAAACGGGACGACCTTAAACCCCGCCTCTTCAAATTGTTTCCTTAATTTCCCCGTTTCATACTGGTTTACCTTGCAGCCAAGCGTCATAAATGCAATGCTGTTGTTTTTTACACTCATTTTACACAAAACAACTCCTAACTTTTCAAAAATTTTATTGACTTTTACATTTAATGTGCTACTATATAGGTGCAAATAAAAATAATCATATAGGAGGTACTATTATGACTACTGTTAAGATTTCTTTAAACTCAATCGATAAGGTTAAATCTTTTGTCAATGATGTTGCCAAATTTGATTGTGATTTTGACCTGATATCAGGAAGATATGTTATTGACGCAAAATCCATAATGGGCATATTCAGTCTTGACCTCTCAAAAGATATTGATTTGAGCATTCACAGTGAAGACAATATTAACGAAGTATTGAAGATGCTTGAACCATATATCATCGGTTAATTATCTAATCACTATTACGCAACAGACAAAACATAGAGAGTTGGTTTCGGATTACCGCTATTTGCGTACATACATATTCGATATCAGCTCTCTTAATTTATGCCGATATCTTCTATTTCCATTGTCTCGTATGCGCGTTTGAGCATATCATCGATCACGTCCTCAAGCTTTCTTTCCGACTTCTTTATTACATTAAGTTTCGGCTTGGTAACAGGATGCTTTGCAACAAATATCGTACAGCAGTCCTCATACGGAAGTATCGAAGTCTCAAATGTATCTATCTTCTGTGATATCTCAACTATATCCTGCTTGTCAAATGCGATAAGAGGCCTGTATACCGGAAGCGTACAGACTTCATTTGTACAAAGGAGGCTGCGCATCGTCTGGCTCGCAACCTGTCCTATGCTCTCTCCCGTAATAAGGCCGAGACATTCTTCTCTTTTTGCAAGTTCTTCAGCTATCCTCATCATATATCTGCGCATAATGACAGTAAGCTCGTCGTGCGGGCATTTTTCATATATCGCCATCTGTATCTCCGTGAAATTAACTGTATACAGACGTATGCTCCCTGCATATACCGCAACTTTTTTTGCAAGGCTTACTACTTTATTTTTTGCGCGCTCGCTTGTATAAGGCGGCGCATGAAAATACACGGCCGCAAGCTTTACGCCCCTTTTTGCGGTCATATATCCCGCAACGGGGCTGTCTATGCCGCCCGACAAAAGAAGCATTGCTTTTCCGCTTGTACCTACCGGCATTCCGTTCGGACCCTTTATGCTTTCCGTATATATATATG
>CANQDW010000063.1 GCA_947593975.1 uncultured Lachnospiraceae bacterium
ACTGAACCCGCCATACACGATACCGCAAATATTATCGCCATCTTTATCCCCGAAAGAAACATCCCGTATATGAAGCCTATGATCGCCGCGCCTAAAACTCCGCCCACGCAGCCTTCTATTGTCTTTTTAGGGCTTAGCGTCCCGGGCATCTTATGCTTTCCTATAAGCATGCCGGTAACATACGCGCATGTATCGGAGCCCCACGCGCTTATAAATACCAGCCAGATATAATATATGCTTTCTATCCTGATTTGATATAAATAAATCATGCATAACACGGCATAACAGAATGCAAATAACGACTTTGATATCATATTTATATCATATCCCGGCCATTTTATAACATATGCCGCCATTATAATTATAAAATATAGAACAGGCGCGATATATACCGCAAGAAAAACGTTCTGGCTAAATATTATATATGAAGCCGCGCATAAGATATAAGCCGCATATTCCATAACGGTCTTATTGATCCCAAGCGCCTTAAACAGTTCGTACAGCGCTATAAGCGATAATATCCCCAAAAGCGCAAGCCATATATAGCCTCCGGCAAATATCGCCAAAAATATCACTGTAAGAAGTATGAGCCCGCTTATCGTCCTCTTTACAAACGTATTCATTTTCTGTCCCCCTAAGTTATGCTCCTCCGTATCTCCTGTCCCTTGACGCATAATGATCAATCGCTTTTTTAAGCTCTTTTTTATTAAAATCAGGCCAAAGCACATCGGTAAAATAAAATTCGGTATATGCAAGCTGCCATAAAAGGAAATTGGATAATCTTTGTTCGCCGCTTGTTCTTATGAGAAGATCGGGATCAGGTATGCCCTTGGTATCCAAAAGGCTGTTTATATAATCCTCATCTATATCATTAACATCCATTTTGCCCGATACACAATCCGATGAACATTTTTTTATAGCCCTAAGTATCTCGTCCCTGCTTCCGTAATTAAGCGCAACCTGGAAATTAAGTCCCGTATTTACTGCGGACACCTCTTCAAGCTTCCTTATCTTATCCTGCATTTTTTCATCAAGCGCGCTTATATCTCCAAGCACCCTTACCCGCATATTATTTTTACTGCTTCGCTCAATACAGTTTTTAAGATATTTGTCAAGGAGCTTCATAAGCGCTTCAACTTCATCGGCAGGCCTTTTCCAGTTTTCCGTTGAAAATGCGTATACCGTAAGATACTTTATTCCAAGACTGTCGGCATCTTCGCATATCTGTTCCACGACCCTGCTTCCCTGAGCGTGACCCGCTTTCCTCGGAAGCATCCTCTTTTTTGCCCAGCGTCCGTTGCCGTCAAGAATAATCGCCACGTGTAAAGGCACGTTGTCTTTTTCTTCAGACATTCTTTTCCTCCTTACCTTGAAAACGGGGCAGTATTTTTAACAAAACAACTGCCCGCACCGATAACATTAATAAAATCAATCCATTTTCTCAGACTTTCATGATTTCATGCGACTTATTTTCCATAGCCGTATCAATCATTCCGACATATTTATCTGTCAGCTTCTGGATCTTATCCGAAAGCTCTTTTCCTTCGTCTTCAGATATCTCGTTCTGTTTCTGCTCTTTTTTTATCGCATCATTGGCGTCACGCCTGATATTCCTTACAGCTACTTTTGCATTTTCCGCTTTCTTTTTAATATCTTTTACAAGTTCCTTACGGCGTTCCTCGGTAAGCTCAGGGAATACAAGCCTTATTATCTTTCCGTCATTTGAAGGGGTAATGCCAATATCAGATACCATGATCGCCTTTTCTATCTCTTTGATAAGACTGCTTTCCCACGGCTGTATCTGGATTATCCTTGCTTCGGGAACCGATATATTTGCCACTGACTGCAAAGGAGAAGGCGCTCCGTAATAATCCACAGTAATCTTGTCAAGTATATGCGGATTAGCGCGTCCTGCCCTTATCGATACATATTCTTCCTCAAGGTTAGCTATTGATTTCTGCATTTTACTCTCATAATCTTTAATATCCATATCAAACCCTCCTGATTTATAAAATTTACTATACAGTGATCACAGTTCCGTTTGACTTGCCGGAAACCGCATTGATTATACTGTTCTCCTCATTAAGCCCGAATATGAGCATCGGCATTTTATTTTCCATACACAGTACCGACGCCGCAAGGTCTATAACGCCAAGTTTTTCATCGACTATCCTACTGAATTCAAGCGTATCATATTTGTAAGCGTTGGGATCTTTCGAAGGATCCGCGCTGTACACGCCGTCCACAGCCTTTGCCGCAAGAATAACATCAGCTTCTATCTCTATCGCGCGAAGCACTGTAGCCGTATCGGTTGAAAAATAAGGATGGCCTGTTCCGCCGGCAAAGAAAACAACTTTCTTTTCCTTAAATGCCCTAATCACATTATCCTTTGAAAACAGAGACGTAAACGTTCCGCATGCAAAAGGAGTCATTATCTCTGTATCAAGTCCTGTGCTCCTTAATATCTCAGACATATATATGCAGTTCATGACCGTTGCAAGCATACCTATCTGATCTGCCTTGGTACGGTCAATATTCTCACTGGTCCTGCCTCTCCAAAAATTGCCTCCGCCTATAACTACCGAAACATCGGTACCCGCATCGCTTATTTCCTTGATCTGAACCGCTACTTTGCGGCAGGTTTCTTCATCAAAACCGCTTTTTTTGTCGCCTGAAAGAGCTTCTCCGCTAAGTTTGAGAAGTACACGTTTATAAACAGCCATAAGAGCCTCCATATAATTATAATTTATTTATCCGATCATTTATTCCACGCAGCCTTTGCAGCTTCAATAAACTC
Organism: uncultured Lachnospiraceae bacterium; assembly: GCA_947593975.1. Taxonomy (GTDB): domain Bacteria; phylum Bacillota; class Clostridia; order Lachnospirales; family Lachnospiraceae; genus V9D3004. The sequence continues at coordinate 2,798 of CANQDW010000063.1, forward strand.
ATAAAATACCGGCTTTGGTGAGAAAACTGCACTAAACAGCAAAGGCTTCCCGCTCCTTCGCCAGGAGTTGCTGTCACAAAGCCCCCAGAACGTAAGTCCCGTGATATTAGAACCGTTTTTCTTCTTGGTAACAAGCATATTGATCAAGTCAGTATAATATTTCAGCTGCTTTCCGCTGTTATCGTAGTCCGTAACATCAAGCTCCGTTATCTGTATCTCATATCCCTGAGCCGTAAAAGCATCAATAGTATCCGATATCTTTCCTCCAAGGCCCGGCGAAGGATAATCCACATCCAGATGCGACTGCATACCGACTCCGGCGCATATTTTTTTCTCCTCATTTATATAATTGATCATGGTAATAATATCATCTGTTACTTCATAAGTATTATAGTCATTATAAAACAGTTTTACAGAACCGGTCAATCCTAACTTTTCAAGCTCGTCATAAGCGATCTGGAACGCCTTTTTAATATATTCAGGCTTATTGGTCCTGTCGCTTTCCGATTTTTCGTTAGGATAATATATCTGATTCCATACAGATTTAGAACCCTGATCATAATTATGGAAATATTCGTTGGCAACGTCTATGCAGTAAACCACGTCTTTTCCATGCGGAGTCTTATATATATGCTCCATGACATTCCTTATATAATACTCAAGCCTTCCTTCCATATATGCCTTGCTCGTATATCCGTTTGCTTCATCATATCCTCTCTTAAAGAAAAATTCAGGAGTCTGCGAATGCCATACAAGCACATGGAAACGTATGGAAAGGCCGTATTCATAAGCAGTATTTATCACATTATCAATAGTCGAAAAGTCTATCACAGGATATCTTACATCTATATAATTGTCCGGGATAACATATCCTTCAGGCGGCGTATCGCTTATGTTGCGCGCATTAAGAAGCGATAACGGCTTCGTTTCATTTTCCATGGTGACGCTGTTATAAAGCGTAGTCGTAAATCCTTTATAATCCCGCATCTGCGTATATGTATTGCATACGCCCACATGTCCGAATATATCCGTAAACAGCGACTTAAAAGTATTGTCAAGCACAACGCTTTCTATCATCTGTATAGAATCCAGATATATATCGGAAGTATTGGAAGCATCCCAGTAAAGCCTTATTTTTCCGTTAATGGTATCCGGCGACAGATATACTGCCTCCATGCGTGTCCACTGACCGGCTTTCACATCCACAGTCTCTCCTACCTGCGTAGGGAAATTAAAGAATCCTCCGCCGCCCGAACCGCTTATGCTCCTTATTGTCATCGTAGCGTCCGCATCGCATTTTACATAGCAGGTAAGCTTATATGTCTTTCCCGGTTTTATGGCGTCGGTTATATCAAGCGCCATTCCGCAGCCAAACCAGTCGTTTCTGCCTGCCCTGTTAGTCGCTTTAATACATGCGTTGTCATTATATCCGTTCTGTGACAATTCAATCTTTACACCGTCCCCTTCTGCAGAGAACTTTGAAATGTTGCCGTCCGCAAAATCAATATCTACGCAGTTCGTAGGCGCGGGCGCCGGCGTATTTTCGGTTTTTGGCGTATCGCTCGTACCTGCCTGTCCGCCGTTTTCTGTTTTGCCGCCTTTTTCCGCTTTTTTTACGATAACTTTAACAGTACCGAGCTTTCTTGATTTTTTTGCCCCTTTCTGCGTCTCTTTTACCGTAATCTTTGAACTGCCTTTTTTTATCGCGGTAACTTTGCCTTTTTTATTGACCTTTGCTATCTTTTTGTTCTTTACGGTATACGAATATTTTGCTTTACTGCTTTTGTTTTTTATAACTATCTGTTTTTTCTGTCCTTCGTTCATCTTAAGGTTCTTCGTTACAAGTTTTGCTTTTTTTGCAGAATAAACATCTGTTTTTACGATTACCGTACCCGCTGTCATCGACAAAATAAGGACTATTGCCGCCGCAGTCTTTATCATTCTCCTCAACATGCCTGCACCTCCGATCAGTTGTCTGCGTATCCGTTAGGATTATTATGCTGCCATCTCCAGGCATCTTCACACATCTGCCTTATGCCGTTTTCTGCTTTCCAGCCAAGCTCCCTTTCAGCCTTGGAAGGGTCGGAATAACACTCGTCGATGTCTCCCGCCCTTCTTGGTTTGATAACATACGGTATATGCTGTCCCGACGCTTCTTCAAAATTCTTTACTATATCAAGTACGCTGTAACCTTTTCCGGTTCCGAGGTTATATACTTCAAGGCCTGAATTTTTCATAAGTTTGTCAATAGCTTTAACATGGCCTTTCGCCAGATCTACGACGTGTATATAATCCCTTACCCCTGTTCCGTCATGAGTATTATAATCATCTCCGAAAACTCCAAGACATTCAAGTTTTCCGACGGCCACCTGCGTAATGTAAGGCATCAGGTTATTTGGTATCCCGTTTGGATTCTCGCCTATCCTGCCGCTTTTATGCGCTCCGATAGGATTAAAGTATCTTAAAAGGATTACATTCCACTCAGGATCCGCCTTATATATATCCGACAGGATCTGCTCAAGCATCGACTTGGTATGTCCGTAAGGATTGGTTATCTCTCCTTTCGGACAATTTTCCGTAATAGGTATCTCCGCCGGAGAACCGTATACGGTGGCGGATGATGAAAAGATAATATTTTTTACATTATGCTTTTCCATAACTTTAAGCAGAACTAACGTGCCCGCAATATTATTATGATAATAAAGCCATGGCTTTTCTACCGATTCGCCTACGGCCTTAAGCCCCGCAAAATGAATACAGCAGTCGATATCTTCTTTCGAAAACAGCTCCTCTAAAGCGTCTTCATCAAGTATATCGGCCTCATAAAACTTTACCTTCTTACCTGTTATCTCCTCAACCCTTACAAGTGATTCCCTGCTTGAATTGCACAGATTGTCTACAACTACTACATCATATCCGGATGAAATAAGCTCAACCACAGTATGTGATCCGATATATCCGGCGCCTCCGGTAACAAGAACAGACATAACATATTCTCCTTTATTGAAATTTATAGTACATACATAGATAATAATACTATATTATCAATAAAAAGTATAGTAAAATTTGTTTATTCTCCATCCTTCTCCTTATTTTCGCATATGTATATATTTCCGCTCTTCCAGTCATAGCAGTATACATTATCCGAAAGCTGTTCCTCAGGCACTACGACATCCCTGTTTACTTCCTTTACCAGCTCTTTTAATCTGTCCTCATTGTTATAGTATATTTTAGGTACGATTATCATTTCATGTATGCTGCTTGGCATTATATACATATCGCTATTCATCATTTCGGCAATATTACTGAGTTTTTTGCTGTATAATATTGCTGCGGAACCGTTTACCGCATACTTGTTCGTAATAACATACATATGCACATCATCTTCTTCGGATATTATGATATCCTGCTCGCATCCGCCTGCAAACCCGTTTATAATGCTGCTTATGCAGGTCATCGTTTCCGGCAGCAGCCTGTCCATATTCTTCCGCGCTATATCATACATAGTCTGCGTATCAATCCCCCAGGTCTGCATTATTATGTTATTGACCTTAAAACTCTGTATCCTGCCGTCCCTTGCCGATATCATATAATTGAAAACAATCGCAAGATCGAGAAAATTCACGTGCGGCACATCCATAAGCAGTTCTTTATTTCTTTCTCGCCCAACAAGGGTATAAAAAAGATTTTCCCTTATCATCTTCCTGCCATATGGGCTCCTCCACTCATTATTAACGTATTTTTTATCCATTTAATTCCCCTTTCAGTTTTTTATTATTAAAATGCGATCGCTGCAGCGGATAATTGCTGCTGATAAGTTTATATCGATATAATTTTGAAAAAACAGATATCCGATGACAATATTATAGCAGTTTAAACAGATAAATGATAAACAAAAAAACAGCATGTTTTTGGTATTCATGCTGTTTTTTTCATTTATTTAACAATCCGGACAACAATAGATTTTGTACATTCTGCTATAGTTTCATTAAATAATTTTACGGCCTTTCTAAAGTGATCTTTCCGATCTTTCCTCCCCTGTAATCATCAAGAAGAAGTATTGCGGCCCTATTTGTGTCGGCTTCGTCTCCTTTAAGCCTGCATCCCCTTTTATAAGCATATTTTTCAAGGATCTCATAAGGTTTAAGCGATATATCAAACCCAAGATATCCCTCAAGGAGTTTTGGATAATACTCCTTAAGTACTGCGATAAGTTCCTCTGCCAGTTCTTCAAGCTGAAGTATATTATCACTTATCGAACCTATAAGCGCAAGGTTAAGCCCCACCTTCTGGTCTTCAAACTTCGGCCACAATATCCCCGGCGTATCTAAAAGCTCGACATTTTTGTTAAGCCTTATCCATTGTTTGCCTTTTGTCACTCCGGGTTTATCACCCGTTTTGGTACATGCTTTGCCGGCAAAACTGTTGATAAATGTAGATTTGCCCACATTAGGTATTCCGGCTATCATTGCGCGGACCGGACGGTTAAGTATCCCTCTTTTCCTGTCGCGTTCGATTTTTTCACTGCATGCCTTCATGATCACTTCGTTTACATCTTTTACGCCCTTTCCCGACTTTGAATTGACAAGCGCGGTAAAATACCCTTTATTATCATAATATTCTTTCCATTTCTTTGTATATACGTCATCCGCAAGGTCGTATTTATTTAAAAGGATTACCTGCTTTTTACCTGACGCGAGCTGCTTTATATCGGGATTGCGGCTTGATACCGGTATTCTTGCATCCACAAGCTCTATTACGACATCTATAAGCTTGATATTTTCCTGCATCATACGCTTTGCCTTGGTCATATGTCCGGGATACCACTGAAAATGCATTATTTATCTTCCACCTCGTTATCTTCCTTATGGTTAAACGAATCCACAAAACCAAATGAATTCAGTCTTATCCATACTTTACCGCAGATATCGTTTCTTACAACATTGCCTACATTGGCAAATCTGCTGTCTTCACTGTTGTTGCGGTTATCGCCGAGCACAAAATACTCGTTTTCATCAAGTATGATCTCGCTTTCCGCAAGCCCGCCGGTTATCATTTTTTCCGTATTTATGTCTTCGGAAAGCATTTCTCCGTTTATATATATCTCGCCATTTTTTATCAGCACATTATCACCGGGCAGCCCTATTATCCTCTTTACGCTCATGTACGAATGTTCCGACGAGCCCTGCCTGTACGCCACCACATCAAACCTGTGCGGTTCCGATATCATATACGCAAATTTGTTTACAAGCAGCGAATCCCCGTTTACAAGAGTAGGCGTCATGGAATCTCCCATCATCGAACATTTGACGAAACCCGTGCGCACTATAAGAAAAGCCAAAAGTATCACAAACAGAAGCTCAGCCAGATAAATGACTGTTTCTATAAGTATCTTTTTACCTTTTGACATGGAACTTTCTTTTTTCTTCTTTACAAACCTAAGCGCAGCTTTCTTTCTTCTCATATGCGGCTCCCGTAATTTTAAAAAAGGGGACATATCAATATGTCCCCGAATAGTTCACGCTGGCAACTTATTATTTTACCTTTTCCTTAACTTTGGCAGCCTTACCTACACGATCCCTCAGATAATAAAGTTTTGCCCTTCTTACTTTACCAAGCCTTACAACTTCGATCTTCTCTACGATAGGCGAGTGAAGCGGCCATGATTTCTCTACGCCGATCCCGTTCGAAAACTTACGTACGGTAAATGTCTCTCTTGCTCCGCCGTTCTGTCTTTTAATGACAGTGCCTTCAAACACCTGCGTCCTTTCCCTGTTTCCTTCCTTGATCTTGGCATATACCTTTATCGTATCGCCAACCCTGAATTCAGGTATTTCTGCCTTAAGCTGGGCATCTTCGATTTTTTTGATAATATCATTCATCTGTGCATCCTCCTAATTATTTTTGATGTTCATAAACCATATCAAACTGGCACAGCGGACCATCTATCTTTTTTCACAGCTTACCCATTTTATCATATACCATTTATAATTGCAAGTTTTTTATATTATTTTTCAGATATTCAATATCCTTTTTATCAAGTTCCGCTTTTTTAAACAAATCCGGCCGCATTTCTGCCGTCCTTGCAAGCGACTGCTCCCTGCGCCATTTTTCTATATTTGCATGATGTCCCGACAAAAGTATCTCGGGCACTCTGCGTCCCATAAATTCTTCCGGTCTCTTATACTGCGGGTATTCCAAAAGGCTGTTTTCAAAACTTTCCGACTTGCCCGATTCTTCATTTGAAAGCACTCCCGGCACCATCCTCGATACGGCGTCCATCACTACAAGCGCTGCAAGCTCGCCCCCGGTAAGCACATAATCACCTATTGAAATGCAGTCCGTAACTTCAAGCTCTATAGCGCGCTCATCTATTCCTTCATAATGCCCGCACAAAAAAACAAGTTCTTCTTCTTTCGCAAGCTCTTTTGCCATACTCTGGTCAAATACCCTTCCCTGAGGCGTCATGTATATTATACGCGGGTTTTTTTTAGTCTTCTTTTTTATATCTTCACATGCAAGATATACAGGTTCCGCCTGCATGACCATACCTGCGCCGCCTCCGTACGGGTAATCATCAACATGCCTGTGCTTATTAGCGGCATAATCGCGTATGTTTACAGCGTTCATGGTTATATATCCGTTATTTATCGCGCGGCCCGTTATACTTGTTTTCATGCATGCCTCAATCATCTCCGGAAACAGCGTAAGCACGTAATAATCCATACAAACCTCCGTATCTACAGTTCTGTAAGCCCCGGCATCATATGCACTTTTACCTGCTTTGACCTGGTATCGACATCAAGGACGCATGACGGGATGACCGGAATAAGAAATTCACGTTTCCTGTCTCCTTTTACAACGTATACGTCGTTAGCTCCTGTCTGAAGCACTTCTTTTATCACGCCGAGTTTATCTCCGGTATCGGTATATACATCTGCGCCTATTATATCGCATATAAAATATTCGCCTTCATCAAGCGGCACGGCCTGGCTCCTTTTAATAAGGATATCCGAGCCTTTATACTTTTCTATGTCATTTATATCATTTATCCCTTCAAATCTGATAAGCGCCATATTCTTCTGATATCTTACCGACTGTATCTTATAAGTGATAAGCCCGTCTTTTGTATCAAGCATAACCTCATCAAGATCCGAAAAACGCCTGACGTCATCCGTATGCGGATATACCTTTACATCGCCCTTTACGCCATGCGTATTAACATATGTTCCTACTCTGAGATAATCATCCATTCATAATCCTTTCTTGATCATGCTGATTTCACATAACATAAGCAGGCGCCGCCCGATAATACGGCATATGCGTACCCGCTCCGTTATGTGAAGTTCGCACAATCGGCTGCAAATTATATCTACTGCTGAATCTCTACAATAACTTTTTTATCATCTCTTGAAGCCGCTGCTTTTACAACCGTGCGGAGCGCCTTTGCTATGCGTCCCTGCTTGCCGATAACTTTGCCCATATCGTCGGGCGCAACTCTCAGTTCGATCACGGTACCTTTAGCGGTTTCCGTTTCGACAACCGTTACTTCATCAGGATTGTCTACCAATGATTTTGCAATAACTTCAACTAATTCTTTCATAATACCTCCTATCTGCAGCTAAATCCGAAGTACGGAGCACAGGTTTTTTATAACCTGTGCGCAATAATGCTTAAAGTACTCCCGACTGCTTAAAGAGCCTTGCTACAGTCTCCGTAGGCTTTGCACCGTTTTCCATCCACTTCTTTGCTGCTTCTGCGTCAACCTTGAATGCTGCAGGTTCTACATTAGGGTCATAAGTACCTATCTCGTCTATGAACTTACCGTCTCTCGGAGAACGTGAATCTGCAACTATTACTCTGTAGAAAGGAGCTTTCTTTTTTCCCATTCTTCTAAGTCTGATCTTTACTGCCATCGTATTCACCTCCTTGCATATCATTGCTTTATTATTATCGGAGAATACGGTATTTACATGCCGAAAGGCATCTTACCGAATAATCCGCGCTTACCTTTTTTGCCGGACATCATCCCGCTCATCTGCTTCATCATCTTTTTGCCCTGTTCAAACTGCTTGATCAGCCTGTTGACCTCGCTTATATCAACGCCGGCTCCTTTGGCGATCCTCTGTTTACGCGAAGGGCTTATAATGGAAGGTTTTGTCCTTTCTTCTTTTGTCATTGAATATATGATAGCCTCTATCTTTGCAAGGGCATTATCATCAATATCAACGTTGGAGGGAAGGCCCATACCCGGAAGCATATTTAATATACTGCTTAGGCCGCCCATTTTCTTCATCTGCTGCATCTGTTCAAGATAGTCGTTAAAATCAAACTCCGCCTTCCGGAGTTTCTTTTCCATCTCTTTTGCCTTATTCTCATCAATTTCGGCTTCGGCTTTCTCTATAAGGGTAAGTATGTCCCCCATTCCAAGTATACGCGACGCCATCCTGTCCGGATAAAACTGTTCCAGATCCGTAAGTTTTTCACCCATTCCGACATATATTATAGGTTTTCCTGTAACGGCGCGTATGGATAATGCGGCTCCGCCTCTCGTGTCTCCGTCAAGCTTCGTAAGGATGATGCCGTCTATGTTAAGCTTTTCATCAAATGTTTCCGCTACGTTTACCGCATCCTGTCCTGTCATCGCATCTACGACCAACAGCGTACTATGGACCTGTATGCTGTTTTTAATATCGACAAGTTCATTCATCATATCTTCATCAATATGAAGCCTTCCGGCAGTATCTATTATAAGTACGTTATTATTATTCTTCCTTGCATGTTCATAGGCAGCCTTTACAATATCCTCCGGTTTATTTGAAGTTCCCATTGAAAACACCGGAACTCCCTGCTTTTCACCGTTTTTCGCAAGCTGTTCCACGGCGGCAGGCCTGTATATGTCGCATGCGGCAAGAAG
>CANQDW010000064.1 GCA_947593975.1 uncultured Lachnospiraceae bacterium
GAGAGCACCCGTTAATGAACCATGTAAAGATAGAGATGGGAAATGACGGAAACAATTCTACCGGAGCGGATTCATGTACTATGAGATATGAGGGGGAAGAAGCGGATGCTTCAAGGAGTCCCGGATTTGTTCTCGCAGCGGATGCCAAGAAGGTAAACAGCAATGTGAAAGTAAGCATACTCCGCTGGGAGATGCCTTCATGGGTACAGAACTACTGGAACCAGGATAAGACAGGCAAAGGATATGAGGCGGTATATACATGGTACCGCGAAACCATATTTGACGCATATGAAAAATACGGATATATCCTTGATTATATCAATCCTGATAAGAACGAGACGGGCACGCCTGACGGCGATTTTATCAAATGGTTCAAAGACCGCCTTGTAAATGAGGATGATTTTCCTTCTTATATGGATGATAAGGCGATAGAAGCATATCATAATATTAAGATCATAGCATCGGATGAGTATATATCATTAAATATTGTTCCTGCCATGAGAAACGACGCGGGGCTTTATGATGCCGTGGATGCGATTGGTTTCCACTATACTACCGGAACCGCAACAACAACGGCCGACTATGTAAATATGGCTGATATTGACGATAAAGAGGTATGGTACAGCGAGGGCTGCGGAAGCTTTAGCTATACGGAGTATCAGGAAAATAAAAACGTTGCATATGGGGCAGGCACGATAGGAGGATATCAGAGCCCTCTTGCAATGTGCGACTGTATGGTAAAGAGCGCCGTATACTCAAGAAAGACCCATTATATATTCCAACCTGCGATAGGTTCTTTCTATGAGGGTTCACAGTATGACCACAAAGAACTTCTCAGCGCGCGAGAGCCATGGTCGGGACATATCCATTTTGACGAGTCGATATATATGCTTGAGCATTTTTCAAAGTTTGCAAAGACAGGCTGGGAAAATGAGACCAATACGGCAGGAATCTGGAGATATATAGCAGAAGCATCGTATAACAATTCTTCAGGTACGGAGCATCTTACCAACGAATCCGGAGAACCGAGTTATATGACGCTTGCTTCACCTGATAAAAAAGATTTTTCAACGATCATCGTTAATAACAGCCCGAAGAGTTTGAGTTATGCAATAGAAGTACGGGATATGGATATAAAAGATGACGCGGCGCTTGAAAGATGGGAGACAAGCACAGACAGCTATATGCAGTATAAGGGTGAGGTATCAAAAGACGGCGGATATTATTATGTGGATGTAGAGCCTTATTCAATCGTGACTGTTACTACGCTTGACTGCAATGGCAAAGCTGAGTATGAAGAAAGGCTTCCCGAAGATTCATACAACCCTGTGCTTGATACCAATGCGGAAGGAACCGCCCAGGATTCATCAGGCGATGTGCTTTATGCAGACGATTTTAATTACGATTCTTACAGCAGTACATATCTTTCCGAGAGAGGTAACGAGCCAAGGTATATGGTTGATTATTCCGGAGCATTTTATGTGGAAGACGGAAAGCTTGTGCAGGGTCTTACATCGGGAATAAGCCAGTGGCAGAATAATACGCCAAGCACGGTTGTCGGGGATCACAGATGGATGAACTACACGGCGTCTGTTGACGTAACTGTTCCGGGAAGCGGATATGCGGGAATAGTGATAAGAGAACAGACGGGACTGGCATACACGGGAAGCGGATACAGTCTCCAGATAACCAATCAGGGCAATTGGACGCTTAGAAAGGGATCTGCGCAGATCGCGAACGGTTCCGCAGGCGGAAACGGGGAATACAGACTTGCGCTTACAGGTAAAGGAAATAAGATAACGGCATATGTAGATGACGCAGCCGTATACGAATACGAAGACAGCAGCGCGGAGCTTTTCGGACGAGTTAGGCTGTTCTCAGACTGGAACGAAGTATATTTTGATAATCTTAAAGTTACGAAACTTGAAAGCGCGGAAAGTGATGCTTTGCTTGATGTTATCCCATATGGAAGCGCGCTCATTGATAACGCTTCCGATAAAGTGGCTTACAGCGGAAACTGGGAAATAGCGGCAAACGGAAGCAGTAATGACTGGTACCGCTCCACAAGCAGATCATCATCAGCGGGCGCGGCATTTGAATTTGAAATGTCAGGCGACGGATTCTCGCTTATAGGCAAAAATGACAGCACGGCGGTTATTGACGTGGAAGTTGACGGACAGGCTGCAGCTGAAGGAGCCGTTACAAGTGTAAGCAATAACCATTGTTCTTCATATATTATTTCGGGACTCGGCAATTCTTCGCATAAGGTAAAAGTAACGTTAAGATCCGGGACATTTGTACTGGATGCGATAATGCCGATAGGAAATATTCCGGTGACGGTAACGGGGCTTTCATTTGAAAAACCGGAAGTTACGGTAGAAGCAGGAAAGACGTATACGCAGACTGCAAAAGTTCTTCCTGATAATGCGGAATATAAAGGAGTGCTTTATTCAAGCAGCAGCAGCGCTGTGGCAAAAGTAAATGAAACAACCGGAGAAGTTACGGCTGTGGCGGCAGGAAGCGCCGTGATTACTGCAAAAGCAGGCGACGGAAGCAAGAAGACAGCTTCTTATACCGTAAACGTACCGGGTGTGTCGGCGCCTCCTGCAGGCAATGGAAATAATGCGGACGACGGTAAAAAGACCGAAACGGGAAATGAAGGTAAGAAAGACGGCGAAACAGCATTAAAGGCGCCAAAACTTAAGAGCTGTAAGCGCATAGGCGGCAAGGTAAAGCTTAAGTGGAGCAAGGTGTCCGGCGCGGACGGATATATAATAAAACGTTCCGTTAAGAAGAAAAAAGGTTATAAAGTAATAAAGAAGATCAAGAAGAAAAATACGGTTAAATACATAGATAAAAAGAAACTTAAGAAGAACAGGAAATATTATTATAAAGTATGCGCTTTTAAGAAACAGGGAAGCAAAACAATAAACAGTAAATATTCAAACATAAAATGTTCAAAGTAAGGAGAGGGGTCTTATTATGAAAAAAGCAGTAAAAAGAATCACGGCAGCCCTGCTCGCAGCATGTATGGTCATGTCATCAGGCGATGTAAGCATGGCTGCAAAATCAAAAAAGGTTCCCAAGCTTAGCGTGAAAAAAACAGTTAAGCTTAAAGTTGGGAACACGAAGAAGCTTCAGGTAAAGAAAAATGGGGTAAAGAAACTTGTTAAGGTATCGTGGAAGGTTTCAAAAAAGTGTATAAAGCTTAGCAAGAAAGCAGGAACTGCCACTAAGATCAAAGCTGTAAAGAAGGGCAGCGCAAAGGTTACGGCAACGGTTAAGTATAAGGTGACTGCAGGTTCAAAGGCAAAGACCAAAAAACTTACGTGCAAGGTGAAAGTTTCTGAGGCAGCGAAAAAAACGGAAGTAACGCCTCAGCCGACAATGCCTGCCAATAATGATCCGACGCCGACTCCTACAAGGGTTCCAAGGCCGGCGCTTAATTCGATCACGGACAGCAGCGTCGGAAAAGAGCAGAAATTTACTTTTGAGGAGTGGACAGGAAACGAATATACGGATGTTGACGGCAATGATGTAAAAGCAGCCGATGTGTATGCGATTAACAGAAAAGATGCTTCTGTAACGTCAGGTTCCGCAGTTTCATATGATACGGCTGAGAACGCGATTAAAGGAGCAAGGGATTATTCTAAGGAATCATCCGATTATGTTCAGTTCCTTACAGGTACGGATGCGTCTGTAACTGACTGGGAGCTTACGGTCGTAAATAGTCCGGCGGAAGCCGAAGACGATATGTATAAAGATTTTTACAGGGAAGATTACAGTGCGCAGGGAGACTGGAAATATAACCTTACGCTTCCTTCAAGCTGGGAGCATTACGGATTTGACTTTTCCATATATGCAAATGTCCAGATGCCGTGGCAGTCAAGATATGATACAAATGTTACATCTCCAAAATGTCCGGTTAATTATAACCCTGTAGGCATGTACAGAAAGACATTTAAGGTTGATAAGGGACTTTCGTGCGCAGATGAAAGGGTTAATATAAGTTTTCAGGGCGTTGAGTCATGCTTCTATCTTTATGTAAACGGCAAGGAAGTAGGCTACAGCGAAGATTCCTACAGTCCGCACAGCTTTGATATTACGGATTATCTCAAGAAAAATGCCGACGGCAGCATAAGTACTGACGCAGACAACCTGCTTGCAGTGAAAGTGCTTAAGTTCTGCGACGGCACATGGTTTGAAGGACAGGATTTCTTCTATGACGGAGGAATATTCAGGGATGTTTATCTGTATGCAACGCCGCTTGTACATATTGAAGACTATTTTGTACAGACAGATTTGGATGGCTGGTATGAGGATGCGGAACTTAAGATAAGCGGTCTTCAGATTGCCAATTACAGCACATCCGATATAGCGGCGGGAGAATATGCCATTGATGTTAAGATATATAACGAAGACGGCACGGTATTCTTAGACGGATACAACATAGATCTTCCCGCAATGGCAGCCGGAACAAATGACGGGGCTTCGATAATGGAAGCCGGTGATTCGCAGATAACGGTGAAAGCGCCAAAGCTTTGGTCATGTGAGAATCCTAACATGTATGTGCTCGTGCTTAACCTTTATCATAAAAAGACAGGCGCATGGATGGAATTCCTCTCACAGGGACTTGGATTCAGGGAGATAGAATTTACAAGGACCGAAGTTGACGAAAACGGAAACCGTATAACGGATAAGAACGATTATCAGCAGATGCTTCTTAACGGACAGCCGTTTTATCTGAAGGGAACGAACCGCCATGATACGGATCCGGTATACGGCAAATATGTACCGCATAACGTATATCTTGAAGATATAAAACTGATGAAGCAGTTTAATATAAATGCGATCCGTACATCGCACTACAGTAATGACGAATATCTGTATTATCTGTGTGATAAATACGGACTTTACATGATGGCGGAGACCAACATAGAATCGCATGCTATCCAGAACCAGGCCGCAAATCAGATCCATTTCAAGAATATGCTTATGGACAGGACTATAACTGCATTTGAGAGACTGAAAAACAGGACTGCCGTGATCATGTGGTCAACAGGAAACGAAAGCTACTATTCGGGCGATGCAAACTATGCTGACGGAATGTTCTATGACCTTATATGGTATTTTAAAGATAACGATCCTACAAGACCGGTTCACTGCGAAAGCTCAGGCGACGCAAACGGCGTGGATATGGGAAGCAATATGTATCCGTCGGTTGACGGCGTACGCGGCAAAGCTAATGAAAATATGCCGTATGTGATATGCGAGTACGACCATGCAATGGGTAACGCCGTAGGAAATATTAAAGAGTATTGGGATGCGATAAGAAGTTCAGGCAATATGCTTGGCGGATTCATATGGGACTGGGTTGACCAGTCAAGGCTTCTGTCGCTTGATAAGGCAAAAACATCAGGAAACGTATATGATTATTATGCCGAGGACGACGCGCATGAAAATCTTTACGCATCGGAAAATAACGGAATGTTCTTTGCATACGGCGGAGACAGCGGAGATAACCCGAACGACGGTTCATTCTGTGTAAACGGTCTTGTATCGCCTGACAGGGACGTTCAGCCTGAACTTTATGAAGTAAAATACAGATATCAGAATTTCTGGTTTGACAGTACGGCCGAGGAAGATTTAAACAGTGAGAATATCGTTATATATAACGAGTCAAGCTTTGATAACTTAAATAAATACGAACTTGTTGCAGAAGTATACGAAGATGATACATGCCTTGGAAGTTTAAGTTATGATGACTGCAGCGTTATGCCGGGAGAAACAAAGAGCGTAGGAATAGAATATAAGAAATTCCTTCCGCAGACGCTTAAACCGGGAAGCAGCTATTACCTTAACATCCTTGTTAAAACAAAACAGGCTGTAAACGGCAAACTTGACGGACAGGATGTTGTCATTATACCGGCAGGCCATGAGATAGCCCATGAGCAGTTTGATATATCCGATACGGAAACAGCGGTTACAAGACAGGTATCGCCAAACGCTGTAAATGTGACTGAGGATTCAGGTTATTATAATGTAAGCGGAGACAATTTCAGCTTTAAGATAAACAAACAGTCAGGAAGGCTTGAAGAGTACAAATATAACAATGAAGTTGTTATTGCTAACGGACCGCAGCCTAATTTCTGGAGAGCAAGGCTCAATAACGACAGAAATTATGATGCTATATGGCAGAGTGTCGGAGATTCGGCATCGGTAGACAATATAAGCGCATCTAAAAACAGCGCAGGTCAGAATGTGATAACGGCAAACCTGAAATTCAGCAGGGCAAACGGCGTAACACAGAAGATGGTTTACACTATTGACGGAAGCGGAGCAGTAACAATAGATATTGAATTTGACCCTACCGGATATACAGGAAACCTCAGCAAGAGAAGACTTCTGCGCGTCGGAACTGAGATGGTCCTTCCGGCAGGATATGAGAATGTATACTGGCTTGGAAGAGGCCCTGTTGAAACAATGAGAGACAGATGCACAGGAGAGATGGTTGGTTCATATAAGACAACCGTTGACAAACTGTTTTATCCGTATCTGAATACGCAGGATACAGGTACGCTTACAGGACTTAAGTGGATAACCGTAACGAACAGCGGCAGCAAATCGGCAGTTGCCATTGCAGGCAATGATTTTGAAGCATCCGCGCTCCACTTTAAGGATGATGATATGGACAGCGCAGGACATCCGTATCAGTTAAATAAGCTTAGCGAAACAATACTTTCGGTAAACTATGGTTCTGAAGGCACAGGAAATGCAAGCTGCGGACCGGATACTCTTTCGGCATATCAGCTGTCCGCAAGGGATAAGTATAATTATTCATATACGATAGTGCCGTATACCGTTACTGATGAGGAATCAGGTATTCCTGCGCAGGTATCGGATGTAACAAGACAGTACAGAGGACAGGCACAGTGATAAAAAGATATCAGGAGGATATAAATTATGACGGAGACACAGCTTAAAGTATATACAAGAAAACCGGATTCAGAGGGCTACAGCATTGATCTGGCCAACAGTGTGCATATAGCTTTAAGTGACGGTAATGGGGAATACGTTCCGTTAAATAATGATTACGGGATATTATTTGCAAAGGGTTCGATTACCGAAAAGAACACGATAAGCTGTAAGGGACTTAAGAATCCATGCGTATTTAAGACTGCGGACGGAAAATATGCGGTTATGGCGCCGCTTTGTGACAACGAAAAAGGATACGATGAAAAAACGGCCGGTTCTGTTTCGTTCTGGATCACGGAAGATTTTGTGGATTACAGTGAAATGAGTATGCTTTATCTGAACGCCTCCGTGTGCGTGGATAAAATAAGCTGCGTATATAACGAAGAACTTAAGCGTTATGAAGCAGTCTGGCAGGATGAAAGCGGAAATACATTTAAAAATCATTTTACGGACCTGTATGCATTACAGGATGTGACCTCTCCGGTATATGAAGGCAAAAAGGATATGGCAGTCAATGATACGATTGCCATATCCGATGAAGCCGCGGTCAGGCTGCGTAAGAAATTCATGCCGCCTGTAAAGAGCATGATGAAGCCTGACGCCATGAGATTTAAGTTTACGCTTGCGACCGGATGGGCGGATCCGCAGATATTTAAATGGGATAACAAATATTATTTTATAGCTACCAATGACAATACTAACGATATAGGAATATACGTACGCGAGAGCGATACCGTGGAAGGGCTTTTTAACGGAGCAGAGCCTGTGCTTATACTTGATGTGGATGATGAGCATAAATTCATACAGACTTTCTGGGCTCCCGAGCTGCACAAAATAGGCGATGACATATACATACTTTTTGCGGTGAGCCCCGACCACTTTGATCCTCAGTGCCATATGATGAAGCTTAAAAGAGGAGGATGCATAAGCAATCCGGCGGACTGGGAACTGCCTGTGAGGGTAAAAAGGGCGGATGGAACTAATCTGGCGGATAAAGGGATCACGCTTGACATGACATACTTTGAGGCAGGCGGGATATCTTATCTTACATGGTCTTACAGGGAACATATATTTTCCGATAAAGATACGGGTTCAATGTTATATATCGCTGCGACAGACAGAGATAAGCCGTATGTGCTTACAAGCGAGCCTGTTCTGTTGTCAAGACCGCTCTGGGGCTGGGAAAATACGGAAGGAACAATTAATAACGAAGGACCGTTTGCATTAAAAAGAAACGGTAAGGTGTATTTGGCATTTTCGGGAGGTTCTGCAGGAGGAGACTCATATGCGGTAGGACTTCTTATAGCAGATGAGAATGACGATCTGTTAGATACGATGAGCTGGTATAAGAAGCCGACGCCTGTTCATACGTCTTATACGGTAAAAGGCGAATACGGACCGGGACATAATTCATTCTTTACTGATGATAACGGAAATGTTTATATTGTATACCATGCTAAAACTGCCCTTAAAGACGCGCCGAGATGTACGGCTGTAAGGGGAGTATGGTTTGATGATGACGGAGAGCCTGTAGTAGATATATTTTAAAGAGGATGATTGCAATGAGGATTAAAAGAAATGTATTAGGCGCTGTTGCTGTAATGTTAGTATTTGCTGCAGCCGTATTTGTAAAAAACGGGATAGATAGCGTATACGCAGCCGATAAGGAGCCGACCGCGGCGCATCCTATGGCAAAGGTATATCAGGCGGAAGATGCCGTCCTTTCGGGAGGAACAAGAAAGGCTTCGGATCATACGGGATATACCGGCACGGGTTTTGTGGGCGGATATGATAATAACGGGTCCGGCTCTGTTACATTTAATATTGATGTGGCAGAAGAAGCTGAGTATTATATTGATTTCAGGTATTCGGCGGGCGATGTCGGAGGATGGGCTAAAAACAGGACAATGGGACTTTTGGTAAATGAAAGTTCATCGGAGATTGTTTTTAACGGAACCGATGCATCGTGGAATACATGGGAAGAGAAGATAATAAGAATACGCCTTAATGCGGGAAATAACGTAATAGCGGTTAAGAATATCACGTCGGATAATAATGATGACTGTATCAATCTTGATAAAATATCCGTATGGAAACATTCAGATGATCCCGTTACAGATGCAATCGCTGTCGAATCTGACAGTTATACTTTAAGCGTGGGTTATACGCAGGAGATTACGGCATATCTTGTAAATTCAAACGGGGTATGGGAATCAAAAGCAGATAATCTGAACATTATATCAAGTTCGCCTGATGTAGTGTCGGCAGCAGGCGGAAAGATTACCGGACTTAAAGCGGGCACTGCGGATGTTACGGTAAGATACAATGATTTTTCGGCTGAAATAAAGGTCACGGTTGTTGCAAATCCGCTTCTTAGCGCAGACTGCAGCAATGTTACGCGCAAAGTGGATAACAGTATGTTCGGATATATACTTACGCCGAATTACGATATTCCCGACAGCCGTATGACACTTTTAGGGCCTGTACTTAATCGGGAAACTATACCGGCGCAGAATTTTCAGGCTATAGGAGACATGGACGGAAGTTATTACCAGTATGAAGGAAGTATCCTCATGCGGCAGCTTGAGGCATATACGCGAGCAAAGAACGCCGGCCTGAAATACTATATGCTTTTAGGGCATAATCCGTCATGGGCAACGGCGAGCGGAGGTCCTACGGATTCAACGGAGAATAAGAACTTTAAGACCGAGGAACAGCTTAAGGATTTTAAGCAGTATATAAAAGATGTGTTCCAGTATATGAAAGACAACGGAGCAAAACCTGATTTTGCGGATCTTACAAATGAGTACTGGACAGGAACAGAGGAAACCTTTAAAGTATGCTGGGAAGCGCTGAGGGAAGTGTATCCGGACGCTATACCGGCAGTAGGACCTGGCGCGGTAGGATATTCGGGTATACCTGATTTTTATATCCCGTATGTATCGGAAAATAATATGACGCTTGAAGGACCGTCCTGGCATGAATTCTGGACGAGCAATACATATGCTTCCTACAGTCAGCTTAAAGGCTGGCATGATAATATAGCCGATCTGCAGGCGCAGTATCCGGAAGCAAACGGTAAGTATATCATATGGGAAGAAAACAATGCAGGTTCAACCAGTCCGGCTGACTGGGCAAGGAGTATGTCCAATGTCGTACGTACAGGAGTTGATTACAACATTAAAGGATGTCTTGAAGGAAACAACTGGAATGGCATGAGCGACCTTTTAACAACCAATGTCAAAGCGGAGAACAATTCAGCAAGAAGAGGGATCTGGTGGGTATATTATGCGTTCGCGCAAATGTCCGGACAATATGTGGAAGTGGCTGCGGAAAACGCAGGCGAAGATTTCACAGGGGCAGTTAGTGTTGATAAGGATAATATAAAGATAATCGCAGCCAAAAATAACTGTGACGGAGCGATAGATATAAGGCTTGATAACGTTAAGCTTTCTGATACTGATCTTACTATAAATACTTACAAGATTATCGACAGCGAAAATGCGGGGCTTTCGTATCAAGGCGATATAGTTTCCTATACATACGAAAACGGTACTCTTGTATTTGAAATTGATAATGTAAACTCAAATGAAACATGGTTTATAGATATAAAAGATTCAAAGGCATGTCCGGGATTTTTTGTACCGCTTACTCCTGACGACGGGCAGGCGGCGCTTAATACGCCGGAACTTACATGGACGAAATCACAGGGAGCCGATTCGTATACGGTAACTGTATCTGAGAATAAAGATATGTCTGATCCTGTAATAAATGAATCGGGAGTCGTTGGACAGTCATATAAAGTACAGAGCCCTCTTAAAAATGATACAAGATATTACTGGAAGGTTACGGCAGAAAACAAAAACGGCAGTACGGAATTTGTCTCTGATACAAAGTATTCATTCCTTGTAAAAGATAATACAGATGTTCCGGGTCAGTTCGGACCGTATATGCCGTCCGTTAATGCGGTAAATGAAGATGTTAATACGGAGCTTAAATGGTCGACAGCGTATAATGCCGATTCATATCATGTGGTCGTATCGAAAAATGCTGATTTTTCTGATGCGGTTGTAGATGTAAGGGGCATAAAGTCTGTACGGGGAACAGGACAGTTTGGAAATAATTCGCAGGGGTATTACAGGTTTAATAATGAGCTTGAATACAATACGAAATATTACTGGATCGTATATGCGGAGAATGCTGATGGCGAGAGGCCTATGAACGGACCGCTCCACAGTTTTACGACGAAAGCAGAAAAAAACGAACCTGTAGATTTTGCGCTTACATATCCTGCAAATAATGCTTCTGATATAAGCGCAAGGACAGAACTTGTATGGGAAGCGTCCGCAAATGCATTTTTCTACAGCCTCATCGTATCGGAAAATCCTGATATGTCGGATCCGGTTATTGAAAGGCCTAATATGATATATAACAAGTATACGGTTGAGCCTAATATACTTCTTCCGGGCAAGACATATTACTGGACTGTTACTGCATTTACGAAAGATAAAAAATACAGTACAAAAGCAGCAGGAGGAGTTTTTGCATTTACCGTAAAGGACACTCCGTGTTCACCGCTTCTGTACGCCGAGATGCCTGAAAGCAACAGCGTTACACTAAAATTTGCGCCGTCAGA